>NZ_PHOA01000128.1 GCF_003687455.1 Kocuria tytonicola | reverse complement strand
GGTCGGTGGGGCGTGCCGGTGGCGGCGCGGGGGTGCCGCGCCCGGGACGCGGCCCGGGGGCAGTGCGCGCGGCGGACGACGTCGCTCGCGAACCTCCGCGGGCGGCGTCGGCCGCGTGGGCGCGTCAGCGGAGCAGGTGCTCCAGAGCGGAGACGAACACGTCCAGCCCGTCCGTGCCCTCGCGCATGCCCACGGGGCCGGCCCCGGAGAGGTCCGCGCCGAAACCGGGCTCCACGGCGTGCTCGGGGTGGGGCATGAGGCCCACCACGTTGCCCCGGGCGTTGGTGATCCCGGCGATGTCGTTGCGGGAGCCGTTCGGGTTGCCGCCGGTGTAGCGGAACACCACGCGGTGCTCGGCCTCGAGCTCGTCCAGGGTGCGCTGGTCCGCCACGTACTGGCCGTCCTGGTTCTTCAGCGGCACCACGATCTCCTGGCCCGCGGTGAAGCGCCCGGTCCACGCGGTGTCCGTGTTCTCCACGCGCAGGGCCTGGTCCCGGCAGATGAACTTCAGCCGCTCGTTCTTGATCATGGACCCGGGCAGCAGGTGGGCCTCGGTGAGCACCTGGAAGCCGTTGCAGATCCCCAGCACGGGCATCCCGCCGTCGGAGCTCGCGGCGTCCACGATCCGGTCCATCAGCGGGGCGAAGCGCGCGATCGCACCGGCCCGCAGGTAGTCCCCGTAGGAGAAGCCGCCGGGCAGGATCACGGCGTCCACGCCCTGCAGGTCCTCGTCCGCGTACCAGAGCGGTACGGCGGTGCCGCCGGCGATGTCCACGGCGCGGGCGGCGTCGCGGTCGTCCAGGGTGCCCGGGAAGGTCACCACGCCCACGCGCACGTCCGCGAGGCGGGAGTCCGGCGCGGGCTGGGAGAGGTCCGCCACCAGGGGCGTCTGCTCGGGGCTCGGCTGCTGCGCCACGCTCAGTGCTCCTCGGGCAGTGCGCTGACGTTCACCACGTCCTCGATCACCGGGTTGGAGAGCAGCTTCTCCGCCGCCTCGCGGGCCTGGGCCAGCATCTGCTCGGTGGCCTCGCCCTCCACGGTGAGCTCGAAACGGCGGCCCTGGCGGACCTCGGTGAAGCCGCTGAGACCGATGCGGGGCAGCTCGTTCGCAATGGCCTTGCCCTGCGGGTCGAGGATTTCCGGCTTGGGCATGACGTCGACGACGATTCGGGCCATGGAACGCTCCTGTACGCGGTGTGGCAGTGGTCGGCGCGCGGAGTCCGTGCCGTCTCACGCCGGGCGCCTTCCGGGGATCTCCCCGGGCGACGACGACGCTCCGCGAGCTTGCGCCCCCCACTCTAGTGGGTGCCCGCCCCGGTGCCGCGTCAGCGCTCTGGGAGCTGGACCTCGATGAGCCCGGCCGTCTCCCGGCACGGGCGCTCCCGGAGGTTCTTGGCCGGGTCCGGTGGGGCGGTGCGTCCCCTGTCCAGGGCGAGCCGGGAGCCCTGGAACGTGCCCGTGAGGTCGAAGACCCAGTAGTGGTTGGGGCACTCCAGGGAGGCCACGCCGTGCTCCGCGGCGCGGCACACCGTGGCACCCTGGTGCGGGCACTCGTTGGACAGTGCGCGCAGCGTGCCGTCCTCGTCGCGGGTGAGGACCAGGGGGACCCCGGCCACCCGCACGGGCACCGCGCTGGCCGGTGCCGTGAGCGCTCGGGCGAGCGCGGCGGCGTCGGGAACCGGGTGCCAGCTCACGCGGCGGACTCCAGGATCCGCTCCGTGGCGGCGAGCAGCCGCTCGCGCAGCGCAGTGCCGCGCGCGGCGAAGGCCCGCTGCCGGCGCACGTACTCGGCCTTGCCCTCGGGCGTCTCGATCCGCACCGGCTCGTAGCCCCAGTCCGCGAGGTCGTAGGGGGAGGCCTCCATGTCCGTGCGGCGCACGTCCCACGCGAGCTCGAAGCAGTCCGCCAGCAGGTCCGAGTCCACCGCGGGCAGCAGCTTGTACGCCCACTTGTAGAGGTCCATGGTGGCGTGCAGGCACCCCGGTTGCTCCAGGGTGCGCTGGGCCTGCCGGGTGGGCTGCAGCTCGTTGCGCTCCACGGCCTGGGGCTGGAAGAAGCGGAACGCGTCGAAGTGCGAGCAGCGGATCCGGTGGCCCTCCACCACGGCGTCCGTGCCGCGCGAGCCCAGGCGCAGGCCCGCGTCCTCGTGGCGCACGCCGTTCTCCTCCGCGCGGTACGCCATGGCCCACTCGTGCAGCCCGAAGCAGTCGAACGTGCCGCTCCTCGCCGCGGTGTTCGCCAGGATCTCGCGCGTGAAGCGCACCGCCGTCCCGCGCTTGGTCAGGAACGCCGCAGCGTCCACGACGACGCCGCCCGCGACCTCCCGCGCGCCGGCCGCCGTGAGCTCCGCGCGCGTGGCCGGGCGGTAGAACTTCCAGTCCGCCCGCTCGGGGGCGCCCAGGAGGACGACCCCGGGGCCCGGGTGCCAGCGGGTGAACTGCGCGGGGGAGAGCGTGTAGTAGGTGAAGAGGAAGTCCTCCACGGGGTGCTTCTCGCCTCGGAACCGCCGGTCCAGGAACGGCTGGGTGTAGCGCGAGACGCGATCCTCGTGAGCCCGTGCCCGCTGCGTCCACTGCTCCCGGGTGAGCACCTCGGGCCGCGTCCTGGTCGCTGACTCACTCATCGCAAGGGTCCTGCGCCCGGCCCTGCTCGGCATCCGGGCCCAGCGCCTGCGCGGCGGAGATGAGCCGGTGCATGCCCTCGTTGAGCAGGTGCACCTGGTCGCGGGACACGTCCAGCCGGTCCATCATCCGGGTGGGCACCGCCATGGCCCGTTCCCGCAGCTCCCTGCCCTTCCCCGTCAGGGAGACCGCGAGCGCCCGTTCATTGCGGGGATCCCGTTCGCGGGTGAGGTAGCCGCGGGCCTCCAGGCGCTTGAGCAGCGGGGACAGCGTGGCCGAGTCCTGCATCAGCTGCTCGCCCAGGTCCTTGACCGTGCGCGGCTGGGAGTCCCACAGCGCCAGCATCACCAGGTACTGCGGGTGCGTGAGCCCCAGCGGATCCAGGACCGGGCGGTAGCTCTGCACCACCATGCGCGAGGCCACGGACAGTGAGAAGCACAGCTGGTTGGCCAGGGCCAGGGGGTCATCGGTGGGGCCGGTTGCGGCCCCGTTCCCGGAGGCGGCCGCTCCCGGGGCGTTCTGCCCGGTGCCCGGTCGGCCGTCGGCGGTCCTGACGGCGGCCACGTTGGTGGGAGCTCCGGGACCGTCCGCGGGTGCGGGAGCGGGCGCGGCGGCGTCGTCCCGCCGGGAACCCGGGGGTGAGGTGCTGCTGGTCATGGGGTGCGCGGGGTCAGCGCCCCGTGCCTCCGTAGACCGTGGCCTGCTCGGAGGAGTCCAGGCCGAAGGCCGTGTGCACGGCGCGCACGGCGTCGTCCAGCTTCTCCACGGAGGTGACGATCGAGATCCGGACCTCGGACGTGGAGATCATGTCCACGTTGATGTTGGCGTCCGCGAGCGCCTGGAAGAACGTGAACGCCACGCCCGTGTTGGTCTTCATCCCGGCGCCCACGAGGGACAGCTTGCCCACCTGGTCGTTGTAGTCCAGGCGGGTGTAGCCGATCTTCTCCTCGGCGGCGCGCAGCAGGTTCAGGGCCAGGGTGCCCTGGGACTCGTCCAGGGTGAAGGAGACGTCCGTGAGGGGGTGCTCGCCCGTGGAGACGTTCTGCACGATCATGTCCACGTACACCTCGGCGTCCGCGAGCAGACGGAAGATGCGGGAGGCGATGCCCGGGTGGTCCGGTGCGCCCACGATCGTGATCTTGGCTTGGCTGCGATCATGGGCGATTCCGGCGATCAGCGGCTGTTCCAAGGGGATCTCCTTCTGCGGCGTGAGGTTCTCGTGGGGGCTGGGGATGACCCAGGTGCCCTCGTTGTGGGTGAAGGACGAGCGGACGTGCAGCGGCACGTTGAAGCGGCGGGCGTACTCCACGCAGCGCAGGTGCAGGATCTTCGCGCCGTTCGCGGCCAGCTCCAGCATCTCCTCGGAGGAGACCCGGTCCAGCTTCTGGGCCGAGGGCACGATCCGCGGGTCCGCGGTGTAGACGCCGTCCACGTCCGAGTAGATCTCGCACACGTCCGCGTCCAGGGCGGCGGCCAGTGCCACGGCGGTGGTGTCCGAGCCGCCGCGGCCCAGCGTGGTGATGTCGCTCGTGGAACGGTGCACACCCTGGAAGCCGGCGATGATCGCCACGTTGTCGTTCTCCAGCGCCTCGCTCACCCGCCGGGGGCTGACCTCCACGAGCTTGGCCGCACCGTGCGCGCCGTCCGTGATCATCCCGGCCTGGGAACCGGTGAAGGACTGGGCGGGCACGCCGAGGTCCGAGATGGCCATGGCCAGCAGCGCCATGGAGATCCGCTCGCCGGAGGTCAGCAGCATGTCCAGCTCGCGGGCCGGTGGCTTGCGGGCCACCTCCCGGGCGAGGTCCAGGAGGTCGTCCGTGGTGTCACCCATGGCGGAGACCACCACGACCACCCGGTGACCGGCGTTCCTGGTCTCGGCCACACGCCGGGCGACGCGGCGGATGCCGTCGGCATCGGAGACCGACGAACCGCCGAACTTCTGGACAATGAGGCTCATGCATTCCTCTCGCGGGCTGGGACCCGGCGCCGGGGCGCGGGTATTTGCCGGGTTCGGTCGGGGATTCAGTGCTCAATGCTAGCGGCTCGCCGCCACCGGTGGGCCGCGCAGGCCGCGGGGGGCCACGGGGCTACCGCCCCTCGGCAACCACCGTGCGGCCCTCGAACGCCCGGCCCAGCGTGACCTCGTCCGCGTACTCCAGGTCCCCGCCCACCGGGAGACCCGAGGCGAGGCGGGTGACCCGGATCCCCAGGGTCTTCAGCATGCGGGACAGGTACGTGGCGGTGGCCTCGCCCTCCAGGTTGGGATCCGTGGCCAGCACGATCTCCTGCACCGTCTCGTCCGAGAGCCGGGTCATCAGCTCGCGGATGCGCAGCTGGTCCGGGCCCACGCCCTGCAGCGGGGAGATGGCCCCGCCCAGCACGTGGTAGAGCCCCCGGTAGCTGCGCGTGCGTTCGATGGCCATGACGTCCTTGGACTCCTCCACCACGCAGATCACGCTGCGGTCCCGGCGGGCGTCACGGCAGATGGCGCACTCCTCCTGCTCGGTCACGTTGCCGCAGACCACGCAGAAGGACACCGAGGTCTTCACCGTGGAGATGGCGTCCACGAGCTGCTGGACCTCGTCCTTGTCCGCGTCCAGCAGGTGGAACGCGATGCGCTGGGCGGACTTGGGGCCCACGCCGGGCAGCCGCCCCAGCTCGTCGATGAGGTCCTGAACCGGTCCTTCGTACACCGTGCTCCTTCGTGAAGATTCTCGTGATCGAGGCCGTGGCCGGAGCCGGGGCCTCGATCGGGGTCCGTGGAGGTGGCCGGGGTCTGCACCGGGGACCACGGTGTCACGGGGGTGGTGCGGCGGGGCCCCTGGTCACTGTGCCGTGTCGTGGG
>NZ_PHOA01000127.1 GCF_003687455.1 Kocuria tytonicola | reverse complement strand
CAGCGGCGGCGGGGTACTCGCTGCCTTGCGGCTCCTCGGACTCGTCCTGGGGGTCGGAGGGTTCTGCGACGTCCGGGGTCTCGAACGCGGGTCTGCCGGGCTCCGAGCCGTCCTGCCGCACGGGGCGCGACGGGGCCGGGCCGGTGTCCACCGTCTCCTCGCCGCTCTCGTCCACCGGGCCGTTCCCGCCCACGGGTTCGGCGGTCCGCCCCGGAGCAGCTGGCCGTGGCGAGGACGAGGCCCGAGGCGCTGACGACGTCTCGGGGCCGGCAGCACCCCCGGACGAGCTCGGGGTGCGGGCGGGCGCGGCGTCGTGAACCGGCTCCGAGGCGCCGGAGGACGGGGGTGGCGTCGGCTCCGCGCCAGGGGCGGAAACCGTGCCGTCCTGCGCGCTCTGCCGGATCCCGGCACCGCGCGGAATGCTCAGACGGCGTTCCAACCGGTCCACGCGCGAGGTGATCCCGCGCGTGGTGTGGTCCGCGGAGGGCAGCAGGATGCGGGCGCACAGCAGCTCCAGGTGCAGCTGCGGGGAGGTGGCCCCGGTCATCTCGTTGAGGGCCTCGTTGGTGATGTCCGCCGAGCGGGAGAGCTCCGCGGCGCCCAGCTGGGTGGCCTGGTTGCGGAGCCGGTTGATCTGGTCCGTGGGCATCCCGTGCAGGATGTTGGCCGCGGAGTCGGGAACCGCGTTGACCACCACGAGGTCCCGGAATCGCTCCAGCAGGTCCTCCACGAAACGGCGCGGGTCCTGGCCGGTCTGGACCACGCGGTCCACGGAGGAGAACACGGTGGCGGCGTCCCCGGCGGCGAAGGCGTCCACGACGTCGTCCAGCAGGGCCGCGTGGGTGTAGCCGAGCAGGGCGACGGCGAGGTCGTAGGTGAGACCGCGCTCGTCCGAGCCCGCCATGAGCTGGTCCAGGACGGAGAGGGAGTCCCGCACGGAACCGCCGCCGGCGCGGACCACCAGGGACAGGACGCCGGGTTCGGTGGTGACCCCCTCCTCCTGGCACAGCTGCTCCAGGTAGCGCATGAGCGGTTCGGGCGGCACCAGGCGGAACGGGTAGTGGTGCGTGCGGGAGCGGATGGTGGTGAGCACCTTGGAGGGCTCCGTGGTGGCGAAGATGAACTTCACGTGCTCCGGCGGCTCCTCCACGATCTTCAGCAGCGCGTTGAAGCCCTCGCGCGTGACCATGTGGGCCTCGTCGATGATGAAGATCTTGTAGCGGTCCCGCACGGGGGCGAAGGTGGCGCGCTCCCGCAGGTCACGGGCGTGGTCCACGCCGCCGTGGGACGCGGCGTCCATCTCGATGACGTCCAGGGAGCCGGCGCCGTTGCGGGCCAGGTCACGGCAGGACTCGCACTGTCCGCACGGTGTGGCCGTGGGGCCCTCCGCGCAGTTGAGGCAGCGCGCGAGGATGCGTGCGGACGTGGTCTTGCCGCAGCCGCGCGGACCGGAGAAGAGGTAGGCGTGGTTGACCCTGTTCTTGCGCAGCGCGGTCATCAGGGGCTCGGTCACGTGCTCCTGACCGATGACGTCCTCGAAGGTCTCCGGGCGGTAGCGGCGGTACAGGGCGGTAGTCACAGAGCACACCTTAGCCGGGGCCTCGGACGCGCACAGCGTGCCCGGGTGGCTGGGGAGGGAGGAAAGAAAAGACCCCCCGTGCACCCGCCAGAGCCCATATACCCTTGCTGCCTTCCGGCCCTGGGGGAGTTTTACGAGATGGCGCCACACGAGGGGCTGGGCTCTACTTTAGCCCAAGCGCACGCGGAGTTCGAACCGGCCGGGCGGCCTGTGCCGTGGGCGCCCAGCGCGCGCGCTCTGCTCACGACGCCGCCAGCCCGCGTCCCGGCCCCGCCGCCCCACGTGCACGGACCCGTTCCGGCTGCCGCACTGGAATCCCGTGCTGCCGGCTCCCCGGGTTCGTGGCGGGCCTGCCGACGAGGGTGCGGCCCCACAGAACCCGCGCTTCTGCCATGCTCCGAGCGGCGCGGAACCGGGACCGGATTCGCGCCGCGGGCAGGAGTTCCGCTATGCTGATTGCCGCACGTGCCCCGCATGAGTGGGTTGCGTGCTTGCCTGGAGGATTCGCCTAGCGGCCTATGGCGCACGCCTGGAACGCGTGTTGGGTTAACGCCCTCGGGGGTTCAAATCCCCCATCCTCCGCAGCATGACGAAGCCCCTGATCCGCCACACGGCGGGTCGGGGGCTTTGCTCGTACACCGGGTTCCCGTGCGGGGGTCCGAAATGGCTGCGGGTTGTGTCTGGTCCGCCCCATGGAGGAGCTTCCCTTCGGCCTGCCGTGGGAGGTTGTCAGCAGCCTTCCGGCAGCTGTCGCAGACCGGGTTTCCTCTCCCAGCCGCTGAGTGAAATGTTCGAGGTCCTGGCCGCTTTCCGCAGCGCCACCGAGGACGGGACTCCGTACTTCGATGCCGAGCGTTTCCTCGAGTTCGACGAGCACTCTCCCGCGCCAGTGGAGATCCGGTGCGCCATGAGCCATGCGCGGGTGATCCGCGCATCGCGCAGCACAGTGGCCCGGACCCCAATCTCCGATCCCCCTTGTCGCGGAGGGCGACGCCCGGTTCACCGGAGACTTCGCTCCCGTGATGAGCGTCCTCACGAAGGGTTCCCTCTCGCACGCTGCGATTGCGGTTGCGACTCTGGGGGGGGGCGGAGCTCGCAGCGCGGACCACGGTGGACGACGTGCGGCGCGGGATGAGGGCTGCGCGAGAGATGCGATGTTGGCGCAACGACAGCGCCGCGGGCCCCCGCAGGGGCCCGCGGCGCTTTCTCGTGCGGGAGGTCCATCGGCCAGGACACCCGGGGCGTGCACGACCCCTGGACCGGCCGGTGGCCTACTTGTGGCGCGGGGTGAAGGACGTGGAGCACTGCCATGTGGTCTTGCCGGACACCGCAGTGATGTCCACCCGCACGGTGCGCCCCGGAGTTGCGCCGGCGATCGGGTACTTCACGGCAGCGGTGCCACGGGTGGAGGCCTTGGCCTGTTTCGTGTTGGTGGTGGTCTTGTACTTCGCGCGAGTGGTGACCTTGGCGTTGGCGCCCACGCGGGACACGTTCACCACCGTGGTGGTCCACTGGCGGGGGGTCTTCACGGAGACGCTCGCCGAGCAGGGCTTGGCGGGGCTGGCAGCCTCTGCCGGGGCGGCGTCGGCGAGGGAGACGCCGGCGGTGAGGGCGAGTGCCACGAACGCGGTGGCGAGGGAACGGCGCAGGGGTGCAGCAGTGACCATGGTGGGTCCTTTTCGAAAGGGGGCGCGCTGTGGGTCCCGCAGTGGTCGGAGATCGACGGCCCGTCCGATCGGTTCCTGCGCCCGAGGGAGATGAAGCTTGAGAACAGCAGGATCGTATCCCCGGGGTGACGCCCAAGTAGGTTTGCGTACGAAAATTACACATGAAGAGTCATGAGAGCGCCGGTGCCCGCCCGGGACGGGTGATCGCCACGGCACCACAAGCTGGCGGCACCCCGAGACCACCCGTGGTGTCGGGGCGCCACCAGGGGCGGGGTGGTGTCGACTACTTCCTGCCCGCCCGGAACCCTGCAATGGCCGGGTCGTGGTCGGAGGAGGCGTAGGCGTCCGGGCGGTAGTAGTCCAGCGCCGTGGTGCGGTACTGCGCATACTGCAATAGGGGGGACTGGCCCGAGTTGATGTGCCACACGTCCGCGCCGGTCATGCGTCGCTCCAAGGAGCGGGATACCAGCAGATGATCCAGGGAGCCCACCTGACCCCCGTACACGTAGGTGTGCTCCGCGGCGTCTGGCGCGGACTCGAAACCAGCCGAGTAGAGAACCTGCATGGGGTCCTCCTGGGAGTAGGAGTTGAAGTCGCCCAGCAGAGCCACGTCCGTGGATCCGGCCCGCTCGGTGAGCTCCGGGATCCACTCCACCAGTGCCTGGGCCTGCGCCACGCGGGCCGCGTTCCAGGCCCCCTGGCCGTCCCCGGCGTCCGCATTCGGGCCGTCCTTGGGGCCGGATCCCTTCGACTTGAAGTGGTTGACCACCACCGTGGTGGGCGCGTTGTCCTTGCCCTGTGTTGCGGTGAACGTCGCGGCAAGCGGCGTGCGTGCGTTCGCGAAGGCACCGCCGGGGCCCGCGGCAGAACCGAATGCCTGTGCCTCTCCGTGCAGCGTGACCTCCCCCGGTTGGTAGATGATGGCGTTGGTGATGAAGTCCTGTTCCGCCACGTCCTGCAGCTGGGAGTCGTCCACGGGGGCGATGGCCCACTTCCCGTAGCCGGCAGCGGCGTTCAGTGCGCCCACGAGAGTGGTGAGCGCCTCGTCCTTCCCCTCCCCGAGCTTCACCGAGTTCTCGATCTCCATGAGTCCCACCACGGAGGCGTCCAGTTGGTTGATGGCGGTCACGGTCTTGACCTGCTGGCGCTGCAGATCCGCCGCGTCGTACGCCCCGCGGACATCGCATCCCTGAGCCACGTTGTGGGTGCCGTCCGTGGAGTAGTTGCCGCCCTTGCACTTCTTCGTGTCGCCCGTGGTGGTGAAGTAGTTGAGCACGTTGAAGGACGCCACGGAGAACTGCCCGCCCACACGGGGGGTCCTGTCGGAGGAGGTCGTGAACCGGACCGGTTCCGTTCCCCGGGTGGTCACGGTGGTGGGCTGCAACCGCCAGCCGTCGTGCCGGTAGTCCACGATCATCGGCTCGGTGAGCTTCGCCCGGTCCCCCACCTCCACCGGGTTCTGGGGGTCCAGGTAGGGCACGGTGCGGGCCTCGAGCTTCGGGCTCGCCGCGAACCCCTGGTTGGTGCCGTCGTCCAGGGCCACGGAGATGGCCCTGTTCCGCGCGGCCTGCGCCTCGGCCTCTGTGCTGCCGGGTCGGGCGACGTCGGTGGGCTGGGCGGGTAGCGCAGGGCCCGCCGCGAGCCCGAGCTCGCCGTAGCGGCCCACTCCGTAGGTGTCCGCCACCCGGAAGTTCTCCCGGGACTGGTACACCATGGATTCCAAGTTCTCCCGGTAGGAGACGGTGGAGGCCCAGTCCGTGGTGACGGGTTTGACGGGCGCCACCTTCTTGATGACCTTCGTGACCTTCACGTCCCCTGCGAGCTGTGTGAGGCCCTTGTACTCACCCGCGGTACCGGTGACCTGGACGGCGTCGCCCTTCCGGACGGTGAGGGGGGTCTGACCGGTGGACACGAAGAGTCCCGTGGACGCCGTGGTGCCCGTGATGGTGCCGCCCGATCCCGGGGTCTGGATCACGAATCCGCCCAGGGAACCCGGGCCCGGGGGGTAGACGGCGGTGACCACGGCGGCTTCCGTGGTCACGGTCTTTCCGGCCAGTGGCGTGCTCTGCCCGGTGCCCTGAATGGCCGCAATGCTCGTGGTGGGCGACGCCGCCAGGGCGGGTGCCGCGCCCGCCACCGCGAGCGCGGCACTGACCGAGAGGGCGAGCGCGCCGCGCCGAATGGCACCGAAGCGGCTGGGGCGACTGAAGGCAGAGGGGCAGGACGGCGGGGGAACGTTCACGGTGATCTCCTGGGG
>NZ_PHOA01000126.1 GCF_003687455.1 Kocuria tytonicola | reverse complement strand
CGCCAGAACCCCGCCCGGGGGGTGCATCCCGTGGACTACACATCGTGGCGCCCCTCCCCCGGTGCTCGGGACGGTGCCAGCGCGTCCGAGGGCGGGGGCCCCGCGGCCCACGTGGCCCCCGGCGGGGTTCCGAAACCCGGTCCGGGGCCCCGCGGCACGGCCGCCCCGCACAGCGCCCGGCAGGCCACGGCCCGCAAGCTCACCGTGGACCCGCAACTGCTCGAGTTCGTGGAACGGCTGCGTGCCGGGGTGACCCCCGTTACCGCCACACCGCAGAACGCGTTCTACACGGTGGACTCCGCCGGGCGGGACGGCGCCCACGAGCTGGAGGTTCCCGCGGACGGGGTGCACGTGCAGGGCGTGTGGAACGTGACCGAGGACGCGCTGCGGGCGGTCGTGGCCCAGCCCGAGGACACCTGGACGGCGGACCTCGGGCGCACGGACTACTACGTGCACGGGCGACTGTGCGTGCAGGTGTCCCGCGCGGAGCACCGCGTGGTGGGCATCTACCGCAGCGGGTGGGCCGTGGCGCGCCGCCCGGACGAGACCTGGGCGGACACCCCCGACTCCCTGGAGCGCACGGGCGCGAAGCCCGGTGGCGGCGGCACCCGCTACCCCACCAACCGCCGTGAGCTGCTGTCGCGGCTGCGCGCCGCGGGGTTCGAGGTGACCACCTCCGGACCCACGCACGGGAAGATCACCCACCCGGACGTCCCCGGCCGGTTCCTGCCGTTCTCCTCCACGCCCTCCTCCCAGCGCTACGGACGCCACGTGGTCACGGCGGTCAAGCGGGTCTTCGGCATCGACGTGAGATGAGGAAAGCCCGGGTGGACCTCCTGGTCCACCCGGGCTCCTCCCGGTGGTGCGTGTGACGCTCGGGGCGTCAGGACACCGTGGGCAGCTCGTCCACCCCGGTGCCGCGGCGGCCCCACGCCTGCAACGCGTCGAGGTAGACCCGACGGGCCTTCTTGACGCTCTTCTTCAGGGCGCGTCCGCCGCGCTTGCGGGCCTCCTTGAGACCCTGCTTGCGCTGCCTGCGGGTGCCGGCGGCGCTCGTGACCGCGGGGTCCGCCAGGTCCACGGCGACGCCGCGCGCCTGCGGGGACTGCCGCAGCTCACCGTCCGCGCGGGACAGGAACTCCCGCTCCTGACGCCACGCGAGGCGCGCCACCAGGATGAAGCACGTGAGGGCCACCAGAATCTTCACGAGCATGAGAACGGCGGCCGCCGCCTGGGGCGAGGGGGAGTTCCACCAGAAGTGCAGGCCCCATCCGAGCGCGAAGAATCCCACGAATCCCGCAATGCGCTGGACCAGGGAGAGACGCTGCACGGTGCGGCCGAGCAGGAAAGCCACACCCACCCCCACGATCGCGGAATACAGCCAGTGCGAGGAAATGCCGATCGCACTGCGCAGCAGGGTCACACCGAAGGCACCGGTGAGGTCGTCGTTGGCATTGGACGGCGCACTGTTCGCGGCATAGGACACGTTCTCGAAGATCTGAAAACCCAGACCCACGAAAGCGCCGACCAGCAGGCCGTGCATGGGGCGGCGCAGCGTGTGCGAGGCGATCAGCATGATCATCACCACGCCCAGCATCTTGCCGAACTCCTCGCTCGTGGGACCGGACACGGCCGCGCCCCAGTCCGCACCCATGCCGCTGGGCAGCAGCTTGGCGGTGATCGAGCCCAGGTGCCCGTTCGCGTGGATGCCGAGCCACGTGGGAACCGTGATCCCGAAGACGGTGGCCACCACCAGGATCCAGCCGCGGCGAGCGCGGTAGGGGTCCGCCCACAGCACGATCACGGCGAACAGCGCCAGGGTGATCAGGAAAATCGGTGCAATGGTCAGCAGCGAGTCCTTCGCCGCGGTGAAGGACTGGGCCACCGCCAGGGTGACACCGGGTGCGCCCAGGGCCACGAGGACGCAGAACACCCACCACACCGCCGAGCGCGGCTGAAAGAACTCACGGCCGTACGCCGGGTAGCCGGGCGTGGTCCGCGCCGGTACCGGAGCGCTCGCCGCGGGAGCGGGGGCGGTCGGGGACGACGTGCTCACTGAACTCATTCTCCGCTCTCTCCGTCCGTCTGGTTCTCGTCACTCGTGACCACGCGGAAGCTGTCCACGAGGGGCTGCAGGTCAGGCGCCTGGTCCTTGCCGGAGCTCGTGGCGGTCACGGCCACCACGAGGTCGTCCTTGTGGACCACGGCACAGTTGCCGGTGGCCTGGTCGTTCGGCTTGATGGCCACGCAGCTCTTGCCGGTGAACCCGCCGGCGGAGCTGACCGTGCCGCCGTCGAACGCGGCGGAGGTGCCCTCGAGGGCCTGCTGGCGCAGCACGCGGTCCGCGGTGGTGTCGAAGTTCTTGCTCTGGTCGATCACGGAGATCGTCAGCTCCTGGTCGTCCTGGGGCTTGGTGTAGGTCACCGAGGCGCGGTTCTGGGTGGGCATGGTGGACCAGCCCTCGGGGGCATGGAACTCCAGGACGGAGCCGCCCGTTGCCTCCAGCGTGGCCTTCTCCGCGGCCGTGGTGACCGACTGCGGTTCCGGCACCACCTTGTCGACCGCGGCGGGAACCGCCCACGTGGCGGCGGCCAGCACGGCCAGCGCCGCCGCGGGCAGTTTGTGGCTCAACTGCATTCTTCGCTTTCCTTTCCTTTTGTCAGGAGGGGACAAGAAATGCTAGCACGCGGGTAATTCGGCAGAGGGTGGAATATGTCCGGACTCACACAAGGTAAAAGATGGACCGTGCAATTTGTTTCACTCGCTACATTTCCTGCGAATTGACGGCGGTTGAATTACCGCGCAGGCGTGCTCGAGTGCGCGCCCTCGCCTGGTGCCGGTGAGGGCCCGGGCCCTGGCGCGGGGGCGGCGCCGTTCCCGGCGGGTTCCGCCGCGCGCCTGCCACCGCGGCGGGAGAGGCGCCGGGCAATCAGCGGTGCGGAGATCCCGTGCACCACCGCGGACAGCACCACGGTCACGCTCATCACCTGGACCAGCAGCACCGAGTCCTCCCCACCCAGGTGCTGGATGGCCAGCAGCGCGAACACCATGGAGGCGATCCCGCGGGGACCGAGCCAGCCGATCAGCAACCGGTCCCGCCAGCGCACCGTGGAGCCGAGCAGCACCAAGAGCACCGGCAGCACCCGCACCACCGTCACGGCGGCCACCGCCAGCACCAGGACCCGGGGATCCAGCCCCTCCCGGACGGAGAACTCCAGCAGCTGCCCGAACACGAACCACATCACGATCTGCGCGAACGCGGCCACGTCCTCCGAGAGCCCCAGGGTCTCGTGGGCCTCGGGCCCGGACACCGCCCGGTGTGCCAGACCGGCCACGAACGCCGCCACGAAACCGTTGCCGTCCACCGCGATGGTGAGGGTGTAGGCGAGCAGCGGGGTGGCGAGGATCCCGAGGGAGCGCCAGCGCGCCGTCGTCCACCCGTGGCGCTGCGAGAGGCGCGAGAGGTACGCGGCCCCCGCGCCCACGACCCCGCCGATGCCCACGGCCCACAGGGCCGCCGGGAGCATGTCCACCAGGGCCTCCGCGCCCTTCTCCGGGCCGTCCACACCGCCGGCCAGGAAGGCGACCCCTACCAGGAAGAAGGGGGCCACCACGCCGTCGTTGTAGCCGCTCTCCGTGTTGAGGACATCCCGGAGCCGCCGGGGCAGTCGCCGGTCCTTGACCACCGAGGCCGCGGGAGCCATGTCCGTGGGGACGAGCACGCAGGCCAGGATGAAGCACAGGGCCACCCGCATCTCCGGGTACAGCCAGCCCGTGAGCACTGCGGCCGTGAACAGGGACAGCGGAACCCCCACCAGCACCAGGCGCACCAGCACGCCCACGTCCCACCGGTGGATCGCGCGGACCTCCGTGGCGTCCAGGAACAGCAGCAGGGCGAGCAGCACCTCCACCGAGCGCTCCAGCCGCGGGTCACTGAGGTGCTCGAAGATCGCAGAGGAACTCTCCCATCCCACCAGCACCCCTGCGGCAATCAGGGCAACCGGGAGGGTGATGAACATCGATTCCACCCGCTTGGCCACCACGGACCAGACGATCACCACGAGGAGGACCACGGAGAACGCCACAATCATGAAGCGCCCTCCCCGCGGGCGCGCTCCGCTCCGCCGCGCGTCCACGCGCGAGCCGAGAGACTTGTCAGGGCGTAGACCGTGAGCAGGTCCAGGGACGAGGAGAGCAGGGCACCGGCGCTCGGTCGCCCGCCCTGGAAGAACGCCGCCATCTGCACCACCTGGGAGAGCGTGACCATGACGATCAGGATCAGCCGCGAGCGCTGGCTGCCCTGGAACGTGCGCCATGCCAGGAACAGGATGGCCAGCAGCATCACGACCACCACCCCCATGGCCAGGGTCGTCACGACCGTGGTGGATCCCTCGGGCAGCCCGTCCAGGTCCATCTCGCCCGTGATGTCGGTGGGGTGCAGGAACAGGTCCGCCACGAATGCGAGCGCGGAGACGAGCATGAGCGCCCACGCCGCGACGATCGAGAACGGGCGGCGCGCCACGTCCTTGAGCACGTCCTCCGCGGAGCTGGGGTGCGCGGACGCGGCCCCTGCCGTGTCCGACGCCGCGGGAACGGACTGGGTCACGGGCACCGCCTCGAGCTGCAGCACGGGCAAGTCGCCGTCCGTGCGCACGGCGTCCCCGCCGCCGTTGCGGCTGTGGTAGCCCGTGGAGAAGTCCTCGATCACGGCCACCTCCGCCTCCGGGACCGCGTGCAGGACGGAGTCCACCACGTAGTCGCGCTCCACGTCGATGTCCGCGTCGATCTTGTGGGTCACCTGCAGCGTGAACAGGGACAGCCCCACCGCGCGGTCGTAGGTTCCCGCGGCCAGCCACTGGACGCGGTGCCCGCCGCCGGGCAGGGGCCAGCCCTCGGGGCAGCGCCAGAAGCGGATGTGGTGGCGCTGCGCGGCGTTGCCGTCCACCTCCTGCTGGTACGCGAACTCCTGGATCCTCCCGAAGAGCAGCAGCGGGCTCACGGGCGCTTCGGGGTAGCTCTTGCGGGTCACCGAGGACTTCACGATCCCCCAGCTCGAACCCAGCGTGACGGGATCCGCGAGGGTCCACCCCGCAGCCTTCATGGCCGTGTGGATCTGCTCCGCAGACCCGTTGACGGCGAGGTTCACGGGATCCCCCAGCAGCCCGTCCGGGGTGACGGTGCGGCCGATGAAGTACGAGGGCACGTAGATGGAGGTCAGCGTGCGGTGCAGCCGCGGAAGCGCCAGGTACGCCATGAGGGCCCAGAACACGAGGCTGTAGCCGATCAGGCTCCACGCACTGCCCGCGCTGCGCAGGATCACCACGGCGAAGACGAAGATGAGGACCATCACCACCCCGAAGAAGATGTTCTCCACCACGTCCATGCCGAGACCCGAGCGGCGGCCCTGGACCTTCTCGGGCGGGCGCCGGTACTGCGCGGGCTGCCGCGGTGATTCGCTGTGCTTCATGGTGTGACCGTCCCCGGTGAGTCCGTCGTGGTGTGCGCCGGCCCGCGGGCCGGGACCGCCCGCGCGCCCGCCCCGCGGAGGGGCTGGCGCCGTCGCGGCGGCCATGGGCCGATCCTAGGG
>NZ_PHOA01000125.1 GCF_003687455.1 Kocuria tytonicola | reverse complement strand
GCCCGGAAGCAGAGGAACTCACCCGACCATTGTGCCGTGATCCCGCGGACCGGCCCAACACGCCGGGCCGGGGATATGCTGGGGGACACCCGTGGCAGTGCGTCCTGGCCCCCGTGCGCGGCGGAGCGGGGCGCAGCCGAAACTCGAAGGTGAGGAACAACGTGGCAGAGACGACCCAGCAGGGCTCGGGAAATGTGGCGGACCGGAACTTGGCACTGGAACTGGTGCGCGTCACGGAGGCGGCCGCGATCGCGGGCGGCCACTGGGTGGGCGCCGGTGACAAGAACAGCGCGGACGGCGCGGCCGTGGACGCCATGCGCTCGTTCCTCTCCACCGTGGACTTCAACGGCACCGTGGTGATCGGCGAGGGCGAGAAGGACGAGGCCCCCATGCTGTTCAACGGTGAGCAGGTGGGCAGCGGCGAGGGCCCCGCCTCGGACGTGGCGGTGGACCCCATCGACGGCACCCGCCTGACCGCCCTGGGCATGAACAACGCGCTCGCGGTGATCGCCGTGGCGGACGGCGGCTCCATGTTCGACCCCTCCGCCGTGTTCTACATGGACAAGCTCGTGGTGGGCCCCGAGGCCGCGGACATGGTGGACCTGCGCCTGCCCGTGAAGCAGAACATCCACCTGGTGGCCAAGGCCAAGGGCGTCAAGCCCAACCAGGTGACCGTGTGCGTGCTGGACCGCCCCCGCCACCAGGGTCTCGTGGAGGAGATCCGCGCCACGGGTGCCCGCACCCGCATGATCCTGGACGGCGACGTGGCCGGCGCGATCGCCGCGTGCCGCGAGGGCACCGGTGTGGACATGATGATGGGCATCGGCGGCACCCCGGAGGGCATCGTGACCGCGTGCGCCGTGAAGGCCACCGGTGGCGTGATCCAGGGTCGGCTCGCTCCCACGGACGAGGCCGAGCGCCAGAAGGCCGAGGACGCCGGGCTGGACGTGGACCGGATCCTCACCACGGACGAGCTGGTCACCTCCGACAACTGCTTCTTCGCGGCCACCGGCATCACGGACGGGGACCTGCTGCGCGGGGTCCGCTACCGCGGCCGCACGATCGCCACCCAGTCCATCGTGATGCGTTCGCGCTCCGGCACGGTGCGCATGGTCGAGGCCGAGCACCTGGCCAAGAAGTGGGAGAAGTACGAGCGGCTGCACGCCTGAGCCGTTCCCGCACCGCCGAACGCGCGTGCCCACCCGCCCCGGGTGGCCACGCGCGTTCTGCTTTCGCGGCTAAGCTGGGGCGCGGTGTGCAGGGCCTGAGGAGAGGAAACACCGTGGCGTTGAGCGTGTCCCCGTGCGGCAACCGCAAGACCTGGGACGCGCGCGTCCGGGTCACGGGCGGGCATCCCGAACTGCTGTGGGGAATCGGCGACGCCGAGGCCCTCACCGAGGACCGGGTGAGCGTGGAGCGCGTGGCCGTGGACCGCGGCGATCAGACAGTGGGGTACGGCCAGCTGCTGGTCCACCCGGAGGACCGCCACACGGTGGTGGACGCGAAGTCCCTGCACGTGAAGAACCCCCGAGACCTGCCGGCCGTCCTGGAGGCGCTGCAGGAGCACGCGCGCACCGCGCACGACGCCGCCGTGCTGCGCGTGAGCCCCGACACCCACGCCACCACCGAGCTCGCGGCGCAGCTCGCCGAGGCCGGCTACCGGCGGCGGGACAGGATCCGCCGCGGCGAGGCCGGTCCCCGCCACCTGGTGGGGCGCCTGGGCGAGACGGAGGGTGAGCTCTCGAAACGACTTTCCAGCGAGACGCTGCAGCGCTGCCGCGCGGGGCTGCGCGACTCCGGGGTGCGGGTCCGCCGCGTGAACGCCGCGGACCGGGACCTGTGCCACGTGGGCCTGCGCACCCAGCACATCCGCGAGCTGCTGCGCGCCGTGGGGGAGAACTCGGTGTTCCTGGTGGCCACCGAGCACGCCGAGGACGGCTCCGAGTCCGCGCTGGGCTACCTCTGGTTCGTGCACACCGGCGAGTCCGCCATGGTCTACCGCCTGGGTTTCACGGACCGTGCCCGTCAGCTGGGGGTGGACGACGCCCTGCTGCTCACGGGCCTCGTCCAGCTCCAGCAGCGCCAGGTCCACAAGGTTCTCGCGGGTGATCCCGACCAGCCGGGCCAGCCCATGGTGCTGCGCGAGCTCGCCACCGAGGACCACGAGGTGCTCGGCACGTGGGAGTACCCGCTGGTGGGGGAGTTCCAGGTGGCCGGGCGCGCGGAGAAGGCCCGTCGGCGCTTCTTCCGCCGCCGCACCAGGCGCGGGGCCGCGGCGGAGGAGCTGCTGCCGCAGAGTTCCGAGCACACCGCCACGACGACGCCGGACCCCGCCTCCCCCCCGCCGCAGACCTCGGGTGCCCCCTCGAACCAGAGCGCCCCCTCGGACCGGGCCGCCGAGGCCGTGGATCGCGGGACCGCGGCCGCGGAGCATGGTGTCGCCACGGCAACCGCTGAGGCTTTCGGCGGCACGCGGGACAGTGGCGCGGCCCCGGGCGACCCGTCCGGCCAGCGCACGACGAGCGGCACGCCTGGCGGACGTCCGGAGCGCGAGGCCCCGCACGATGACCTCGCCACGGTCACCCCGATCGCTCCCACCGTGGATGTGGATCCGGATCTCGCCCGTCCGGGCGACAGTGCTCCGGAAGCCGTGAGCGCCGAGCCCTCGGACGTGGCCGCGGCGCCGGGCGAGCAGTCGCGGCACGGCAGGACGCCGGGCGCGGGAGGCAGGCGCCGCAGCGCGAGGACATTCGCCCGTTCGACCGCGCAGGAGCCCCCGCGCACGAGGAAGCAGGGGAGGAGCACCGGGTTTCCGGCACCGGGACGTGCCGAGGAGACCGCGGCGGCTCCCGTGGCGGCCACGGAGCGGGTGGCCACCGAGCAGGTGGGCGGCGTGGACGGGGGCCACGCGGCGTCGTCCACGGATCGAGCCGCGGCACGCCGTGCGGAGCGGCCCGCCGTGGCGCTCGTGCGGCGAGCCGTGGCCGAGGGCAGGGCCGCCGTGCGGGACGCCGCACGCTGGTGACCCCGGCGGCCCCCGGACCGGGTCCGGGGGCCGCCGGGTCCGCGCGCTGCGGGCGGAACCGCTGCCGCGGCGGCTAGTCCCGGCCGGAGACCAGGTTGGCCGCGCGCGCGACGAGTGGCTGCGGCAGCAGCCCGGCCACACGCTCCAGGGCGTGATAGACGCGCGGGAAGACCACCCGGGGGCGCCCGCGGTCCAGCGCGGAGAGGGCGGCCGCCACCAGGTCGTCCGGCCTCGCGGAACGGCCCGTGTCAATGGCCGAGGCGTCCGCGACCGCGAAGAAGTCCGTGTCCACGGGCCCGGGGCACACGCTCAGCACGTGCACGCCGTGCTTGCGGGCCTCCACACCCACCGCCAGCGTGAACCGGTCCACGAACGCCTTGGTCGCGCTGTACGTGGCCATGGACGGCAGCGGCTGGAACGCGGCCACGGACGCGATGTTGACGATCGCCCCGTGCCCGGCGGCCGTCATGGAGCGCAGCGCGGTGTGCGTGAGCGTCATGAGCGCTCGGACGTTCACGGTGAGCTCCTCGAGCTCCCGGTCCAGTTCCAGCCGCGCGAACTCCCCGTGGCTGCCGAAGCCGGCGTTGTTCACCAGCAGGTCCACGGGCTCGGTGCTCAGCCACGCGGAGAGCGCGTCGATGCCCTCCTGCGTGCCGAGGTCCGCGGCCACCACGCGCGCGGTGCCGCCCGTGACCGCGTCGGAGAGCTCGGTGAGCTTCTCCTCGCTGCGGCCCGTGAGGACCAGTGAGTAGCCGCGCTCGTGCAGGGCACGGGTGAAGGCCCGGCCGATGCCGCCCGTGGCTCCGGTGACCAGTGCTGTGCGCGTCATGCCGCTGCCTCCGCCGTGCGGCGCTCCCGCAGCCGGGTGCGCAGCTCGCGCGCCCTCGTGCGTGCGGTGGACAGTCCCTCGCGGGCCGCCCGGGCACCGGTGTAGGCGGCGTAGCCCGCGCGGGAGACCGGGAGGTCCCACGTGCCGGGGTAGGACACGGGCTGCCCGCCGAAGGACTTCTTGAAGGACGTGAACCCGTACCACTCGTGCTCGGGTCCCGCCTCCTCCGGGGCGGTGCCGAAGAGGTCGAACCACGTGAGTCCCTTCTCCTTGGCCTCCATGATCATGGTGACCACCAGGGGGATGCCCGCGGAGAGCCTGCGGTGCTCCTGGTCCATGGCCGCGTGGGCGTAGGTGCGGGTGTCCCCGGAGTCGTACACGAGCGACGCCGCAATGGGCTCGCCGTGGAGCTTCGCGAGGTACAGGCTCGCGGCGCCCACCGGCATGAGGGACTCGGCCGCGGCCCGCAGGTAGTCGTCCTGCTGACGGTTGAAGTTCCGGCGTCTGGCGGTGTCGTCCAGGAACGACAGCAGGAACCGCACGTCCTGCGGGTCCTGCGAGCGCTCGATGCTCACACCCTTCTTGTGGATGTTGCGGTAGAGGTTGCGGTTGGTGGACTTCATGTCCTTGAGCAGGTCCTTGGCGTCCTTGCGCAGGTCCACCACCTGGGTGTGCCCCGGCTGCACCTGGCGCGGGGAGCGGCGCATGCCGCGGCGCCGCAGGGACTCCTCGGCGCTCTCCGACCCGCTCGCGGGGTGGCCGTTGACGGGCTCCACCCGCACGAACCAGCAGCGCTCCTGCCGGGCGCGTGCCACGAGGTCCGCCAGCGCCCGGTCGAACGCGTCGGGGGACTCGGCCTCCGGCCCGTACGGGCAGTACAGGTAGCGCCCGGTGCGTCCGCCCTCGACGGTCGCCAGGTAGCGCCACCCCGGGCCCTCGGCCTGGAGGACCCGGTGTCCGATGCTCTGCTGGAACTGTGCCCACTCGGGGGACTGCAGGATATTCGCCACGCCCCCACTGTACCGATGCGCGGGGTGTCTCCCGGTGGGACCCGGGTCACCCTGCACGGAGCGCCGCCCCCGTCACGCGCTGCTGCCGGGGGACGTCACTGCGGTAGGGAGCACGTCCCGTTCGGGGACAGCTGCTCCTCGGCGGGAAGCTTGAGACCCGCGGGCGCCGTGAGCGCGGCCGGGACCACCGCGGCGGTCCCGATGCCCGGCCCGCTGCCGAGCACGGACACCCCGCCCGCGGGCGCCGCCCCGGAAGCGTGGGCCGCGGCCGCGGACGACGACGCCGCGGTTCCGCCGGACGATGAGGCCGCCTGGGCGCCGTCGGCCTTCTTGAGGACGTCCGCGAGATCCGACTGGAACCGCGCGTAGTCGGGGTAGGTGGGGAAGGACTGGTCGTAGTAGGGCGGGCCCGCCGCGTAGGACTGCAGCTCGTGGTGCTGGGCCTTGGTGGCCACGGAGACCATGGAGCCGATCGAGGACTGCGGGATGTCCGTCTCCAGGATCTGTTGCCCGGACCGCGCGAGGTCGTCGAACTTGGTGACCACCGTGACGGGGTCCAGCTGGGCGAGCATGGCGGCCTGCACGCAGCGCTGCCGGGCCTGGCGGTCGTAGTCCGTGGCGCCCTCACGGGAGCGGGCGTACCAGAGGGCGTGGTAGCCGTCCATGTGCTGGGTGCCCGGCTCGATCCAGCCCAGGATGGGGTTCTTCTCACCCGTGTCCAGGTTGGTGCCCCCGCCCATGGGGACCCG
>NZ_PHOA01000124.1 GCF_003687455.1 Kocuria tytonicola | reverse complement strand
GTCTTTGCTACTGCAATCAGGCGTGACCGAATCGTGATGTGGGGCGACCCGCCGCCCGGGGGTGCCGGGGAGCGGGTCGCAGCCGTGCTTTCCTGGTCTGGCCAGGAGGGACACTCAGGAGTAGTCGTAGAAGCCCTTGCCGGACTTCTTGCCGAGCTCTCCGCGCTCCACCATGTCCCGCATGAGCTGCGGGGGAGCGAAGCGGGGGCCGAGCTCCTTCTCCAGGTACTCCGCGATGCCCAGGCGCACGTCCAGGCCCACGATGTCCGTGAGTGCGAGCGGGCCCACGGGGTGCTTGTAGCCGAGGACCATGGCGTTGTCGATGTCCTCGGCGGACGCCACACCCTCCTCGACCATGCGGATGGCCTCGAGGCCCAGCGCCACGCCCAGGCGGGAGGACGCGAAACCGGGTGCGTCCTTGACCGTCACCGGGGTCTTGCCGATCCCCGCGACCCACTGCTGGGTGAGGTCCTGCAGCTGCTGGCCGGTCCGCTCGCCCACCACGATCTCCACGAGCTGGGAGGCGGGCACCGGGTTGAAGAAGTGCATGCCGCAGAACCGTTCGGGGCGCTGCAGCTCGGCGGCGAGACCGTCGATGGACAGCGAGGACGTGTTCGAGGCGAGCCACGCGTCCTCGCGCAGGTTGGCTTCCACGTTCTGCAGGGACGAGACCTTCAGGTCCCAGATCTCCGGGACGGCCTCGACCACCAGCTCGCAGTCCGCGAAGTCCGTGTAGTCCACGCTGACCGCGAAGTTCTCGGTCCACACGTCCAGGTTGCCGTCGATCTTCCCGCGCTCCAGTGACTTGGCGAGGTCCGACTCCACGCGCTCCTTCGCGGCTTCGGCGGCCTGGGCGTGCACCTCCACCACGGTCACGTGGGCGCCGGAGATCAGGAACGCGTGGGCGATTCCCGCGCCCATGCGCCCGCCGCCCAGCACCCCCACGGTCCCGGGAACGGTTGCTGCGGTGCTCTCGCTCATTTCTTCGACTCCTTCTTGCGGTCCAGGAACGCCTGCATGCGGTCGAACTTGGCCTGGGACTCGAACAGGATGGCCTGCGCGAGCTCGTCCACGTGCGGGTGGGCCTCACGGGGCATGGCGAACACGCGCTTGCTCACGCGCACCGCCAGCGGGTCCTGCGCGGCGATCCGGTCCGCGAGCGCGTCCGCCGCGGCGAGCAGCTCGTCCGGCTCGTGGATCTCGGTGATGAGCCGCGCGTCCAGGGCCTCCTGGGCGGACAGGATGCGACCCGCCATGAGGATGTCCTTGGCCAGGGCCTCCCCGGCGAGCTCCTTGAGCCGCCACAGAGCGCCGGCCGCGGCGATGATGCCCAGCCCCGCCTCCGGTTGCCCCACCTTCACGCGGGGGGTGCCGATCCGGAAGTCCGCCGCCCACGCGAGCTCCGCTCCGCCGCCCAGGGCGTAGCCGTCCAGTGCTGCGATCACGGGCATGGGCAGCTTGGCGATCCGGTCGAAGATCTGCGAGTTCACCCCGCGCAGTGCGTCCTCACGACGCCGCTCGCGCAGCTGGGCGATGTCCGCACCCGAGGCGAAGATTCCCTTGCCGTTCACGCGGCTGCCGCTCAGCACCAGGATCCTGGGCTCGCGCTCCAGGTGCCCGCACACGGTGTGCAGCTCGTCCACCATGACCTGGTCGATCGCGTTGCGCACCTCCGGGCGGTCCAGGGCCACGTGCAGGCGGTCCGGGTGCTCGCTCACGCGCAGCGCCTCGAAGTCCGCGGCCCACGAGGGGGTCCGGCCCTCGGGGGTCGCCTGCGCGGGGGGTTCGCTCCCTGCGGGGGTGCCGGTGGAGGCTCCGCTCATGGCGCTCCCGTTGTGGGGGGCCGACGCCTCTGGGGTGCCGTGCGCACGGGCGTCGCGTGCGGCGTCGTCGTGGGTGGAGCTCGTGTCCGTCACGGCCGGATCACACCCGCTCGATCAGCAGGGCGGCGCCCTGGCCCACGCCGATGCACATGGTGGCGAGGCCCTTGCCGGCGCGCTCGCGCTCCATGCGGCCCATGAGAGTGATGACGATGCGCGAGCCCGAGGAGCCCAGCGGGTGGCCCAGCGCGATGGCGCCGCCGTCCCGGTTCACGATCTCGGGGTCCAGGCCCAGGCGGCGGATGGAACCGAGGGACTGGGTGGCGAAGGCCTCGTTGATCTCCACGGAGCCGAGATCCCCCACGGACCAGCCGGCGCGCTCGAGGACCTTCTCCGAGGCGGGGACCGGGCCCAGGCCCATGATCTCCGGGGCGAGGCCCGCGGAGGCGCCGTCCACCACGCGGGCGCGGGCGGTGAGGCCGTACTTGGTCACGGCGCGCTCGCTGGCCACGATCACGGCCGAGGCGCCGTCGTTGAGGGAGGAGGAGTTGCCCGCGGTGACCACGGAGCCGCCCTTGACCACAGGACGCAGCTTGGCCAGCACCTCGGGGGTGGAGCCCTCGCGGGGGCCCTCGTCCGTGTCCACCACGGTGACGGCGCCCTTGCGGCCCTTGACCTCCACGGGGACGATCTCGTCCGCGAAGTGCCCGGCGCGAATGGCGGCCAGCGCCTTCTCGTGGGACTGGGCGGCGAACGCGTCCGCGTCCTCACGGGAGATGCCGTCCACGCGGGCCACCTCCTCCGCGGTCTCCGGCATGGAGTAGGTCATCTTGCCGTCGCGGGACAGCGGACCGTCCACGAACGCGGGGTTGGGGAAGCGCCAGCCGATCGAGGTGTCGTAGACCTCTCCGGGCTTGGCGAACGCGGTGGCGGGCTTCTCCATGACCCACGGGGCGCGGGACATGGACTCCACGCCGCCGGCCACCACGATGTCCGCCGCGCCGGACTTGATCATCTGCGAGGCAATCGTGATGGCGGACATGCCCGAGGCGCACAGCCGGTTCACGGTGATGCCGGGAACGGTGTCCGGGTAGCCGTTGAGCAGCCACGCCATGCGGGCCACGTTGCGGTTCTCCTCGCCCGCGCCGTTCGCGTTGCCCAGGATCACCTCGTCCACGAGTGCCGGGTCGATCCCCGAGTCCTCCACGACGGAGCGGATGCAGAGGGCGGCGAGGTCGTCCGGGCGCACCGAGGACAGGGCCCCTCCGTAGCGGCCCACGGGAGTGCGGGCTCCTCCGACGAGAAAGGCTTGCGGCATCTCGGACATGGCGTCTCCTCCGTGTGGAATAACTGACCGTTCGTTCAAGCTCAGGTTCCCCGATCGTGTGAGCCACGTCAATTGGTGACGTGTCGCCCGGGTGCGGGGTGCCGGGTGCGGAGTGCTCCGGGATCTGGTGCGGATGCGGACGGGCCCGGCATCGCTGTGGATGCCGGGCCCGTCCGTGGTGCGCGTTCGCCCCGTTGCGAGGCATCTCTCCGCGGATCACCCAGCGGGGAACTCCCCGTGCGGGCCACCCGCCCCGTGCGGACCGCCCGCGGGGTGCGGGGTGCGGATCAGTGCCGGGTGGTGCTCGTGGGGGCGGTGTCCTCGGGCTCACCGGCCACAGGGGGCACGATCTCGCCGGGGTGGGACTTCACGTACTCCTCGTGCACCTCGGCCACGTGCAGGTCCTTGCCCTGGTCCGACTTCCTGACGAAGCACACGGCGACGAACGAGACCAGGGAGAGCAGGGAGATGTAGAGGCCGATGGTCCAGGCCTGGCCCGTGCGGCCCAGCAGCAGCTCGGCGATCATGGGGGCGAACGCGCCGCCGATGATCGAGCCCAGGGCGTAGCCGATGGAGACGCCCGAGTAGCGCACGCGGGCCGGGAACATCTCCGCGTACATCGCGGACTGCGGACCGTAGGAGGGCCCCAGGCCCATGGTCAGGATGAAGATGGCCAGCGCGAACAGCGGCAGGGACGCGGTGTTGAGCATCCACCACATGGGGATGGCCCACAGGATGATGATGCCGTAGCCGATCTGGAAGGTCAGCCTGCGCCCGATCCTGTCCGACATCCACCCGCCCAGCATGGTGAAGATCAGCCACCCGATGCCGCCCACCAGGGAGGCGATGAGCGTCTCCGGGCGGGACATGTGCAGCGCCTTGGTGCCGTAGGCCGCGAAGAAGGCGATCACCAGGTAGCCCGCGGCGTTGTTGCCCGCGAAGATCAGGGCCGCGAGGACCACCTCGCGGGGGTTCTTGCGGAACAGCTGGCCCAGGGGCGCGGAGGACTCCTTGGCGCGCTGCTGCATCTCCAGGAACACGGGGGACTCGTCCACGGAACGGCGGATGAGCCAGCCCACGAAGATCAGCACGATGGAGAACAGGAACGGGACGCGCCAGCCCCAGGACTCGAACTGCTCCGGGGTGAGCGTGGTGGTCAGCGCGAACATGAACAGGGTGGCCATGAGCATGCCGATGGGCACGCCGATCTGCGGGTAGGCACCGAACAGGCCGCGCTTGTTCACGGGTGCGTGCTCCACGGACATCAGCGCCGCGCCACCCCACTCGCCGCCGGCGGAGAAGCCCTGCAGGACGCGCAGCAGGATCAGGAGGATGGGTGCGGCCACCCCGATCTGGCCGTAGGTGGGCAGCAGACCGATGAGCGTGGTGGCCACCCCCATGCCGAACAGGGTCATCACCAGGGTGATCTTGCGGCCGAACCGGTCACCGATGTGCCCGGCCACGATGGCGCCCAGGGGGCGGAACAGGAAGCTGATGCCCAGGGTGGCCCACGTGACGATCTGGGCCAGCTGGGGGTTGTCCGCGCTGAGGGGCTTGAAGAAGTGGGTGGCCAGGATGAACGCGGCCGCCTGGGCGTAGATGAAGAAGTCGTACCACTCGATGGTGGTGCCCACGAGGGTGCCCGCAAGGACCTTGCGCTCTTCTCGTGACATGGTGTGGCCCTGCGCGGGCGCTGCGGTGGTGGATGCCATGCGGTGTCTCCAGGATCGTCGGACAGGGTCCGTGGGGTGCCAGTGGCGAGGTGCTCGGGCACTTACCGACCGAGCGTTCTGGTACGGAGTGTACGAGAGCATGTGAATCGCGTCACCCGCGTCGTGTACAAAATCGTATATGTTACGCGGCGCGCACCTCGCACGCCGCGCGGGGAATCCGGGCATACTTCCGTCTGGAAGCCGTACCCGCGTGAAGGAGCACCCGATGACCGACGCCACACTCACCGGCAGGAAGGCCCTCGTGACGGGCGGCGCGAGCGGCATCGGCGCCGCCGCCGTCAGGGCGCTCGCAGCCCACGGTGCACACGTGACCATTGCCGACATCGACCACGACGCCGCCGCGCGCCTCGCCGCCGAGGTGTCCGGGGAGGCGTGGGCCGTGGACCTCACGGACACCGCCGCCCTCGCGGAGCTGAGCCTGGACGTGGACGTGCTGGTGAACAACGCGGGGATCCAGAAGGTGGCACCCATTCAGGACGTCGACCCCGCGGACCTGCACCGGATCCTCACGCTCATGCTGGAGTCCCCGTTCCTGCTGGTCCGGGCCGCCGTGCCCCACATGTACGAGCAGGGGTGGGGGCGGATCATCAACGTTTCCTCGGTGCACGGACTGCGGGCCTCCGCGTTCAAGTCCGCGTACGTGGCCGCCAAGCACGGCCTGGAGGGGCTCTCCAAAGCCGTGGCCCTGGAGGGGGCGCCGCACGGCGTCACGAGCAACTGCGTGAACCCCAGCTACGTGCGCACCCCGCTGGTGGACAAGCAGATCGCGGACCAGGCGGCCACCCACGGCATCCCCGAGGACGAGGTGGTCGAGAAGATCATGCTCACCGAGTCCGCCATCAAACGGTTCGTGGAGCCCGAGGAGGTGGGAGAGCTGATCGCCTTCCTCGCCGGCCCCTCCGCCGGGATGGTCACCGGCGCGGCGTACACGATGGACGGCGGCTGGACGGCGTCCTGAGCCGACGCCGCCCGCCCGCCCACCGTCTCCTCC
>NZ_PHOA01000123.1 GCF_003687455.1 Kocuria tytonicola | reverse complement strand
ATGCCACCCCGGCCCAGGGTTCCACGCACCCCGCACCCGCCGACGACGCCGCGGCCACCTCCGCCGCCCGGCCCACCTCCGCGCCGGGCGCCCCCACGCAGCACACGCCCGCGGAGCCCGCTTTCGCGCGCCGGCCCCGCACGTACTTCGACCTCATCCTGGCGGCGTACTGCGTGATCCTGGTGCTCTCCAACATCGGCGCCACGAAGGGTGTGCAGTTCGGTCCGGTCATCACGGACGGCGGGTTCTTCCTGTTCCCGCTCGCCTACGTCCTGGGGGACGTGGTCTCGGAGGTCTACGGCTTCCGGGCCGCCCGCAAGGCGATCCTCACCTCGTTCTTCTTCGGAGTGTTCTCGTCCCTGGTGTTCTGGATCGTGATCGTTCTGCCTCCCGCACCGTTCTACGAGAACCAGAGCGCGTTCGAGGCGGTGCTGGGCCCGGTGCCCCTGATCGTGGCCGGGTCCCTGCTGGGCTACCTGGTGGGGCAGCTGCTCAACGCGTACGTGATGGTCAAGGTCAAGGAGCGCACCCAGGAGAAGCATCTGTGGGCGCGGCTGATCTCCTCCACCATGGTGGGCGAGCTGGTGGACACGGTCATCTTCTGCACCATCGCGGCGCCCGTGATCGGCATCGATTCGTGGTTCGGGTTCCTGAACTACGTGCTGGTGGGCTACGTGTACAAGTGCCTCGTGGAAGTCGTGATCATGCCGGTCACCTACGCCGCGATCGCGTGGGTCAAGCGCCGCGAACCGGACTACGCGGAGGCGGCCCCGCTGCAGGGCTGAGCGCCCCAGCGATCAGCGGTGAGTGCCGCGCGGAAGGACGCGTGCGGCGTCGTCGTCCCCGACGCTCAGAGGCCCAGGTGGGCGAGCTGCGCGGCGATCGAGTGCTCCGCGGCGCGGCGCACCCCGGCGGGGACGTCCGCGTAGACGGCGTCCGTGACGGTCTCCACGCTGGCGCGCTCACCCAGGCCCGCGACGACGCCGCGCACCTGCTCCAGGCGCTCCAGGCGGTGCTCCGCGAGCTCCTCGCACGCGTCCTGCAGGTCGGGCAGCGGCGCACCGTGGGCGGGCAGGCCCATCGCGCCGGATCGCCGGGCGAGCCGTTCGAGCGAGCCCAGGTAGTCGCCCAGGGTGCCGTCCGGGTGGTCGATCATGGTGGTGCCGCGGCCCAGGACGGTGTCCCCGGTGAGGACCGTCTCGGGCTCGTCGTGGTGCAGCAGGAACGAGACGGAGTCCGAGGTGTGCCCCGGGGTGGCCAGCACGCGGATGCTCACGCCCGCCGCGAGCACGCAGTCGCCGTCCCGCAGGGGCTCGCCGCTGTCCCGGCAGAACTCGGGCAGGGCCGCGCGGACGGGGGCGCCGGTGATCTCGTGCAGCCGGTCGATGCCGTCCGTGTGGTCACCGTGGTGGTGCGTCACCAGGATGAGCACCACGGTGCCGGTGGCCGCGACCGCCTGCAGGTGCTCCTCGTCCAGGGGGCCCGGATCCACGACGACGACGTCCGGGCCGGGCCACTCGCCCCGTCCCTGCGCGGACGGGTGCTGCCCGTAGTTCGGGTGCTCCGGGCCGGCGCCCGGCGCGGAGAGGATCCAGGTGTTGGTGCCGTCCAGGGTCATGGGGCCGGGGTTCGGGGCCAGGACCACGCCCGCGCACGCGCTCACGCGGCGCAGGACGCCGGGGGTCGCGTACTCGGGCTGCGCGGCGGTCACGAGCGGACGTCCCGGTCCCGCGGGGATTCAACGACGTCGCCGCGGCCGGTTCGCGCGGTTCGGGACGACGTGCGCGGGGTGCGGCTGAGCGAACCCGCAGCGGGGACGCACCTGGTCTCGCTCAACACGTGAGGCCCTCGAAGCTGCGGATCCCGGGTCCTCCGCCGAAGGGGGCGAGGGAGTCGGGCGGATCGTGTCTCGGGCGTCCGCTCGGTGCCTGCGCCGCGTTCGCGCTGCGCGGCCGGCCCCTCGTGCGGGCCGTGCCGGTTCGCGGGAACGCCGCACGCACCGTGGAGCGTCTCCCCTCGACACCCACCGGGACCGTGGATCCGCAGGCAGTGGACTCCCGGCGGGGCGACGAAGTTCAAGGAAGTCTAACGCGCAGCAGAGAGGCGCCGGTCACTGTGGTCTGCAGGGGATGCTGTGCAGATCGAGGTCCGGTGAGGTCATCTCGGATGCTGAACCGGTCTCCGGAAGCAGTTCCGCAGTGTCTTCTTGGCTACGATTTCGGTGTGATTGAGACCTCCCGACTTTGTCTCCGGCCGCCACGCGAGACCGATGTCGCTGCGGTCTTCGCCTATCGCTCGAGGCGCGATGTTGCACAGTACTTGAGTGTTGGCGTGTGGACGCGGGAGCACACGCTGGGAGAGATGTCCCGGTATGCCGTCGCTCGATTCGATGGGCCAGGAGACGAGCTGGTGCTCCTTGCCGAGATTCTCGAGACCGGTGAAGTGGCGGGCGAAGTGGGTTTGACGTGGCTCGCCGGGAACGCGACCGAGATCGGCTATGTCTTCAACCCGACTCACACCGGCAGAGGCTTGGCGACGGAAGCTGTGGCGGCGGTGTTGGACGCGGCTCGCCATGAGTGGGGGTTCGTCCAGGTGATGGCGAAGACGGACCGCGCCAACACGGCGTCCCGCGCGCTGTGCAAGCGACTGGGTATGACTCTGGTTTCGACGGGAACGACGGCGGACGGGCGCGAAGTCGCGGAATGCACGTATGTTCTTCCGGCAGCCGATGGTTCGCCCTCACCCCGTTGAGACAGGAGCGGAGACCCCTGCTCGGAGCCACCTGGCAACAACGACATGCTCTCCTCCGTCTGACGCGGGGAAAGGCACCCCTGTCGACCTGGCTCGTGGACCCGCATCGGAGGGGGCCTGGCCGCGGGGATCGGTGGTCGAAGCTCATCGTGGGGGACGTTTCGCGTCGACCTACGTTCTCGTTGACGTGCACTCGGACCGGTAGTCGCCGGGGGTGATGCCGAACGCCGCCTTGAACTCGCGGTTCATGTGGGCTTGATCGGTCAAACCGAAGTGGCCTGCCACGCCTGCCAGCGACTCCTGCGGATTGTCCCGGATGTGCTCCGCGATCTCCTGCAGGCGGCGGCGCCGAACCATGTCATAGGGCGAGACCCCGACGTAGCGTCGAGCCAGCCGGTAGAGGCCGCTCTGGGAGATGCCGACAGCCCCGGCAAGGCTGGTGAGCGAGGTGATGTGGCGGCCGGTTGTCGCGAGGTGCCACATGAGGTTCGCTGCGCGAGCAGAGTGGGCAAGGTCTCCAGCGCGGCCCACGAGCCACTGCGACACGACATCCGTGGCCCCGTCCAAGTGACCGCTCCCGGCCAACTCCGCGACACGAGCGTGAAGGTCAGGCAGGTCGACCGGTTCCAGACGATCACGCAGCGATCCCGGGTCGGCAGTGAACACCGGGGTGGCGGCCGGCTTGAGCAGTGCGCCGATGACCCATCCGCTGCCCGTCAGCATGCGCGTGGTGGCCGTGCTGGTCGGGCCGGCCACCGCGGACCCTTCATTGTCGACAGTGAAGTTCAGGGCAGGGAACGCCAGGACTCGCTGATCCGAGCGCTCGCCGTCCGGCAGGTCCCACTCGCACAACCACCACCACGCCACGAGGTCAGTAGCGTCCGGCTGGGCGGGCAGCCGTCGGAACGCGACAGGGAGACGTTTCGGAAAAGGGACCCCGCGCCCGTTCGGAATGGTTTCCTCGGCCATGGCAAGAATCTACAAGCCTGCACCGGTTCCCGAAGCCTACGGTGAGGCCATGGCTGACATCGACACCATGACCACCGGTTCCGCGTTCATGCTTCACGGGCGCCTGCGCTCCATACCAGGGGAGGGGGACGCCCTGGCTGCCATCCTGAGTGAGCAGGACCGCAGCGAGCCGATGCCTGGATGCCGTCTCTACCTGGTCGCTCGTGACCCAGGGGATGCAGACGCCGTGTGGGTCACGGAAGTCTGGGACAGCGAAGATGCGCACCAGGCGTCGCTGCAGATTCCTGCGGTGCAGGCTCGGATCGGGCGAGCAATGCCGATCATTGACATGAAAAGTATGACTCAGCAGCGGCTCGTGGCTGTCGCGGGCGTTCCGATGCCGTCCTGACACCCACCGGGGCCGTGGATCCGCATGCAGAGGACTTCCTCTGGAGTGATGAAGTTCGATGTATTCCAGCGCGGTGGGGAGGGGGCTCCGCTCCATGTGGCCTGCCCGTCCATGCACCGGATGTCCCTATGGTGGGGTCATGTCGGACGTCACACTAACCACCTGTCGTCGCGCCTCGGAGCAGGATGTCGAGGCACTCGTGGCCCTGCGCGCCGAGATGTTCTGCGCCATGGGAACCCAGAACATTGACGGGCCATGGGTGAGTGCCGCGCGGTCGTGGTTTGCCGAGCGCATTCACGATCCTGCCTTCGGAATCTTCGTGGTCGCCTCTGGTGGGTCCGTCGTGGCCTGCTCCGTGGCAGCGATCCGGGACGCTGCACCATCCCCCGGCAACCCGCACGGACGTGATGTGCTCATTAGCAATGTGTGCACGTTTCCTGAGTACCGCGGAAGTGGGTACGGACGGCGCGCTTTCAGCGCGGCGCTGGAGTGGGCGCATCGGACCGGAGTTCCACGGGCTGAACTCATGGCCACGGCGGCCGGGCGCGGCATGTACGCGCGCGCGGGATTCGCGGAGACGACCTTTCCTGCGATGCGGGCTGACATCTGAGAGCGCACCCCCGGACCTCGCCGATAACCGGTCTCGTAGAGTGCATCGACCCGGATTTCCCACCACAGGACCTGGTTCCGCAGGTCCACGTGGTGCCGGAACGGGTGGAGGCCACCATGCGGCCGCTGGGCTGAGCGCAGAACGGGGCACGCGGAGCCGGCCCCGCCTCGATTGCGGCGGGGGCGCCGACCAGTGGGCGGCTACCCCGCCGAGTAGTACGAACCGGACGGGTCCATCCCGGGCAGGAGCTCGTCCACGGTGACGAGCGTGTATCCCTGCTTCTGCAGCGCCGCGATGATCCCCGGCAGGGCCTTCGCGGTGGAGGGGTGGATGTCGTGCATCAGGACGATTGCGCCGGGGTGCGCGCCGCTGAGCGCTCGCTGCGTCGTGCGGGTGGGGTCGAGGTTCTTCCAGTCCTCCGTGTCCACGTCCCACAGCACGAAAGGAAGCCCGGCGTGCGGGGTGCTCCTCGTGAAGGCGCCGTACGGGGGGCGCACGGCGAAGGGCTCGTGGCCCGTGGCCGCGGCAACGGCGGAAGACTGCCGGGTGATCTCCCCCGTGACCTGGTCCGGAGTCAGCGCCGTGACCTGCGGGTGGGACCACGTGTGGTTCCCCACGCCCATGCCCGCGGCGGCCATGCGGCGCACGATGCCGGGGTCCGTCGTGATCGCGGAGCCGATCATGAAGAAGCTGGCGCGGGCCTTCGCCTTCTCCAGGGCATCCAGGATCGCCGAGGTGAAGGGGCCGGGCCCGTCGTCGAACGTCAGGGCGATGCACTTCGCCTTCGTGCAGTCCGTCGTGTGTGCGGGGCGCGGCACGGGGGTCGTGGGCGCGGCGTCCACCGGGCGGGTCATGGCTGCACGCACCTGCCGCCCCCGCGCGGACAGGTAGCGCTGGGGATCGGAGATCCTGGCGGAGAGTCCACTCCTGGGTGCGGGCCCGGTCAGGCCGTGGGAGAGGTTCACGACCATGTCCCCCGTGCTCGTGAAGGACACGTCGGACAGTGCGCGCGAGGGGGTGAGGCTCTCGGCCCCGTTCTCGTGGGATTCGTGCGCCACGGCCTGGGAGACGGCTTTCACCAGACTCTGCCGGGACTTCTCGGCAACGAGGTCCTCCGAGGACCAGCTGGCGTCGCCGTCGCCGTACACCGTGGTTTCCCGCGTGGCGGCGCCGCTCGTGCTCGGACGGCTGACCAGACGCACCCCGTGGAGGGAACCGGCATGCACCACGGGCTCCCACCGCACGTGGAGCTCCGGAGCGGCGGGCCGCTTTCCACCCGCCCCGGTCAGGAACTCGTCCCGCCAGGCGCCGGCCCGAGAGGCCAGGGCCTTCGTCAGGGCCGGCGCCTGCGCCAGCGTGGGCCACTGCAGGGCGTAGCGCGGCGCGCCGCGGGACGTCTCCACGTGGGCGTCCGCGGGGGAGAGGTGGATCGGGGCCGGGACCACATCGGCGGGCCTCGAGGACGTCAGGACCACGGGGCCGGGC
>NZ_PHOA01000122.1 GCF_003687455.1 Kocuria tytonicola | reverse complement strand
CTACTGCCAGCTCAAACAATGGCGCGCCATCGCGACCCGGTACGACAAACACGCTGTGACCTACCGCGCCGCCATCATCCTGCACTCCGTCATCACCTGGGCGAAGGCTTTGTCAGACACGCCCTAGGCTCGGACAGCATGCACCTCGTCTACGTCGATGACTCCGGGGACTCCAGGCACGGCACCACCCTGACCGCACTCATCGTGCCCGACGACCGGTGGAACGAGGTGATGGCCGCATGGCTGGGAGGCCGCCGGGCCATCCACCACGAGTTCGGCATTCCCACCACCCGGGAGCTGCATGCCAACGAGTTGTACAAGGGGCGCGGGAAGTACTGCGAGACCGAAGGTCAGGAGAGGCTGTTCTCCACACCTCGTCGAGCCGCGACAGGCCGAATCATGCTCTCAGCACTGGCTGCGGCGGAGGGTGCTCTCGTGGTCACGATCGCCACCCCGTGCAGGTCGTCCACGGAGTCATACAACACCTTGCTCCGGTGGCTCGACGGCTGGGCGGAGGAGAACGACACCACGGTCATGGTCTTCTACGACGGCCAGCAGGGGTACGGCGAACCTTGCGCGCCACTGTCTCCAGCGCAGGCCCGTGCAGAGTGGGACACCGCACTGCGTGCTTCTACCCCGTACCGTAAGGCGCACCGCGCGCTCGATCTGCACACTCGACGCGTGATCGAGGACGTGATCATGCAGGACAGCAGGTACAACCAGCTGATCCAGGCTACGGATCTCATCGCCTACGGCGCCTACCAGCTGCACGCGCAGACCCATCCAGAGATCTGGGGTGCCACACACCGCCCGGTCACGGACGCCATTCGTGCTTACAGGAAGATGGCACCCCGGTGGTTGCCGACGTCCGAGCACGGCATCATCTGGTGCCCCTGACGCAAAAACCCCCGACCATAGGTCAGGGGTTTGCGAGGTGCGAGACCCCCGGAGCGGCTAGAGATGCCACATAGGGCCTCGCAATGTCAGGGTACACCCGCGAGTGCTCTGTGAGAACGGGATGGTCGAGCCGGACAGCATGGCAGGGGCCGGGCATCCCGGGCGACGCCGCGACGTCGCCCGGAGCGTCTCACCCCTCGCCGCGGCGCACCCTGCGGTCCGCCCGCAGCACGCGGGCGAGGACCAGGGCGACGACGGCGACCAGCACTCCGCCGATCAGCGACGTCCACTGCATGCCGGCGGAGAAGGCGGCCGTGGCGGCGTCGGCGATCGCGGGGCCCAGGGAGGAGTTGGCGGCCACGTCGAAGGCGCCGCCCAGCGTCTCCCGGGCGGCCTGGGCGCCGTCCGCAGGAACGCCCGCGGGCAGCTCCAGGTCGCCCTGGTAGAACGCGGTGGTCAGCCCGCCCAGCACGGCGGTGCCGAGCACGGCGCCCACCTCGTACCCGGTCTCGGATACCGCCGACGCCGCGCCCGCCTTCGCCTCGGGCACGGAGGAGACCACGAGGTCCGTGGACAGGGTAGTGGCCAGCCCGGTACCCGCGCTCATCAGGGTGAAGCCCACGATCACGGGCACCGCGGACGCCTGCTGGTCCGTGAACGCGACCACCAGGAAGCCACCGGCCACCAGCGCCAGGCCCAGCACCACGGCGGTGCGCAGGCCCGTGGCACGCGCGATCCGCTCCGCACCGAGCCCCGCCAGGATGGACAGCACCAGCCCGGGGACCATCAGCAGACCGGAGCTCATGGGGTCCCGGCCGTTGACCAGCTGCAGGTACTGCGTGAAGAAGAACAGGAAGCCGAACAGCGCCACGTTGGACACCGTGTTCACGGCCAGCCCGCCGGAGAAGCGGGCGCTGCGGAAGAAGCGCAGGTCCAGCATGGGGTAGTCCTTGGCCACCTGGCGGCGCGCGAAGAGCATCCCGCACACCATGCCCAGGGCGATGAACACGATGCTCTCCAGGGGCGACCCGCTCGTGGCCAACGTCTTGATCCCGTAGACCACCGGGGCCATGGTCAGCACCGCCAGCACGATGGACAGCGGATCCACGGGCCCGGGGTTCGGGTCCTTGGACTCGGGCAGCACCAGGGGCGCGGCCACCAGGAACGCGAGCAGCACGGGGACGGCCAGCAGGAACACGGACCCCCACCAGAAGTGGTTGAGCAGGAACCCGCCCGCAATGGGCCCCAGTGCGGCACCGGCGCTGAACCCGGCGGTCCAGATGGCGATGGCCAGGCTGCGCTGGGCGTCGTGGCGGAACACGGTGCGCAGCAGCGAGAGCGTGGTGGGCAGCAGCATGGACCCGAACACGGCGATCCCCACGCGGGCCGCGAGCAGCCACTCGGCCGTGGGCGCGAACGCCGCGAACAGGGAGATCAGCCCGAACCCGGAGGAGCCGATCACCAGCATCTTCCGGCGCCCGATCCGGTCCCCCAGGCTGCCCATGGGGATCAGCAGCGCCGCAAGCATGAGGGGATACACGTCCACGATCCACAGCAGCTGCGCCGCGGTGGGTTGCAGCCCCTGCGAGATGGCGGGCAGGGCGAAGCTCAGGGCGGTGTTGTTCACGGTGACCAGCAGCACGGGCAGCATGAGCACGCCGAGGGCGACCCACTCGCGGGTGCCTGCCCTGGGCTGGTGGTCGAGCGCCACGGACACGGGGACCTCCTGGGTTGAGAGCAGCGGATGAGCGGTGGCACGAGCCGTACACCGTCGTACCGAGCCCCACCTCGTGGAGCGCCTCGTGAGTCTTTCCCGTCCAGACGGTACAGTTAACGGCGTCCGGTCCGCAATGATTCCCGTCACCATGTGAGGTTCCCGCGTCCCATGCCCCGCAAACCAGCAGCCCGCGAGAAGCTCCTCTGCGCCTTCGAGCACCTGGTCCTCACGGAGGGCGAGCGCGCGGCGACCCTGGACGCCGTCGCCACGCAGGCGGGGGTCTCCAAGGGGGGTCTGCTCTACCACTTCCCCCACCGGCAGGCCCTCGTGGACGCCGCTCTGGCCCGCTGCGAGGAGCTGGCGGAGGAGGACCTGGCGCGGCTGACGGCGTCGTCCCGGGGTGCGGCGCGCGAGTTCCTGGCGACCTCCCTCTACGAGGACAGCCCCCTGGACCGCAGCCTGGGCGTCGCCTTCCGGCTGGTCCAGGCGCGCGAGCCGGGCGCCCGGCAGACCTGCGAGCGCGTTTCGAGCGCGTGGTACCGCGTGGTGCTCGCGGATGTGGGGGACCCGGTGGTGGCCGCCGCGGTCCAGGCCATGGGCGACGGCCTCTACCAACAGGCGGTCATGGGCCTGCTCCCGGAGGACGACACCGAGAAGCACGCCGTCCTCGAGCACCTCCTGGCGGCGCTGGATCGCCTCATGGAGGGGGACGCCCCGCGGTAGCCGCCCGCCCCTCCGGCGACGATGCCGTACAGCCTCCTCCGCGCCGCAGGGCCACAGCGTGCGTCGTGCGGTTCACAGCGCGCGAGGACAGGGAAAGGGGGGCGCGGCCGCCCGTACACGGCCACGCCCCCGGTTCTGGAGCGGACGGAGTCAGTCCGCCCGCGCCATGCCCTGCACCGGGCTGAGCTTCGTGGCCCGCCGCACCGGCAGGGCCGAGGCGAGGACGGCCACCACCACGGCACCGGCCAGGATCAGGAGGAACCCTGCCCAGGGCACCACGGGCTGCACCGCGAAGCTGTCCGGGAGCACTGCCATCACCCCCAGCACGCCGAACAGCCACCCCACCACGAGACCCACCACGGTGGCCACGAGGGAAATTACGAGTGCCTCACGGCGGATCAGTGCACCCAGCTGCCGCTTGGACAGCCCCAGAGCCCGCAGCAACGAGTTCTCCTGGGAACGCTCCAGCACGGATAGGGAGGTGGTGGAGGCGATGCCCAGCACGGAGACCACCACGGCCACCGCGAGCAGACCGAGGACCACAGTGAGCAGGATGTCCAAGATGGAGACGTAGCCGGCCTTTTCCATCAAGGCACCACCCAGCTGGCTCGAATCCACGTGCAGGATGTCCGCCACGGACTTCTGCAGGTCTCCCGCCTTCTGGACATCGAGGTACTGGACGGCGTCGACGGCGGCACTGGAGCCGGCCGGCAGGCTGCCGTCGGTCTGCACGCCCGCCACGTCCGGCAGGTTCTGGAGGTCCGTCACCTGTTGGTGGCTGAGCTGGCCCGCATTTGCCGGGACGGAGATGTCCACGGGGCGGTCGTGGTCGAGCTGGTCCAGCAGCGTGGTTCGGGCCACGTGCTGGCCCGTGAGCACCGTGGAGACCAGTAGCACGCCGATCAGCAGCGCGGTGGCCGTGGTGCTCGTGCGGGTGGGGTAGCGCGCGGCGTTCGCGGCGGCCAACCGGGAGGGGATGCCGCCGGGCAGCAGCTTTCCCGCACCCCTCACGAGACCCGGAATGTAGGCCCGTGAGGTCAGCACCACGCCCAGGAAGGAGGCGAGGCCTCCCGCGATGCCGAAACCGGCGCTGTGCTGGGTGGCTCCGAGCACCAGGGCAGTGGCACCGGCCACGAGCACGAGGGCACCGAGGACCACGCGCACCACGGGCATCCCGTCCGCGGCCCGGGAGCCGCGCAGCCCGTCCAGCGCGGAGGCGCCACGGGCACGACGAGCCGGGCCCAGGGACGCGATCACGGTCAGCAGCACACCGGTGACGAAGCCGACCAGCATGTCCCGCGGCGCGAGGGTCAACGTGAGGGCCCCGGCGAGACCTGAGACGTTGAGCAGCGCCACGAGACCGGCCACGGCGGCCACGCCCAGGGCGGACGCGAGCACGCCGATGAACAGCCCCTCCAGCAGCACCGCGCGGCGCAGCTGGGAACCGGTGGCCCCCACACAGCGCAGCAGAGCGAGCTCACGGGCCCGCTGGGCGGTGAGCACGGACAGCGTGTTGGTGACGACCAGCAGCGCGACCAGCACGGAGATCCCGGCGAACAGGCCCAGGAAAATGGCCATGACGTCGGTCCCCTGGGACATCTGCTGCAGGGAGTCGTCCGCCATCTGCTCTGGGGTCTTCACGTCCAGTGCCGGCTGGCCGGCTTGCCCCGTCCCCAGGATGCGGTTGACCTCGGCGGCCAAAGAACCGAGCTGTTCCTGGTCCAGGGTTCCGTGGGTGCGCAGCAGAATGGCCTGCTGGTCGCTCGCGACTCCCGGGGTCTGCCCCGGAATGCGCTCCAGACCGGCGCTCGTGGCGTACCAGTCGGGCAGGCTCGAGGAGGACGCGTTCTGCGTGACGCCGCTCAGGGTGTACTGCGCGGTGCCGCCGTTGTCGTCCCCCGCCTGCCCGAGCACCACGGTGTCACCCACGCCTGCGTGCAGCTCGTCCGCCATCTTCTCGGTGGTCACGATCTGCTGGGGCGTCTCGGGCAGCTTCCCCTCCGACACGGAGGTGGGCAGCAACGAGGTCTCCGAGGGGAGATCGCTCACGAGCGTCATGGCGGGGCCGGAGGCCGAGCTGCTTCCCTCCACGCGCGCCAGCGTAGACTGCGGGGCCCAGGCACTGTCCACCTGCGTGAGCTGCTCGATCTTCGAGATCTGCTGGGCGTCCGCGGTGGCGGGGGCCTTCTCCGCGTCGGGGCTTGTCACCACGGCGTCGGCGTTCTTGTAGGGCGCAGCCAGGTTGGAGGCCAGGCTGGTGCTCAGGGTGCTGGCCAGACCGAGCGCCGCAGTCATGAACGCGGCGCACACGGCCACGCACACCACCACCAGCGCGTAGCGGCTCCGCTGCCGGGTCAGGCGGGAGGTGACGACCTTCAGCATCAGCGCACACCTCCCCGGGTGTCGTCGGCCACGATCTGGCCGTCGCGCACACGCACCACACGGTCCGCGGCCTCGGCCACGGTGGTGTCGTGGGTGACCACCACGACGGTCTGGCCCAGTTCGTCCACGCAGCGGCGCAGCAGGGCCAGCACCTCGTCCGACGTCGCCGAGTCCAGCGCGCCCGTGGGCTCGTCCGCGATCACGACGTCCGGCTGGGAAAGCAGAGCGCGCGCGATTGCCACCCGCTGCTGCTGCCCGCCGGACATCTCGTCCGGGCGGTGGTCCAGGCGCTCGGTGATCTGCAGCGTGGTGGCCAGGACGTCCAGGCGGGCGGTGTCCACCTTCCTGCCCGCGAGCGAGAGCGGCAGCTCGATGTTCTGGCGCGCGGTGAGGGTGGGGACCAGGTTGAACGCCTGGAACACGAAGCCCACGTGGTCGCGGCGGAAGCGGGTCAGCTGGTCGTCGGAAAGCCCGGCGATGTCCTGGCCGCCCACGGCAATGCGGGTCTCGGGGTTGCGGTCCGGGGTGTCCAGCCCGGCCAGGCAGTGCACCAGGGTGGACTTGCCGGAGCCCGAGGGGCCCACGACCGCCACGAA
>NZ_PHOA01000121.1 GCF_003687455.1 Kocuria tytonicola | reverse complement strand
GCGAGGGCACTGCACAGCACCCGGCCGCGGTGCACACCGCACGTCGTTGTCCCCGGGTGCGCGACGAGCAGCGGAAGGCCGCACCCCCGGGTCCTAGCGTGCTCGCATGACCTCCACCGCACCACCGCCCGCACCCAGCACCCCGCCCGCTCCGCAGCGCTTCCACCACGACGACGCCCGTGCCACTCCCGGGGCCACCGCACCGCCCGCGGCGGCCGCGTTCCAGTCCGTCCGCTGCGGTGACGGCCTGGACAGGTGCCCCTGGGCCCTCGCCACGGCCGGAACCCTCGCGGACCACGACCTCGACTGGGGATCCCCTGCCACAACCGCCCGGGAGCACTTCGCGGCGCTCGCCCTCGAGCTGGTGGACTCCGGACTCGCGCGGTGGTCGCAGTCCGCGCGCCACGGCTCCTGGTACCTGCACATGGCGGGCCTGGACCCGGAGCGGGTGGCTCTGTTCGACGAGGACGACATCGACGACCTCGTGGTCAACCCCGAGCTCATCCGCAACCGGGCCAAGATCGAGGCCGTGGTCCACAACGCCGGCGTGTGCGCGGACTGGGACCTCGCCCGGTGGAACGAGCTGCTCGAGGAGGCCGAGATCCCACCCTGCGAAGCACCTCCCCGCAACGCCCTGGACCTCTCGGACACCACCGCGGCCTCACGGCGACTCTCGCAGGCGCTGCGCGCCCACGGCATCGTCCTGGTGGGCCCGGTGAGCGCGCACCGGTGGTTGCAGCGGATCGGCCGCGCACCCGGGCACGTGGCGGGGTGCTTCCGGGCCACCACCACGGCCGTCGGCTGACCCCGCCCCGTCCGCGCCGAACTGCTGCCCTTCCCAGCACCGGGCACGCGAACGGCCCGCAGACCAGGGTCTGCGGGCCGTCACCACGAGCAGCGGCCGGAGCCCACCGGTGGGGCGTCACTCCAGGAGCAGAGCGGGCTCCTCCACGATCCGTGCGACGTCGGACATGAAACGCGCAGCCAGCTCGCCGTCCACCACGCGGTGGTCGAAGGAACCGGACAGCGTGGTGATCCAGCGCGGCACCACCTCCCCGTCCACCACCCACGGCTTCTGCTTGATGGCGCCGAACGCCACGATGGCGGACTCCCCGGGGTTGATGATGGGGGTCCCGGTGTCCGCACCCAGCACGCCGATGTTGGTGATCGACAGCGTGCCGCCCTGCATGTCCGCGGGCTGGGTGCGTCCCGCGCGAGCGGTCTGGGTGAGCTCCTGCAGGGCTCCCGCCAGCTCCCGGAGGGAGAGGTCCTGGGCGTCCTTGATGTTGGGCACCAACAGCCCGCGGGGCGTGGCCGCGGCAATCCCCAGGTTCATGAACCGCTTCACGACGATCTCCGTGTCCGCCCACGTGGCGTTCACGTCCGGGTTGCGCTCCGCCGCCCAGATCACGGCCTTCGCCACGATGAGCAGGGGGGAGATCTTGATCCCCTCCATGCGCGGCGACTGCTTGAGGCGCTTGACGAACTCCATGGTGCGGGTGGCGTCCACCTCCACGAAGATGGACACGTGCGGAGCGGTGAACGCGGACTTCACCATGTTCTGGGCGGTGGCCTTGCGCACACCCTTCACCTTGAGCCGCTCAACACGCTCGTCCGAGACCTGGGGCCCGGCGGAGGCCCGCCCGCCCGAGGGCTGCCCGGCCGCACCTGCCCCGCTCGCGTGCGCCAGGAGATCGCGCTTGGTCACGTGACCGCCGTCGCCGGTGGCCCGGACGTCTGCGAGGTCGATGCCCATCTCCTTGGCGGCTTTGCGCACCGGGGGCTTGGCCAGGGTGGGTCGACGTGGCACGGCGGTCTGCTCGCCCACCCCCTCCTCGAGGGTGCGCAGCAGCGAGCCGCCGCGCTCACGGATCCTGCCCGCCCGTTCCGCGAGGTCCACGGCCGCTCCGCCCAAGCCGGTCCGGGACAGCTTCCCGGCCCAGCCGTGCCGGTGCTCGGCCTCGTCACCCGCGTGCGCTTCCGCCGGGGTGCTCGCCGTCTGGCCCGGGGCCGCGTCCTCGGCGGCCGGGGCACCCGCGCGGGTACGACGCCGCCTGCGCACGGGATCCGCCTTCGGACCGGATCCCACGAGGGGCTGGCCCTCGGAGGAGTCGGCGCTCGTCTCCTGCGGAGCGCCCGGAGCCTCGGGGGAGGATCCTGCGGCGAGCCCGTTCTGCGGCACCGTGCCCGTGTAACCGGGGTCCGTCCCGCCCGCGGGCTCGTCCTCACCGGAGCTCACGGCGATGATCGGGGTGCCCACGTCCACCGTGTCACCCTCCTGGACCAGCAGCTCCTGGACCGTTCCCTCGTACGGTGAGGGCAGCTCCACGACGGACTTGGCGGTCTCGATCTCGACCAGCACCTGGTTGACGGACACGGTGTCTCCCTTGGACACCTTCCACGCCAGGATGTCGGCCTCGGTGAGCCCCTCGCCCACGTCGGGCAGCATGAAAACCTGGGACATCTGTTCTCCCTCCTGGGGAGCCGCTCCCTCGGGGCAGCGGCGAATGGGGTGGACGCTCTAGTAGGCGAAAGTGCGGTCGAGCGCGTCGAGCACCCGGTCGAGGTCGGGCACGTAGTGCTCCTCCACCGCGGCCGGCGGGTACGGCAGGTGGAACGCGCCCACGCGCAGGACGGGTGCCTCGAGCGAGTAGAACGCCTGCTCGGTGACGCGCGCGGCGATCTCCCCGCCGATGCCCCCGAACGTGGGAGCTTCGTGGGCGATCACCAGGCGGCCCGTCTTGCGCACCGATGCCGTGATCGTGTCGATGTCGATGGGCGAGATGCTGCGCAGGTCCACGACCTCCACGCTGCGGCCGTCCTCCGCCGCGGCGTTGGCCGCGGCGAGCGCCACCGGTACCAGAGGACCCCAGGCCACGATCGTCGCGTCCCGCCCCTCCCGGATCACGGACGCCGAGAACGGGTCCCCGGGAGGTGCACTCTCGTCCACCTCACCCTTGAGCCAGTAGCGGCGCTTGGGCTCGAAGATGATGACGGGGTCGTCACACGCAATGGCCTGCTGCTCCATCCAGTAGGCGTCGTTCGCGTTCGAGGGGGTGATGATGCGCAGCCCGGCGGTGTGCGCGAACAGCGCCTCGGGGGACTCCGAGTGGTGCTCCACTGAACCGATGACACCGCCGTAGGGGATGCGGATGGTCATGGGCATCTTCATGCGGCCCTCGGAGCGGGCGTGGAGCTTGGCCACCTGGGTGGTGATCTGGTTGAACGCCGGGAACACGAAGCCGTCGAACTGGATCTCGCACACGGGCCGGTAGCCGCGCTGGGCGAGACCGACCGCGGTGCCCACGATCCCCGCCTCTCCGAGCGGGCTGTCGAGGACGCGGTGGGCCCCGAACCGGGCCTTGAGCCCCTCCGTGACGCGGTACACGCCGCCGAGGGAGCCGATGTCCTCCCCCATGAGCATGACCTTCGGGTCCTCGTCCATCGCTCGTGCGAGCCCCGCGGTGATGGCCTTGGCAATGGTCAGCCTGCTCACGCGCCCACCCCTTCCGCTGCGGTGCCGTGCACGTCGGACGCGTCCTCGAAACCGGCCTGGTACTCGAGGTACTCGGCGCGCTCCGCCGCCACGAGGGCGTGGGGCTCGGCGTAGACGTGTTCGAAGCGGTCCACGAACTCGGGCGGGGTCATGGCCAGGACGTCCGCGCGCATGCGGCGCGCGAGATCGTCGTTCTCCTGGGCGACGGTCTCGAAGAAGGAGTCCGCCACACCGTGCGCGGTGCGCAGGTGCTCCTTGAGGCGCTCGATGGGGTCCAGCAGACCCCACTGGTCCTCCTCCTCGCGCTTGCGGTACTTGGTGGGGTCGTCCGCGGTGGTGTGCGCGCCCATGCGGTAGGTCTCCGCCTCGATGAGCACCGGGCCCTCCCCTCGGCGGATCTTCGCGAGCGCATACCGGGTGGCGGCCACCACGGCCAGGATGTCGTTGCCGTCCACCCGCAGCCCCTCGAAGCCGTAGCCCGCCGCGCGCGTGGCGAGGGGGACGCGGGACTGCGTGGCAAAGGGCACGGAGATGGCCCACTGGTTGTTCTGGATGAAGAACAGCACGGGGGCGTCGTAGGACGCCGCGAACACCATGGACTCGTGGACCTCGCCCTCGGTGCTGGCGCCGTCCCCGAAGTACGCGACGACGGCCTCCGGCTCCGTCTCCAGCGGGGTGCCGGCGTCCTCGGCGGCCTTGCGGTCCAGGGCGGTGCCCATGGCATAGCCCACCGCGTGGGGGGCCTGGGAACCGAGCACCACGGTGTAGAGGTTCAGGTTGTGCTTCTCCGGGTCCCAGCCGCCCGCGGTGTGGCCACGGAAGTAGCGCATGAGCTCGGACGGCTCCACACCGCGCTCGAAGGCCACGGCGTGCTCACGGTAGGAGGGGTAGAGCCTGTCGGTGGGCCGCGTGGGCCACGTGGAGCCGATCTGCGCGGCCTCCTGGCCCTTGAGGGGCACCCATAGCACGAGCTGGCCCTGGCGCTGGAGCGACGTGCCCTCCTCGTCCACCCGCCGCGCCTTGGTCATGGAGCGGTAGAGGTGCTGGAGGTCGTCGACGGTGATGTCCTGCGTGTACGGGCTCAGGAGGTCGTCCTCGGTGACGGCCCCCCGCTCGTCCAGCAGCTGGTGCTTGGGGAGTGTGCTTTCCACGACGCCTGCGTGGCTGCGTGATTCCATGGTGGGTTCAGGTCCTTCCACTGTCTTCACGGCTGGAGGATCGCCCCAGTCGTGACGAGCATTGCGAACGCGAGGTTCTCGGTGCGCTCCACCACCTCAGGTGTGCCGGGGTGTCGGCATGGTGCTGGGGTGCGGGAAGGCTGCGCAGAGTTCCAGGAATCGGGAGTTCGCCTCGGGTTCCCCGAAACTAACACGCACCCCCTGGGAAGTGAAGCACCTCACAGACAGAGCGTGTTCATCGCATAGTCGGGCGAAGTCCGCACTGTGGTCCCCGAGGGGGAGCCACACGAAGTTCGCCTCGGTCCGGGGGTGCTGCCATCCCAGTTCCGCCAGCCCCGCCAGCACGCGCTCCCGCTCGTCCACCACGAGCTGCACCCGTTCCTCGACCTGCTCGATGTTCTCCACGGAGGCCTCCGCCGCGCGCTGCGCGAGCTCCGTGACGGCGAAGGCGGGAGCGCTCTGCCGCAGGTACCGGGTGACGTCCTGCTGGGCCACGGTGTAGCCCACGCGCAGTCCCGCCAGGCCGTGCGCCTTGGAGAACGTGCGCAGCGAGACCACGTTGGGGTGCTCCCGGTAGAGGGCGATCCCGTCCGCCAGACCCTCGCTGCGCTGGAACTCCCAGTAGGCCTCGTCCACCACGACCACCACGTCCGAGGGGACGCGCTCCAGGAACTCGCGCACGGCGTCGTCGCGCAGGCTCGGACCGGTGGGGTTGTTGGGTGTGCACAGCAGAACCACGCGGGTGCGGTCCGTGATCGCGTCCGCCATGGCGTCGAGGTCGTGGGAACCGTCCGGGAGGTTGGGCACCTGCACGCTGAGGGCACCGGCCAGACCCACCGAGATGGGGTAGGCCTCGAACGAGCGCCACGCGTAGACCACCTCGTCCGGCCGCCCGTCCTCACCGGTGCCCGCAAAGGCCGCGAGGAGCTGGTTGAGGGCGCCGAGGCTGCCGGCGCCCGCCACGATGTCTTCGGCGGGAACTCCCAGGTAGCCGGACAGGGACTCCCGCAGGACGGTGGCCGCGGGGTCCGGGTAGCGGTTGTAGTCGTCGAAGGCTGCCACGGCCTCCCTGACGGCGGGGACCGCACCGAAGGGGTTCTCGTTGGAGGCCAGTTTGTAGGCCACCAGCCCGGGGATCTCGGAAGCCGGTTTGCCCGCTGCGTATGCGGGGAGCGCAGCGAGCGCGGCACGGGGCGTCACGCGCCTGACCTCGCGCTGCGACGACGACGGGCCAGGGGTGGGCGTGGGGGTGTTCATGGCTGTCATGCTAGCGCCAGGGCCCTTCCGTGAGCACCGCGCAGCGGCGCCCGGCAGGCACCGTGGTCGAGCGCGGCGCGTGCTCCGGCGAACCACCGCGGGGGCGCCCACCCGCGGAGCGCGCCGGTGCAGCGGGGCTCCCGGCGGCCACGGCCGGGCCTCACGGGCGGGTTCCACGGCGGGCCCGGCTCCGCGGAGTGACAGACACGCACCTAGGGCGTGTCTGACAAAGGTTGGTGGCGGGGTCTGAAACGATCGTGGCGTGTCACGTTTTCAGGTTCTCTCGGATGCCCAGTGGTCACTGATCGCGCAGTTGCTGCCCCGCCCGACGGGCAAGCCGGGCCGCAAGTTCTCCGACGCGCGCACGATGGTTGAGGGCATCGTGTAC
>NZ_PHOA01000120.1 GCF_003687455.1 Kocuria tytonicola | reverse complement strand
CGCCCGACGGGGACGCACTGCTCGGGGTCTCTGGGGTGCTGGACCCTGCACCGGGAGATTGTCCCGGGGCGGTGTCGGAAGCACCTTCCGTGGGCGGGGCGAGCTGCTCCGTGCCGGGGGCCGCGGGTGCCCAGAAGGGGTCCGGGGCGGCGTCGTCCGCGTGGGCCGGGCTGAACGCGAGGAGCTGGGCGCCCACGAGAGCGGCCGCGGTGCGTGCTACGAAGCCGGGGGTCAGCCGGGCGGCCCAGCGCTCGACCGGGTGCCACCGCAGGGTGCGGGCCAGCGCGCCCACGCACACCATGGCGAGGCCGCCGATCCACCACCCGGCCACCGCAAGGCACAGGGCGGACGTGAGAGCGGCGAGGGTGAGCTGTGGGTCGTTCCCCGTGCCGGAGGCCTGGAGCCGGAGGACGTGGGACCAGCCGAGCGCGCCGGCCGTTCCCGCGACCACGGGAACCGCGAGCCACAGTGCCGGTGCTCGGTGCGCGGCCGGTTGAGCGGTGCAGTGCTGCTGGCCCATGTTATCTCCGATGATGTCGTTTGATGTCGTTTGACGTTTTTAGATCATCCAGGGAAGCGGGTCGGGAGTCAATGATCCATGCGGAGGCATGCAGATTCGGCGCTAGTGCGTCTGGGAGGGGCGCAAGCCGATCCGTAGTCTCGGGACGGAGCGGCGGCGACACGGGCGGGAACAGGAGCGGACATGCGGTGGGACGACCTCTTCGAGGACATGGAGGCCCAGCTCGCACAGGCCCGCCTGCGCATGGCGGAGCAGGAGGCGGTCGAAACGGCGCGAGCTGAGCTCTCCCGCCTCACACTGCTGGAGCGACTGGCCGCGCACCGGGACGGCCCCGTCCGCGTGCGACCCGCCCACGGGGACGTGCTCGAGGGCGTTCTGGACGGCGTGGGCTCCGGCTGGGTGGTGGTCCGGGAGGGTCACGTGCAGCACCTGGTCCCGCTGCACGCCGTCGCGTGGTGGGAGGGGCTGCCGCGCCGGTTCGAGGTGCTGCCGGAGCGCTCGACCATTCGCAGGCTCGGGATGGGTCACGTGCTGCGCGCCCTGAGCACCGCGCGGGTGCACGTGCGGGTGGTGGTGCAGGAGCATGCCGGGCACGGTGAGCTCGAGGGCACGGTGGACGCCGTGGGTCAGGACTTCTTCGACGTGGCGGTCCACCCGCAGGACCAGTTCCGCCGACGCCGCGCGGTCATGACGGTGCGCACCGTCCCGTTCTCCTCCGTGGTGCTCGTCTCGTCGCTCGACGCGGGGTGAGCCGCGCCGGCGCGCGGAGGTGCGCGGCGGGGTCGTTGCCCGAGGGGGAGCGTCGACTCCGCCGCCGGGCCGCAGCCGACCCGTCGGGTCTCCGCCGACCGGATGTGCCGTGCCCTCGGGGAGCGACCCGCTCTGGCGCGCGCAGTTCGGTGTCAGGCCAGGGTGCCCTCCCGCACGGCCTGCTGGGTGCGCTCGTATCCCTGCTGGATGTACTCCTCCAGCTTGGCCTTCTCCACGCGCCACTGGCCGCGGCCGCCCACCTGGATGGCGGGCAACTCGCCGGAGCGGACCATGGCGCGGGCCTGGGGGACGGAGATGGAGAGGATCTCTGCGACATCCGCGAGCGTGAGGAATCGTTGCTGCGACATGCGGTGCATCACTTCCTTTGGCGTCGTTCGATGTCGATACAGGGTACTTCGTCCTGAAGTCTCTCACCTGGTGCCCTCCGGGGGCGCTTGTCAACAGCCTGCGGTCGGGATCGAGACGTGGTCACCTTTGTCCACAGGTGGCCCGTCGATCTTCCCCGGGCTTCTCCGGCCGGGCACACTCGGGGGGTGACCGGCGGGGGCCGGCACCCGGGGGAAGGACTCGAGGCATGGCAGTGAGCACACCGCGCGAGCGCACGGCACACGGTGGGAGCACCGCCGCCCGGTTCCGCAGACCGTCCTGGCGGGACCCCCGTCTGCTCGTGGGACTGCTGCTGGTCCTGCTGTCGGTCACGGGGGTCGTGCTCCTGGTCGCCTCCATCAACCGCAGCGATCCCTACTACGTGGCCGCACGGGACCTCGCGGTGGGCCAGCGCGTCACCGCGGAGGACCTCACCACCGTGGACGCGCACCTGCAGGACGCCGCCACCCAGTACCTGGGCGCGGGCGAGCCGCTGCACGAGAACGCCGTGGTCACCCAGCGCGTGGTCCGCGGCCAGCTCGTCCCCGCGGCGTCGGTCGGCACGGCGGACGCCCTCGACCGCACTCCCGTGGGCATTGCCCTGGACACACCTCTGCCCGCCCAGGCGGGACCCGGCGCGCACGTGGACGTGTGGGTGGCCACACCCCGTCCCACGGGGCGCGGCTACGCGGAACCCAAGAAACTCGTCACGGGCGCGGAGATCGCCGCGGTGGACACCCAGGACACCGCCCTGGGCGGCTCGGGCGGTGTGACCGTGCACGTCCTGGTGCGGCAGGCCCAGGTGGGGCCGCTCGTGGACGCCCTCGGCAACGACGCCAAGGTGACCCTGGTCCTGAACACCTCGGGAAGCGGCTCGTGAGCATCTCGGTGGTGACGCTCGGCTCCAGCACGTGGGAGCTCGTGGACCGTCTCGAGCGGCTGCACGGGGACGTCACCGTGGTGCGGCGGTGCCTCGAGCTCGCCGACCTGCTCGCGTGCGCGCACACCGGCATGGCCCAGGCGGCCCTCGTGGCCGAGGGCGCGGAGGACCTCACGGCCAGCATCCTGGAGCAGCTCGCGGTGAACGGGCTACGCGTCCTCGTGGTCGAGGGCCACGACAGCTCTCGGCTCGCCCGGCTCGGCGTGGAGGCCGTTCCCTCGGGGGTGTCGGGGGAGGATCTCGCCGCCCGCCTCGAGCACGCGGTGGATCAGCCGTTCCCGGACAGGACCGCGGACAGCAGCTCGGACATCCCTGCGCCACCCTCCGCCCACGACGAACCGGCCACCACCTCGTCCGGCGCTCGCCCTCCGGGCGTCCCCGCCGGTCCGGGGCCCGCGGGGTCGGCGCCGACCGGGCGGAGCGGCGTCGTCGGCCGGGGACCGGCGGTGGACGCGGGCTCCCGACGCGCCGGTGACGACGGCGAGGACGAGACGGAGTGGGTGCCCGACGCCCACGAGAACGCACCGGTCCACGAGTCCGCGCCCGACCCGCACCGCGTGGTGGCGGTGTGGGGACCCGCCGGTGCGCCGGGCCGCACCGTGACGGCACTCAACGTGGCCGCCGAGGCCGCCCTGCTGGGACACCGGGTGCTGCTCGTGGACGCGGATACCTGTGCGGCCTCCGTGGCGGCGAGCCTCGGGATGCTGGACGAGACGGCCGGTCTCGCACAGGCGTGCCGCCTCGCGGACCAGGGGCGCCTGGACCGGGAGGGGCTTGCCCGGTGCGTGAGCGCCGTCTCGGTGGCGGGGACCACCCTGGACGTCCTCACGGGAATCACCCGCGCTGACCGTTGGCCGGAGGTTCGGGGGCTGGCCCTGGACACGGTGCTGGAGCGGGCGCGGGAGGAGTACGGGCTGGTGGTCGTGGACACGGCCTTCAGCCTGGAGTCCGACGAGGAGATCAGCACTGACTTCCTCGCGCCGCGACGCAACGCGGGAACGCTGGGGGCGGTTGCGGCCGCGGACACGGTGCTCGCGGTCGGGGCCGCCGACACCCTGGGGATTCCCCGGCTGGTCAAGGCCCTGCCGGAGCTCGAGGAGGCCGCGCCGGACGTGCGCGTGGTGGTGGTCGTGAACAAGCTGCGCGCGGCGGCGGCCGGGCGCTCCGCGGCCGCATTCGTGGTGGAGGCGTGGCGGCGCTTCTCCCCGGGACACGCGATTGCCGGCACCCTGCCCTGGGACCCGGCGGCGTGCGACGACGCGCTGCTGGCCGGGGCCGTGCTCGCCGAGACGGCTCCGCGCAGCGCTCTGCGGCAGGAGTTCACGAGCCTGGCCCGCAGGCTCGTGGCGGACGGGGGACCACCCACCGTGGCTGGTCCGGGCGGAGCGGGGGAGACCGTGACGGGTACTAGGCTGGGGCGTCGGATGGGCGCGTGGCTGCGCCGCGGTTGAGCGTGAGAGAGCGAGCGTGCCATGGCATTCACCGACCCCTTGCGCCAGGTGGCGGACTTCGACGCCGGGGACGCCGAGTGGCTCCACCTGCTCGTGGGGGACTGGCAGCTGCTGGCTGACCTGGGCTTCGGAGACCTCCTGCTGTGTTTCCCGCGCGACGTGGTTCCGGCGGCCGAGAACCCCACGGGTCGGCCGGTCCCGGCGGAGGGCAGCGAATTCCTCGTGCTCGCCCACTCCCGCCCGACCACGGGACCCACGGCGTACCAGAAGGACATGGTGGGGGAGCTCGTCGGTGGGCAGGCCGCCCGGACCCTGCGCCGGGCCTGGATCGACCGGTCCATCGAGCGCGCGGGGCCCTCGGAGTGGTCGAGCCTGGCCCCCCGCTCCGTCACCCTCGTGCCGCTCGTGCGCAACAGGCGCACCATTGCGGTGGTCAGTGTCACCGCGGACCCGCAGCGCGACCGGCTGCCCTCCCGCATGGAGCTCGTGTACCGGGAGTCCGCCGGGGACCTGCTCCGCATGGCGAACCAGGGCACGTGGCCGGACTTCGCGGTGCGCAGCGACTCCCGCCGGGGCGCTCCCCGCGTGGGGGACGGCATGCTGCGGCTGAACGCCTCGGGAGTGGTGGAGTTCTGCTCGCCGAACGGACTCTCCACCTTCCGTCGGCTGGGCCTGCAGGGGGACCTGCAGGGGCAGAACCTCCTCGAGGTGGCACGCCAGCTGCCGCTCACCGCGCCGGGCGTGGACGAGACGCTCGCGCCGGTGCTCGCGGGAACGATGCCGTGGCGGGCCGAGCTCTCGGGGGTCAAGGCGTCCGCGACCCTGCGCGCCATCCCGCTGCGCCAGGGCACCGAGCGCACGGGTGCTCTGCTGCTGTGCCGTGACGTGACCGAGCTGCGGCGTCGTGACCTTCAACTGGTGTCGAAGGACGCGACCATCCGCGAGATCCACCACCGGGTGAAGAACAACCTGCAGACGGTCTCCGCGCTGCTGCGGCTGCAGTCACGCCGGATGCACTCCGAAGAGGGCAGGAACGGGTTGCGCCACGCGATGCGACGTGTCAGCTCGATCGCACGGGTGCACGAGTCCCTGTCCCACGAGATCTCCGAGGACGTGGACTTCGACGAGCTCATGCGCCACCAGGTGAAGCTCGCGGTGGAGACGGCGTCCGCGGGGCAGCACGTGCGCACGGAGGTGCACGGCAGCTTCGGCCGCCTGCCGTCCAAGAGCGCCACGTCCGTGGCCCTCGTGGTCAACGAGATCGTGGCGAACGCCGTGGAGCACGGGCTCAAGGAGCGGGACGGAACGGTGCAGCTCTCGGTGGTTCACGGGGAGGACGAGGTGTCGGAGTCCGGTGACTCGCACCGTGTGGTGGAGATCGCGATCACCGACGACGGGCACGGCATGGGCGATGCCGTCATCGAGGAGTCCGGTGTGAGCGCCTACCGCCCGCCCGCCGAGGGGGAGGGCTTGGGCATGCAGATCGTGCGCACTCTCGTGGCGAGCGAACTGCGCGGGAGCATCCGCTGGGAGCCCGGGGAGGACGGTGGGACGCGCGTGGTGATCACCGCGAGGTTCCCCCAGCCCGCGTCCGGTCGCGGCTGAGCAGAGACCCACGGGGCGGGCCACCGCCCCCTCCGGGCCGTCGACAGCTCACGAACTGCCCGGAAACGCACCACGGCCCGTGAGCCGCCGAGAGGGGCGGTCACGGGCCGTGGTGTCGAGTGCAGACCGTGCGGTGAACCGGGTTCAGGAGGCGCGACGGGCGCGGGCCGCCCGGCGCTTGAGGGCACGCCGTTCGTCCTCGCTCATCCCGCCCCACACGCCGGCGTCCTGGCCGGACTCCAGGGCCCACTGCAGGCAGGTGTCCATGACCTCGCAGGAGCGGCACACGGCCTTGGCCTCTTCGATCTGCAGCAGGGCAGGGCCCGTGTTGCCCACGGGGAAGAACAGTTCGGGGTCTTTCTCGAGGCATGCTGCGCGACTACGCCAATCCATGGGAATGACATCGCTCCTTTCACGGTCGGGGTGTGTGCCGCCCAGTGGGCACCCCGAGGAGAGCGACGGTCGGTCGCGAAGGGGAAACCGGTGGCGTGACACAGAAAAGGCCCGGGTGGTCGGGCCTTTGAGGATCTGTCATTAGTTTCCCACGTAAACACAGCGTAAACAAGAGTCTGAGCGGTACATCACATCCACCCGTCGCGGTCCCCGCAGCCGTCGGCGGTGACTCGGAGCGGACGCGGCGAACGCCGCCGTTGCCCTCACTACAGTGGGGACGTCACCGCCCCCTCCGAAAGGCCCTGCCATGAACGCCCCGGC
>NZ_PHOA01000011.1 GCF_003687455.1 Kocuria tytonicola | reverse complement strand
GGTGCCGTGGGGCGGGGCCTCGTGGTCCCCCGCCCGCGGAGGACGAGGGGACCACGAAGTGGGAGGAGTCAGTCCCCCAGCGTGGCCCGCAGAGCCCTGAGGCGCGCCAGGGACGAGTCCCTGCCCAGGATCTCCAGCGACTCGAACAGCGGCGGGGAGATGCGCTGCCCGGACACGGCGGTGCGCACGGGTCCGAACGCGAGCCGGGGCTTGATGCCCAGCCCGTCCACGATGGCCTCGCGCAGCGCGGTCTCGATGGCCGCGGCGGAGAAGTCCGGGAGGGGCTCCAGGGCCGTGATCGCGGCGTCGAGCACCTGGGGCGCGCTCTCCCTGAGCTGCTTGGCGGCGTCGTCCGCGACCACGATCTCGTCGTCCGAGCGGAAGAGGAAGCCCACCAGGCCCTCGGTCTCACCCAGCAGGTTCATGCGCTCCTGCACGAGCGGCGCGGCCTGGTCCAGGATCTCGTTCTCGCGCGGGGTGAGGGTCTCCCCCACCAGGCCGGCGGCACGCAGGTACGGGACCAGCCGGTTGCGGAAGTCCTCCGGCTCCAGCATGCGCACGTGGGTGCCGTTGATGGCCGTGGCCTTCTTGACGTCGAAGCGCGCGGGGTTGGCCAGCACGTCGTGGATGTCGAAGTTCGCCACGAGCTGCTCCACCGTGAAGATGTCCTCGTCCGCGGACAGGGACCAGCCCAGCAGGGCCAGGTAGTTCAGCAGGCCCTCGGGGATGAACCCGTTGTCCCGGTGGTGGAACAGATTGGACTCCGGGTCCCGCTTGGAGAGCTTCTTGTTGCCCTCGCCCATCACGTACGGCAGGTGGCCGAACTCCGGGATGAACTCGGCCACGCCAATGGCCACGAGCGCGCGGTACAGCGCGATCTGGCGCGGGGTGGAGGACAGCAGGTCCTCCCCGCGCAGCACCTGGGTGATGCCCATGAGGGCATCGTCCACGGGGTTCACCAGGGTGTAGAGGGGCTTGCCGTTGGCGCGGGCCACCACGAAGTCCGGGACCGAACCGGCCTTGAAGGTGATCTCACCGCGGACCAGGTCCGTGAAGGAGATGTCCTCGTCCGGCATGCGCAGGCGCAGCACGGGCTGGCGGCCCTCCGCGCGGTACGCCGCCTTCTGCTCCTCCGTGAGGTCGCGATCGAAGTTGTCGTAGCCGCGCTTGGGGTCCTCACCCTTCTCGCGGTGGCGCTGCTCCACCTCCTCCGGGGTGGAGAAGTCCTCGTACACGTGGCCGGCGGCCACCAGGCGGCGCAGGACATCCTGGTAGATCTCGCCGCGCTGGGACTGCCGGTAGGGCTCGTGGGGACCGCCCACGTTCACGCCCTCGTCCCACGTGATGCCCAGCCAGTCCAGGGCCTCCAGGATCTGCTGGAAGCTCTCCTCGGAGTCGCGGGCGGCGTCCGTGTCCTCGATGCGGAACACCAGGGTGCCGCCGGTGTGCCGCGCCCAGGCCCAGTTGAACAGCGCGGTGCGGATGAGGCCCACGTGCGGGGTGCCCGTGGGGGACGGGCAGAAGCGCACGCGGACGGGAGTGCCCTCGGGAACGGTGGGATGCAGAGTGGATGCGTCGTCAGTCATGATGGCGCCATTCTACGGGGTGCCCCCGGACCGCCGCCCGCCCCGGCCCTAGCGGCGCAGGACGGTGGTGAGCTCGCCGATGCCCTCGACCTCCACCGAGAGCTGGTCACCCTCGTCCACGGTGCCCACACCGGCGGGTGTGCCCGTGAGGATCACGTCCCCGGGCAGCAGGGTGAACGCCTCGGACACGTAGGACACCAGCGCGGGGACGTCGAAGATCATGTCGGCGGTGCTGCCGTCCTGCTTGAGCTCCCCGTTCACGGAGGAGCGCACGGACAGGGCCGAGGTGTCCAGGTCCGTCTCGACCCACGGGCCCAGGGGGCACGCGCCGTCGAAGCCCTTGGCCCGGGCCCACTGGCCTTCCGTGCGCTGGGCGTCCCGGGCGGTGAGGTCGTTGGCCGCGGTGTAGCCGAACACCACCTCCGGCACGCGCTCCACCGGGACGTCCTTGCACATGCGCCCGATCACCACCGCCAGCTCGGCCTCGTAGGAGACCTCCTCGGTCCACGCGGGCAGGGTCACGGGATCGCCGGGGCCGGAGACGGCCGTGTTGGGTTTGAAGAACAGCAGCGGCCGGGACGGGACGTCGTTGCCCATCTCCGCGGCGTGCTCGGCGTAGTTGCGGCCCACGCACACGATCTTGGAGCGCGGGATCACCGGTGCGAGCAGCCGGGCCTCGGACACCGCGACGGTGCGGTCCAGCTCCTGGACGCCCACGTACAGGGGATCCCCGGTGAGGTACCGCAGCGTCTCCTGCCCCGGGTCCCCGTGGACGGTGCCGTAGTGGATTTCATTCTCGTGTGTGAACCGTGCGATGCGCATGCCCACAGGCTACACAGCGGCCCCGGTCCGTTCAGCACGGACCAGGGCCGCCACGGACGTGGAGGATCACACGAGGCGGGTCAGCCAGCCGTGGGGGTCCTCGGCCCTGCCGGTCTGCACGTCGAGCAGCTGCCGGCGGATGGCCATGGTGACCTCGCCGGGGCGCTCGTGCTCCGAGCCGATCACCTCGTCGTGGCTCAGGAGCCGGCGCACCGGGGCGATCACGGCGGCGGTGCCGCACGCGAAGACCTCCGTGAGGCGGCCCGAGCGCTTGCCCTCACGCCACTCGTCCAGGGTGAACGCGCGCTCCTCCACCTGCATGCCGCGGTCCCGGGCCAGCTTCAGCACGGAGTCCCGCGTGATGCCCTCGAGGATGGTGCCGGTCAGCTCGGGGGTCACCAGGCGGTTGTCGTCGAAGACGAAGAACACGTTCATGCCGCCGAGCTCCTCCACGGCGCCCTCGCGCTCCGGGTCGAGGAAGAGCACCTGGCTGCAGCCGTGGGCGTCCCCCTCCAGCTGCGCGATGAGCGACGCGGCGTAGTTGCCGCCGCACTTGGCCGCACCCGTGCCCCCCTTGCCCGCACGCGCCCACGTGTCGGAGAGCCAGATGTCCACGGGCTCCACGGTGCCGAAGTAGTTGCCCGCCGGGGAGGCGATGACGGAGAAGAGTGCCTGTTTGGAGGGCCGCACGCCCAGGAACGGCTCGGTGCCGATCATGAACGGGCGCAGGTACAGGGACTCCCCCTCCCCGGAGGGCACCCACGCCTCGTCCACCCGCACGAGCTCCCGGACCGCGTCCACGAACGTCTCCTCGGGCAGGGCGGGCAGGGCGAGGCGCTGCGCCGAGCGGTTCAGCCGGGCGGCGTTGGCCTCGGGGCGGAAGCTCCACACGGAGCCGTCCTGGTGGCGGTAGGCCTTGAGACCCTCGAAGATCTCCTGGCCGTAGTGCAGCACGGACGTGGAGGGGTCCAGGCTCAGCGGACCGTAGGGCTGGATGCGCGCGTTGTCCCAGCTGCCGGTGCCCTTCTGGACGTCGCCCTGCCAGTCGATGCAGACCATGTGGTCCGTGAAGTGCTGACCGAAACCGGGGTTCTCCAGGACTGCGGCACGCACCTCGTCGGTGGCGGGCTGGGGGTTGATCTGCCGGGTGAACTCAGTGCTCACGGGTGGTCTCCTTCGACGGTGCGGTCGCGCCACCCGCCCGGCGGGGCAGGGTGCAGCGTGATGTGTGTCTCACCAGTATGCCGTCCCGTGGGGACCGCACCCGGCAGCTACGCACCGACGGCGCGGAGGCGGGCCACGACGTCGTCGCCCACCCGTGTCGTGCCGCGCGTGGCGGGGCCGTTCTCCTCGAGGTCCGCGCGCACGGCGCGGTTCACCCGGTCGGCCAGCTCGGGGTGGCCCAGGTGCTCGAGCATCATGGCACCGGCGAGGATCGCGGCGGTGGGCTGCGCAGTGCCCGTGCCGGCGATGTCCGGGGCGGACCCGTGGACGGGTTCGAACATGGACGGGGCCGTGCGGTCCGCGTTGATGTTGCCGCTCGGCGCGAGCCCGATCCCGCCCGTGATCGCGCCGGCCTGGTCCGTGAGGATGTCCCCGAACAGGTTGTCCGTGACGATCACGTCGAACCGTGCGGGGTCCGTGGTCAGGAAGATCGTGGCGGCGTCGATGTGCATGTAGTCCACCGTGACGTCGGGGAACTGTTCCGCCACCTCGTCCACCGTGCGCTGGTACAGCCGACCCGCGTTGACCAGCACGTTGTGCTTGTGCACCAGGGTCAGCTTCCTGCGCGCACGGCTCTGGGCGAGCCCGAAGGCGTAGCGCACCAGCCGGCGCACACCGTGGGCGGTGTTCACGGAGACCTCGGTGGCGATCTCGTGCTCGGTTCCGGTGCGCAGGGTGCCGCCGTTGCCCGCGTACGGGCCCTCGGTGCCCTCCCGGACCACCACGAAGTCGATGTCCCCGGGGTCCGCCAGCGGACTCGTGGTCCCCGGGTAGAGGGTGGCCGGGCGCAGGTTGACGTAGTGGTCGAGGCCGAAGCGCAGCTTGAGCAGCAGGTCCCGCTCCAGGAGGCCGGAGGGCACCCGCCGGTCGTTCGGGGCAGCGCCCACCGCACCGAAGAGGATCGCGTCGTGCTGGCGGAGCCGCTCCATGGTGTCCTCGTTCAACACCTCACCGGTGTCGAGCCAGTGCGCAGCACCCAGCGGATAGGTGGTCTTCTCCAGCGTCACCCCGGCGGGGTCCGTGACGGCGTCGAGGACCTTGACCGCCTCCGCGACCACCTCCGGGCCGATCCCGTCCCCGGGAAGCACGGCGATCGAGTGGTGGCGGGCGGTCTCGGCGGCAGTGGATTCGCTCATGCGCCCACCCTAGGGGCATGAGAACGGGCACATCCACATGATGAACGCCTGTTCCACATGTTGAGACGGCAGGTAGCCGCGCGTGTGGGCGGAGAGCATGCAGGAGGGGCCCGGCAGGCAGCGGGCCCCTCCGTGCAGGTCCCCTCCGTCCGAGGACAGCGGACACCCGAGGCGCTCCGGCCCGGGCCGGGGCGCAGGGACACCTCAGTCCGCGAGCGCCGTGGGCTCCTCGTAGCGCGGGAAAACGCCCGAGGGCTTGGGCAGTGGCGTGCCGGGGGCCAGCGGGGTGTCCAGAGCGGCGAACGTGCGGGCCGGCCCCTCGGGCTGGCCGAGCTGGTCCAGGAGCCGCGCCATGGCACCGGGCATCACGGGCTGCACCAGGACGGCCACGATGCGCACCACCTCGGCGGTCGTGTACAGCACGGTGGCCATGCGCCCGGGATCGGTCTTGCGCAGCACCCAGGGCTGCTGGGCCGTGAAGTAGCGGTTGGCGGAGGCGATCACGCGCCACACGGACTCGAGCCCCCGGTGGAAGGCCAGGGCGTCGAACGCCGTGCGGTACTCCGCCACCACGGCCCGCGCCTCGTCCAGCATCGCCCGGTCCTCCGCCGTGAGCTCGCCGGGCCCGGGGACCGTGCCGTCCAGGTTCTTGGCGACCATCGACAGGCTGCGCTGGGCCAGGTTGCCGAGGTCGTTGGCGAGGTCCGAGTTGATGCGCCCCACGATGGCGTCGTGCGAGTAGTTGCCGTCCTGCCCGAACGGCACCTCGCGCAGCAGGAAGAACCGCAGCGGGTCCAACCCGTACTCCCCGATCAGCGCGTGGGGGTCGATCACGTTGCCCACGGACTTGGACATCTTCTCCCCCTGGTTGAAGAGGAATCCGTGCGCGAACACCTTACGCGGCAACTCCAGTCCCGCGGACATCAGGAACGCGGGCCAGAACACGGCGTGGAAGCGCGCGATGTCCTTGCCGATCAGGTGCACGTCCGCGGGCCAGAACCGCTGGAACAGGGGGTTCTCGGTGTCCGGGTAGCCCAGACCGGTGAGGTAGTTGGTCAGGGCGTCCACCCACACGTACATCACGTGGTCCGGGTTGCCCGGCACGGGCACACCCCAATCGAAGGTGGTGCGGGAGATGGAGAGGTCCTGCAGTCCCCCTTCCACGAAGGACGCGATCTCGTGCGAGCGTGTCTCCGGCTGCACGAACCCGCTCCGGTAGAGCTCGAGCAGGCGGTCCTGGTAGCGGGAGAGCCGGAAGAAGTAGCTCTCCTCCTCGGTCCAGGTCAACTCGGTGCCCGTGCCGATCGAGTAGCGCTGCCCGTCCGCTCGTACCTCGGTCTCGTCCTCCGCGTAGTACGCCTCGTCCCGCACGGAGTACCACCCGGCGTAGGTGTCCAGGTAGATGTCCCCGTTGGCCTCCATGCGCCGCCACAGCTCCTGCGACGCCGCGGCGTGGTCCGCGTCCGTGGTGCGGATGAAGCGGTCGTAGGAGATCTCCAGCTCGTCGTCCATCTCCCGGAAGCGCGCGGAGTTGGTGTCCGCGAGCTCGCGCGGGGTGGTGCCGAGCTTCTCGGCCGTCTGCTGCATCTTCTGACCGTGCTCGTCCGTGCCCGTCTGGAAGCGGGTCTCGAACCCGTCCAGGCGCTTGAACCGCACCAGGGTGTCGGCGGCGATCGCCTCGTAGGCGTGGCCGATGTGGGGGCGCCCGTTCGGGTACGAGATGGCCGTGGTCGCGTAGAAGGGAGTCTGCTCAGTCACCCCTCCACTCTAGCCACCCCGCGGCACCGCGCCCGTCCCAGGCGCGGGAGGTCCTGCTCCCCTGGGCACGACGACGCCGCGGCGCCCGTCCCGTGGGAGGGGCGCCGCGGCGTCGTGGTGGGGTGTGCCGTTCCCCTCCGCCGCGGGCGGCGGGCGACGCGGGAGAGGATCAGCGCGCGGCGGTGCCCTCGGTGTAGTCCTCGTCCGTCTGCTCCCACGCGAAGAGCGAGCGCAGCTGGCGGCCCGTGGTCTCGATGGGGTGCTTCTCCTCCTTGGCGCGCAGCTCGTTGAACTCCTTGGCGCCGGAGGCCTGGTCCTTCATGAAGCGGTCCGCGAAGGCGCCGTTCCGGATGTCCGCGAGGACCTCCTGCATGCGCTCCTTGACGTCCGGCTGGATCACGCGGGGGCCGGAGACGTAGTCGCCGTACTCGGCGGTGTCGGAGCAGGACCAGCGCTGCTTGGCAATGCCGCCCTCGACCATGAGGTCCACGATCAGCTTGAGCTCGTGCAGCACCTCGAAGTAGGCGATCTCGGGCTGGTAGCCCGCCTCGGTCAGCGTCTCGAAGCCGTACTGGACCAGGTGGGACACACCACCGCACAGCACGGCCTGCTCGCCGAACAGGTCCGACTCGGTCTCCTCCGTGAAGGTGGTCTCGATGACGCCGGCGCGCGTGCCGCCAATGCCCTTCGCGTAGGACAGGGCCAGCTGCAGGGCCTGCCCCGAGGCGTCGACCTCCACGGCCACGAGGTCCGGGACGCCGCGCCCGGCCTCGAACTCGCGGCGGACGGTGTGGCCGGGGCCCTTGGGGGCGACCATGGCCACGTCCACGCCCTGGGGCGCCTCGATGTAGCCGAAGCGGATGTTGAAGCCGTGCGCGAAGAAGATGGCGTCGCCCTCGTCCAGGTTGTCCTTGACGGACTCCTCGAAGACCTGCGCCTGGACCTGGTCCGGGGTCAGGATCATGATCACGTCCGCCTCCTTGGCGGCGTCCGCGATGGAGAGCACCCGCAGGCCCTCGGCCTCCGCCTTGGCGCGGGACCTCGAGCCCTCGTTGAGGCCGATGCGGACGTCCACGCCGGAGTCGCGCAGGTTCAGCGCGTGGGCGTGGCCCTGCGAGCCGTAGCCGATGATGGCCACGGAGCGGTTCTGGATGATCGAGAGGTCGGCGTCGTCGTTGTAGTAGATCTTGGCCATGGGGTGCTCTGTCTCCTTGGGTAGCGGGTGGGTCGTTGGTGGTCCCGCGCGGGCTCTGGGGCGCCACGCCGGACCGGGTCTGAGGGTGGTCGTACGGTCAGTGTCGCAGCGCCCTGTCCGACATGGACTTGGGGCCGCGGCCGAGGGCCACGGTGCCGGCGCGGACGATCTCGCGGATCCCGAAGGGCTCCAGGACGTCCAGCAGCGCGTGGATCTTGTCCCGGGACCCCGTGGACTCGATGACCACGGACTCCGTGGAGACGTCCACGATGGTGGCACGGAACAGGTCCGCGGCCTGCGTGACCTGCAACCGGGTGGCGGCGTCCGCGCGGACCTTGACCATGATGTGGTCCCGCTGCACGGAGGCCTCCGGCGCGAGCTCCACGATCTTGATCACGTTGATGAGCTTGTTCAGCTGCTTGGTGACCTGCTCGAGCAGCTCGCCGTCCGCGTCCACCACCACGGTGATCCGGGAGATTCCGGACAGTTCGGTGGGGCCCACGGCCAGCGAGTGGATGTTGAAGGCGCGGCGGGCGAAGAGCCCGGCCACCCGGGTCAGCACGCCGGGCTTGTCCTCCACCAGGACGGAGAGGGTGTGTCGGCTCATGGATCAGTCCTCCGTCTTCCACTCGGGAGTCATGTTGCGGGCGATCTGGATCTGGTCGTTGGAGACACCGGAGGGGACCATGGGCCACACCATGGCGTCCGCGGAGACCACGAAGTCGATCACCACCGGGCGGTCGTTGATCTCCAGCGCCTGTTGGATGGTGGCGTCCACGTCCTCGTCCCGCTCGCAGCGCAGCGCCGCGCAGCCGTAGGCCTCCGCGAGCTTCACGAAGTCGGGGATCCGGCGCGAGTCGTGGCCCGTGTTCAGCTCGGTGTTGGAGTAGCGGCCGTCGTAGAACAGCGTCTGCCACTGCCGCACCATGCCGAGCGACGAGTTGTTGATCACCGCCACCTTGATGGGGATGTCGTTGAGCACGCACGTGGCGAGCTCCTGGTTGGTCATCTGGAAGCAGCCGTCGCCGTCGATCGCCCACACCACGCGGTCCGGCTGGGACACCTTGGCGCCCATGGCCGCGGGGACCGCGAAGCCCATGGTGCCCAGGCCGGAGGAGTTCAGCCACTGCCGGGGACGCTCGTAGTCCACGAACTGGGCGGACCACATCTGGTGCTGGCCCACACCGGAGGCGTAGACGGCCTCCGGGCCGGTCAGTGCCGAGATCCGCTCGATCACGTGCTGCGGGCTGCCGTGGCCGTCGTCGGTGCTCGTGTAGCCCAGGGGGTAGGTCTCGCGCAGGGAGTCCAGCGTCTCCCACCACGTGGTCAGGTCCGGGGTCTGCGCGTCCGCGAACTCCTGGCGCACGGCCTGGGTGAGGTCCGGGATCACGTGCTTGAGGTCCCCCACGATCGGCACGTCCGCGATCCGGTTCTTCGAGATCTCCGCGGGGTCGATGTCCGCGTGGATCACCTTCGCGTTCGGGGCGAACGTGTCCAGCTGACCGGTGACGCGGTCGTCGAAGCGCGCGCCGAGCGTGATCAGCAGGTCCGACTGCTGCATTGCGTACACCGCAGGCACCGTGCCGTGCATCCCCGGCATCCCCAGGTTCTGCCGGTGGGAGTCCGGGAAGATGCCGCGGGCCGTCAGGGTGGTGACCACGGGGGCCCCGGTGAGCTCGGCCAGCTCGGTCAGCTCCGCGGCGACGTCGGCCCGCATGGCCCCGCCGCCCGTGTAGAGGACGGGACGCCTGGCCTCGGCGATGAGACGGGCCGCCTCCTTGATCTGCTTGGAGTGCCCCCGGGTGACGGGGCGGTAGCCCTTGAGCTCCACGTGCGGCGGCCAGCTGAAGGTCAGGCTCCCCTGCTGGGCGTCCTTGGCCACGTCCACCAGCACGGGTCCCGGACGGCCGGTCGAGGCCAGGTGGTAGGCCTCGGCGAGCACCCGGGGGATGTCCCGGGCGTCGGTCACCAGGTAGGAGTGCTTGGTCACCGGCATGGTCATCCCCACGATGTCCGCCTCCTGGAAGGCGTCCGTGCCGATCGAGGAGCTGGCCACCTGGCCGGTGATCGCAAGCATGGGGATGGAGTCCATGTTGGCGTCCGCCAGTGCCGTCACGAGGTTCGTTGCACCGGGGCCGGAGGTGGCAATGCACACCCCCACGCGGCCCGAGGCCAGGGCGTAGCCCTCGGCGGCATGGCCCGCGCCCTGCTCGTGGCGCACGAGCACGTGGTTGATCTTGTCCGTGTCCAACAGCGGGTCGTACGTGGGCAGGATCGCGCCACCCGGCAGACCGAAGACATCCGTGACACCGAGCAGCTCGAGCGAGCGGATGATGGCCTGCGAGCCGGTCATCTCCTCCGGGGCCACGACATCCGTGGCGGAACCGGTCAGCAGTACCTGGTCCGACTCGGCGGCCTGCTCCGTGGGCGCGGACGGAGCGCGCCGCTGAGCCATCACCGCCGGGGAGATCGGCTGGTCCTTACTCATGTGCTGTGTCCTTACGTGCTGTGGGGTGCGGGATGCCCGGCGGGGTGGTGCCTGGCGGGTGCGACCGGGATGGGGTCGTGCATGAAAAAGGCCCCTGCCACGGATCTCGTGGGCTGAGGGCCTGGGGAACGCGCGCGTCGAGACCGCCTCAGGCCGGATGTCCCACGAGGACGACCGGTACGAGGTCGATGATGATGCGCAGCGCCGAAGTCATGCCCTCATGGTGTGACGCAGGAAACCATCGTGTCAATCTGCGGACACCTCGTCTCAGATCATGAGACGCCCCGGGCTGACCAGGAACTGCGGCGCCCTGCCCTGCCGGAGGGCGGCGAGCTGCTGCAGGAGGAGGTCCCGCATCCGTGGCAGGTACGAGGAGTTGGAACCGCCCACGTGGGGCGCGATGATCGACCCCCGGGCGCTCATGAGCGGGTGGTCTCCCGGCAGGGGCTCGGGCTCCACGACGTCGAGCGCGCACCGCAGCCTTCCCGAGCACACCTCCGCGCTCAGCGCCACGGTGTCCACCACGGCCCCGCGGCCCACGTTGACCACCAGTGCGTCGTCCGGCAGGGCCGCCAGGGCCTCGGCGCCCACGAGTCCACGGGTCGCGTCGCTGAGGGGCAGGGCGAGCACCAGGACGTCCGTGCGGGGCAAGATCTCCCCCAGCTCGGCGATGCCGTGGACGCTCCCCCGCTCGTCCTCCCTCGCCGTGCTGGCCACCCGGGTGAGCTCCACCTCGAACGGCTCCAGCCGCGCGACCACAGCCCGCCCGATCTCCCCAACCCCCACCACGGTGACCCGGGAGTCCGCGAGCGAGCGGGAGAAGAACTGCCGGTAGACACCGTCCGCCTGCTGCCGCACGGCACGGTCCAGGTTGCGCTGGGCCGCGAGGATCAGACCCAGCGCGATCTCGGCGGTTCCGGCGGCGTGGACCCAGCCGGCCGCGGCGAGTGCGGTGCCGTCCCCGAGCAGCTCGGGCACCCCGTCGTAGCCCGTCGACTGCAACTGGAGCAGGGAGACGTCCCGCAGGACGGAGGGATCCCTCCGCCAGCGCGCACTGTAGTAGGGGGCCACCGCGACATCCACCTCCTCGCGGGCACACCCCTCCGGCTCCCCCACCATGTCCCACAGGACGCAGCGGAAGTCCGTGACGTGCGGCACCACCGCATCGAACAGCTCCTGCTCCGGCAGGGAGACCACGCGCAGGGAGGCAGGGTCAACGGGGGGTCCAGGGTGGCTCATGACACCGATTCTACGGCGCGGCAGGCCGCCCGCCGGTGCGCACCGCCCGGGGTGCGAGCCACCCCCGGACCTCGATTTGACTCACCCCGTCGGACTGCTAAAGTTATCTCTCGTTGCAGGGGAAAGCAGCGGGGAAAGACCGCCGCAAACCGACAGCAGCACACGCGCCTCTAGCTCAATTGGCAGAGCAATTGACTCTTAATCAATGGGTTCAGGGTTCAAGTCCCTGGGGGCGCACAGCAGAGACGAAGGCCGGACCACCGTGGTGGTCCGGCCTTTGTCGTGTCCGGCACCCCGTCCAGGCCCGGGTTCAGGATTCCCGGCCCGTACGACGGGCTTCACGGCGCGGGGCAGGGGGTCTCGGAGAGCAACCGGGGCGGGCCGGGCAGCGGCGTCTGCCGGTGCAGGAAGAGCGGGTGGAGAAAGAGGGAGGGGTCAGTGACCCTCTGCAAGGGCTCCCGCGCCCCGGTCCGCCGTCGCCGCACCGTGGCTCCGGGAGCGACCGTCCTCGACCTCCCTGCGCCACCGGGCTCCACCGTGGGCGGCAATGATCTCCACGAGGCGGTCCCGGAACTGCTCGTCGGAGTCACGGGACTCACCCAGCAGATTCTGCTCCAGGCGCGCCGCGTCCGCGAGCACCCGCTCCCCCGCCAGCGAGATGGCCACCACGTGGGAGCGGCGGTCACGCTCGTTGCGGGAACGGGTCACGTGGCCGTGGGCCTCGAGGCGGTGCAGGGTCTTGCCCATGGTCTGCGCCTGGACGCGCACCTGACTCGCGAGCTGGGCCTGCGTCATGCTCCCCTCGGACTGCAGGACGTCCAGTGCCATGACGCCCGCGTGGGTCACCCCGAGAGACGCGAGGTCCTCGTTCCACGCGTGCTCCACGAGTCGCGCTGCCGTGGACAGCAGACGGTTCGTGGGCCACTGGTTCCTGTACGACATGAGACAACTATATCCGCTCGACGTGATCCGCTTCCTATACTCCAGGAGGACGTTCAAGTCAAATCCCCCGCCGCCGGGCTCCCGCGTGCGCAGGGGATCCCGACCGCGCAGAGGATGCCGACCGAGCGGCGTCGTGCGGAGGGCCGGGACGAGAGACACCCGGGCCGTGGGATGATCACCTGACGAGCAGCGCGACCCCGTCCGCACCCCTGAACTGTACGCGAGGTCGGACTGTTTAGGGAACATCTGTCACCACACCGTAAGGAACACCTCATGGCCGATCGCCTTGCCCCCGGCACCGCCGCCCCTGCCTTCACCCTCCCGGACGCCCACGGGAAGCCCGTGTCCCTGGAGGACATGCGTGGCGAGAAGGTCATCGTGTACTTCTACCCGCGCGCGGCCACCCCGGGGTGCACCACGCAGGCCTGCGACTTCCGGGACAGCCTGGCCTCGCTCGCGTCCGCAGGCTACCGGGTGATCGGCATCTCCCCGGACGAGCCGGCCGCGCTGGAGCGGTTCGCCGCAGCTCAGGAGCTGGGCTTCCCGCTGCTCTCCGACCCCGACCACCGGGTGGCCGAGGCCTACGGCGCCTGGGGCGAGAAGAAGAACTACGGGAAGGTCTACGAGGGCCTCATCCGCTCCACCGTGGTCCTGGACGAGACCGGCACCGTGGTGCTCGCCCAGTACAACGTGCGCGCCACCGGTCACGTGGCGAAGCTGCGCCGGGACCTCGGCCTGGACGGCTGAACCTGCTCCTGCTCCCCCACGGCCCCCACAGCTGGCCCGCGGGACGCGAACGTGCCCGGCGCCGAGGCCAGGGCCGCGGGCCCTCGGCGCCGTGGGCCATCCGCATGACGGGCGGTTGATAAGGTGGGCGCTCCCGGGTGGAGCCGGACCCTGCTGGCTCCGGACCCGGCAGCGGCGCGAGTGGTGGAACTGGCAGACACGCAGGATTTAGGTTCCTGTGCCTCACGGCGTGCGGGTTCGATTCCCGTCTTGCGCACCAGACAGCTGCGGACCGCCACGCAGAACGGGACCACGGCGGCAGAAAGGGCCCTCGGTGACGTATGAGAACGGTTTCGGGCGGCGTGCGTTCCTTGCCGCCGCCGGACTCGGCGCGGTCCTGACCGGCTGCGGACGTCCCGGCGCGCACTCCGGGTCCAGCGCATCGGTCCCCGGTGGTCACTTCGTCCTGGCCCACGCGGCGGCACCCACGGGCCTGGACCCCTCACGACGCACCTCCCAGGAGACCTCGCGGATCGCCACGCAGGTGCTCGAGGGGCTCGTGACGGCCGACCGCTCCACGGGGGAGGCCGCACCCGGTCTGGCGGAGTCCTGGACCGTGGCGGACGACAAGCGCTCCGTGACCTTCCGGCTGCGGGACGACGTCCTGTTCCACGACGGCACCGAGTTCGACGCCGCCGCGGTCAAGGCGAACTTCGAGAAGTGGCAGGCACAGTCCGAGTCCGAGCAGCCGTGGGCACCGCGGTGCGCATTCGCCACGACCTTCCGCCACGGCCGAACCGGGTCCTCGGTCTCCTCCTGCTACGCGGGCGTGGACGTCGCGGACGAGCGGACCGTGGTGCTCCGACTGACCCGCCCCTACTCCCCCCTGCTCTCCGCACTGACCCAGCCCGCCTTCGGCATGGCCTCCCCCGAGAGCATCCGTGCGGGCACCGAGGACGAGCACCTCGTGGGCACGGGCCCCTTCCGCCTGGACTCCGCGGACCCCGAGAGCGTCACGCTGCTCGCCAACGAGCGCTACTGGGGGGAGCTGGGTCAGGTGGGCACACTCGAGATGCGCGTGGTGCCGGACGCCCACGTGCGCTGCGCCGCCCTGCTGAGCGGGGATGTGGACGCCTACGACCTCGTGGGGATGGACGCCTTCGCGCCGCTGGCGCGCGAGGGTGTGCAGGTGCTCTACCGGGACCCCTACTCCGTGTGCTACCTCGGGATGAACCGCTCCCTGCCCCTGTTCCGGGACGTGGACGTGCGCCGGGCCGCGGCCGCGGCCGTGGACCGCGGGGCTCTGGCGAAGAACCTCTTCCCCAACGGCACCAATGTGGCGGACCAGTTCGTGCCGGCCCGCTTCACCGTGGACGGGGACAACCTCCAGATCCCCGGCTACGATCCCCAGCGCGCCAAGGACCTGCTCCAGGCCAGCTCCTACAGGGGCCAGCGCCTGAAGTTCGTCTACCCGCGCAACACCTCGCGCCTGTACCTGCAGGAGCCCGAGCGGGTGTACGCGCAGATCTCCGCCCAGCTCACGAAGGCCGGCTTCCGCATCACCCCCGTGCCCATGGACTGGGACCGCGGCTACGCGGACGCCGTGACGGATCCGTCCGGTGACCACGCGTTCAGCCTCATGGGCTGGAGCGGGAGCTTCCGGGACCCGGACAGCTTCATGGGCCCCCTCCTGGGCACGGAGCTCGCCCTGCTGGGGGACGACGACGCCGGACTCACCACCGCGGTCAACCGCGCCGCCGGCATGGCGCAGGGGGACCCCCGCACCGCCGCGTACAAGACGCTCAACGACCGTGTGTCCGAGGTGCTGCCCGCGGTTCCCCTGTGCCACCCGGTCTCTGCCGTGGCCGTGAACTCGCGCGTGGTCAGCTTCCCGCTCACCTCCACCGGGTTCGAGCGCTTCAACGAGCTGCAGCTCGCCTGAACCCACTCACCGCCCCGTGCAGCCCGGACGGTGACCCGGCCCCGGCGAGGCGCGCGGGCGGCGTCGTGGCGCGCCCCGTGCGGCCCCGGGACGCGTTGGGAGAAGCCCGGGGCTGGGGATACCCTGGACGACGAACGCACGGGCGCAGTGCCGCGCCCACCCTGCACGCACGGGAGACACAGTGACTTCACCTCAGCCCACCGAATCCGTCGACGTCGTCCTCGTGGGCGCCGGCATCATGAGCGCCACCCTGGCAACCCTGCTCAACGACCTGCAGCCGGACTGGAAGCTGCTCGTGCTCGAGCGCCTGGACGCGGCCGGGCTGGAGAGCTCCAACGCGTGGAACAACGCGGGCACCGGGCACTCCGCCCTGTGCGAGCTCAACTACGCCCCGCAGGCCGCGGACGGCACCGTGGGCGCGGAGAAGGCGCTGAACATCAACGAGCAGTTCCAAGTCACGCGCCAGCTGTGGAGCTCCCTGGTGGAGAACGGCACGCTGCGGGAACCCCGCTCCTTCATCAACCCGGTTCCGCACGTGTCCATGGTGTTCGGCGAGGACCACGCCACCTACCTGCGGGCCCGCTACGAGGCCTTCAAGCCCCACAAGCTCTTCGAGCGCATGGAGTTCACCGAGGACCGCGACCTGATTGCGCAGTGGGCACCGCTCACGATGCACGGGCGCGGTGCAGGCCGGGTGGCCGCCACGTTCGCCCCGGAGGGCACCGACGTGGACTTCGGCACCCTCACCAACCAGATGCTGGACCACCTGACCGGGCGAAGCATCACCGTGCAGTACGGCCAGGAGGTCACCACCCTGGACCGCCAGAGTGACGGCTCCTGGCTGGTCTCGGTGGAGGACCGCCTGAACAGCGACAACAACCGCGTGATCCGCGCGGGCTTCGTCTTCCTGGGTGCGGGCGGCGGTGCGCTGCCGCTGCTGCAGAAGTCCGGCATCAAGGAGGCCAAGGGCTACGGCGGGTTCCCCGTGTCCGGGCTGTTCCTGCGCAACACCGATCCCTCCGTCACGGCTCAGCACAACGCCAAGGTCTACGGCCAGGCCTCCGTGGGAGCACCTCCCATGTCCGTGCCCCACCTGGACACGCGCTACGTCAACGGGCGCCGCGCCATCATGTTCGGCCCCTACGGCGGGTTCAAGCCCAACTTCCTCAAGCACGGCTCCCTGCTGGACCTGCCCAAGAGCGTGCGGGCGCACAACCTCTACCCCATGACCCGCGCCGGCATGGCCAACCTGGACCTCGTTAAGTACCTCGTGGGCGAGCTCACCAAGACCAGGGCGCAGCGCATCGATGCCCTGCACGAGTACTACCCCACCGCCGACGGCTCCCAGTGGGAGCTCATCGAGGCGGGCCAGCGCGTGCAGGTCATGAAGTCCGACGCCAAGAAGGGCGGCGTGCTGCAGTTCGGCACCGAGCTCGTGACCAGCGCGGACGGCTCCATCGGCGCCCTCCTCGGGGCGTCCCCCGGTGCCTCCACGGCCGTGCCGATCATGCTCAACCTGCTGTCCAAGTGCTTCCCAGCCAAGATGTCCGAGTGGGAGCCCCGGATCAAGGAGCTCATCCCGTCCTACGGGACCACGCTCAATGACAACCCTCGCCTCGCGGACGAGATCATGGGTCACACCGCCTCGGTGCTCGGCATCGAGTAGCCCACCCGTTCGGGTGGGCCCGCGGGGGCCGGTACGCACTGCGCGTACCGGCCCCCGCGCCGTCGTGTACCCCGTTGCGTGGACAGGCACGCCCCGTTCGGCCAGAAGTGTGGACAGCGGCGGCCGGAAATGCATCCTTTTGCTCTCGTAACATATAGATAACGTTCATAGGGGGTGAACGTCGCAAAGGGGGAACTATGACATCTAGGGGGAGCATCGAGGCCTGGGACGCTCTGAGCCGCTGCCACGTGTCGGTGACCCGGCAGCTGCAGCGCGACGTGGACCTGCGCGGTCTCTCACGCCGTGAGTTCGAGGTGCTGGCCACCTTGGACGGCGCGGATCGTGGCGGACTGCGGCTGCGGGACCTGAACAGCCACGTGCTGCTCACGCAGTCCAGCCTGTCCCGCATGCTGGAGCGGCTCGAGAACAAGGGTCTCGTCACCCGCCGCCAGGACTCGCAGGACCTGCGAGGCGTGCGAGTGGCGCTGACCGAGGCCGGGGGGCGGCTCTACAAGCAGATCTCCGAGGACAACGACCAGAAGGTCGCGGACGTGATGAGCACGGCACTGGACTCCCAGGAGATCCGGGTGCTCACACGGCTGAGCGAGCGCATCCACCAGTACGCGCTCTCGCTGTCCCGGTAGCCCACCGCAGCACCCGTCACCGCGTCCGTGAACCTTTCACGGGCGCGGTGATCTGTCTCCCCCCCGCCGCATTCGCTCCCGGACGCGTTCACCATGCCCCTGCAGGTTCCAAGATCAGTACACTTCTTCCTGACCCCGTGGTGCACACAGTGCGGCAGTTCTGCCAGAACACCGCGGAGATCGCTGCTTCCCCCTTCGAGAGGACCCCCATGACCCACCAGAACCTGGAGTCCACAGTGGCCCGGGAGGACTCCGCGCCCCACCCGGACCACGGCACCAAGCCCGATTCCCCCGGCAAGCTCAAGGGGCAGTCATGGGGGTACATCTTCAAGCGGGCACTGTCCGAGTTCACCAAGGACGGCTGCACGGACCTCGCCGCCACCCTGACCTACTTCGCGGTGCTGTCCATCTTCCCCGCGCTGCTGGCGCTGGTGTCGCTGCTGGGCGTCTTCGGCCAGGGTGAGGCCACCACCAAGGCCATCCTGGACTTCCTGGACCAGTACGCACCCGCGGCCCTCGTGGACCTGCTCTCGGAGCCGATCTCGCAGCTGACCACCCAGTCCGGTGCCGGACTCGCCCTGGTGGTCGGCATCGTGGGTGCGCTGTGGACCGCTTCCGGCTACACCGGTGCCTTCTCCCGCGCGCTCAACCGCATCTACGAGGTCGCCGAGGGGCGCCCCTTCTGGAAGCTCAAGCCCGTCATACTGCTCGTGACCCTGATCGTGGTGCTGATCGTCGCCGCCGTGATGATCATGGTGCTGCTCTCGGGAGACCTCGCGCAGACCCTCGGTGACGCCGTGGGTCTGGGATCCACCGCGGTCACCGTGTGGAACTGGGCCAAGATCCCCGTGGTCCTGGTCCTGCTCGTGCTCCTCATCGCCATCCTCTTCTACGCGACTCCGAACGTGCGGCAGCCCAAGTTCCGCTGGATGAGCCCCGGCGCGGCCATCTCGCTCGTGTTCATGATCGTTGCGGGGCTCGCGTTCGCGTTCTACGTGGCCAACTTCGCGAAGTACAACGCCACCTACGGGGTCATCGGCTCCGTGATCATCCTGCTGCTGGGCCTGTGGGTCATGAACAACGCGCTGCTCTTCGGAGCCGAGGTGGACGCCGAGCTCGAGCGCGGCCGCCAGCTGCAGGGCGGCATCCGGGCCGAGGAGACCATCCAGCTCCCGCCCCGCGACACCACCCAGGTGGAGAAGCTGCGCGCCAAGGAGGAGAAGCTGGAAGCCGAGGGCCGCAAGATCCGCCTCCACACCGAGCACCTGGACTACTCCCAGGACAGCTGAGCCCGTTCCCTCCCGGACTCCTGCCCCGACGGGCCCGCACGGTGCACACCGTGCGGGCCCGTTCCGTGTCATGGTCCGCCGCCGCACGCCACCGGCCGCCAGCTGCCCGCTGCCGCTGCTCACCGCCCACCGTTCACCGGGCGGCGAACGACCCGCCCGGGCACTGTGCGGGTCCGTGCGGCACCCCCCATACTGGGACCGGCACGCAACCGAGCACGATGACGGAGGCAACTTCATGCACAAGGTCAAGGGCGTAGTGGTCCGGGCGAAGAACGAGCCCGCGACCGTGGAGACCATCCTGGTTCCGGATCCCGGGCCCGGAGAGGCACTCGTGGACGTGCTCACGTGCGGGGTGTGCCAGACGGACTTGCACTACAAGGTGGGCGGCGTGGGCGACGACTTCCCCTACCTCCTCGGCCACGAGGCCACCGGTGTGGTCAGCGCCGTGGGAGACGGGGTCACGGAGGTTGCCGTGGGTGACCACGTGATCCTCAACTGGCGGGCCGTGTGCGGTGAGTGCCGAGCCTGCCGCCGGGGCCAGCCCTGGTACTGCTTCGACACCCACAACGCCTCTCAGCGCATGACCCTCGAGGACGGCACCGAGCTGGAGCCTGCACTGGGGATCGGCGCCTTCGCGGAGAAGACCCTCGTGGCGGCAGGCCAGTGCACCCGCATCGAGTCCCCGCTGGAGGACGACCAGTACGCCGCCGTGGGCCTGCTGGGCTGCGGTGTCACCGCCGGCATCGGTGCCGCCATCAACACCGGCGCCGTGCAGCGCGGGGACTCCGTGGCGGTCATCGGCTGCGGTGGCGTGGGGACCGCGGCCGTGGCCGGTGCCGCCCTGGCGGGCGCCACCACGATCGTCGCCGTGGACGTGGACGACGACAAGCTGCGCACCGCCCAGCGTCTGGGCGCCACCCACGTGGTCAACTCCCGCTCGGAGGACCCCGTGGAGGCCATTCGCGCGCTCACCGGGGGCAACGGCGCGGACCTCGTGATCGACGCCGTGGGCGTGGCGGACACCTTCCTGCAGGCCTTCCAGGCACGGGACCTCGCCGGGCGCATGGTGCTCGTGGGCGTTCCCGATCCCGGGACCACCGCGGAGCTTCCCCTCGACGAGGTCTTCTCCCACGGCGGGTCCATCAAGTCGGCGTGGTACGGGGACACCCTGCCCTCCCGCGACTTCCCCATGCTCGTGGACCAGTACGTCCTCGGGCGCCTGGACCTGGACGCCTTCGTGTCCGAGCGCATTGCTCTGGACCAGGTGGACGCCGCGTTCGACACCATGAAGTCCGGCAAGGTCCTGCGCTCGGTCGTGGAGCTGCAGCGATGACCCGGCAGCCCGAGACCGTCCTGACCGATCCCCGCGGCGGGGTCACCGTGGTGAACTGCGTGACCGCGGGGACGTTCAACCTGGACGGCGGCACGTGGGAGGTGGAGAACAACGTCTGGGTCCTGGGCAACCAGGCGGAGTGCGCCGTCATCGACCCCGCGCACGACCCCGAGGCGGTGCTCGCCGCCGTGGCCGACCGCACCATCACCCACGTGCTGCTCACCCACGGCCACGACGACCACATCAAGGCCGTGCGCGAGTTCGTGGAGCGGGCGGGCACGGACGCTCCCGTCATGATGAACCACGAGGACCTCATGCTGTGGCGCGCCGTTCATCCCGAGGGTCCCGAGCCGGAGCCCCTGCACGACGGTCAGCAGATCCTCGCCGGGACGGTGGCCGTCACCGTGGTGGCCACCCCGGGGCACTCCCCCGGTTCCGTGGTCTTCCACGCACCGGACCTGGGCGAGGACGGGGTCGTCTTCACCGGAGACACCCTCTTCCAGGGCGGTCCCGGCGCCACGGGCCGGTCCTACTCCGACTTCCCCACGATCATCGACTCGATCGCCAAGCGCCTGTTCACGCTCCCGGAGGACACCCTCGTGCTCACAGGCCACGGGGACTCCACCACCGTGGGCCGGGAGAAGCCCCACCTGGCGGAGTGGATCGCGCGCGGTTCCTGAGTTCAGCCGAGCACCCTGCACCAGGAGCGCACGAAGCCGCCTGCGGAACCTGACCCTCGCGGGTACGGTTCCGGAGGCGGCGTCGTGCTGGTGGGGCACCGTTCCTGCAACACGTGCCCCGGCGGGTGCTCGCGACGGCGAGCCGCCCTGGCCCCGGCCGGAGCGAGGGCTCAGATCCTCGGCTCCGGCCCGGGGGCGCGGCGCAGCCCGTGGTTGAAGACGAGAGCCGTGCCCAGCAGCAGCATCGAGGCGGCCACGGGCACCATGGCGGCGGACATGTAGTCGTGGTGCACGCCCAGGTACGCGCAGATGATCAGGCCCAGGGCGGTGGCCACACTCGTGGCCACGTTCATGAGGCCCACGAGACCCATGTAGCCGTGGGCCATGTCCACCTGCCCCGCGGAGCTGTGGATGCACAGCAGGCACGGACCGGAGAAGAAGCCCACGGCTATGAGCACCACGGAGAAGCCGACTGTGCCGGAGGGCCCGGAGAGCAGCATGGACGTGAGCAGGGCGCCCGTGGCCACCAGGACCCACATGTTGGCGGCCGTGATGCGGTGGCGGAAGCGCACCGCCAGGCTGGAGCCCGCCGCCGCCCCGAATCCGACCAGCGCGTACATCACCCCCATGGTCTTCACCGTGTCCAGGGAGACCGAGTAGACCGCGAGGCATCCCTGAGCCGCGCCGAGCAGGGCGTTCAGCGCGGCGATGCCGTAGAGCAGGCCGTGGCGCAGCCGGAACGCCGCGCGCTGCTGCGCCCGAGGAGCTGGTCGACGGTCCCGGCGCCACTGGCTCTCGGGCATGTTGGCCTGTGGATGCCTGGCCGAGGGGTGCACCACGAACAGCACCATGGTGAGCACCGACAGGATCGCCGAGGCACGCAGCACCGACGACGGTCCTGCCACCACGGCCAGCAGCCCGGTCAGTGCGGCGCCCAGGACCGTGGCCAGTGCCTCGTTGACGGACTCGCGGCGCATGGCCCCGCCGAACGCCTCGGGACGGTTCTCGGACTCCACCACGGACACCCACCGCAGCCGTGCGGCCAGACCCATCGGGGCCAGGGAGAGACCCGCGACGAAGAACGGCATGAACGCGCCCGCAGCGTCCCAGGTGGTTCCCACGGCATCGACGTCCACCCGGGAGAGCTGCCACATCACCACGCCCTGGATGAGAGCAACCCCTGCGAGGGCCCAGAGCCGCCAGCGGACGTTCGCGAAGACCGCCATGCCCACGCCGCACACGGCCATGCCGAGGCACAGGGCAGCCGAACTGACCGCAGCCGTCCACGCCGAGGCCGCGGATACCGCCACCCAGGTGAGGACTCCCAGGGGCGTCATGACCTGCGGCACGCGCAGCAGCAGGGTGATGAGCGCGAGCTGCCGGTCGCGGCGAACCCACTGCTCCCTGGGCGGGAGGCTCCCGGCCGGCAGCTCCGTGGTCTGGGGGTGCATGGCGGTGTTCACGCGCTCAGCCTACGCGGGGCCATAGCGCTGGGGCCGACGGTCGACGGGCCCTCGGATCGACGGCTCCGGCTGCCCGGGGTCACGGGCCGGTGGTGATGCTCAGGTGGGAGCCCTGCGGCGTCTTGGTGACCACGAGCTGGGTGGCGATCCGCTGCTTCATCTCGCTCACGTGCGACACCACCCCGATGACCCGACCGTCCCGCCGGAGGCCGTCCAGGGTTTCAAGCACCTGTTCGAGGGTCTGCTCGTCCAGAGACCCGAACCCCTCGTCCACGAACAGGGTGTCGATGTCCTGGCCACCGGCCTCGGCGCGCACCACGTCCGCGAGTGCCAGGGCCAGGGCCAGCGAGGTGAAGAAGGACTCCCCTCCGGAGAGGGTCTCTGTGCCGCGACGAACGCCCGTCCAGGAGTCGTCGATCTCGAGTCCGAGGCCGGCCTTCCCGCCACCGCGGGTCTGGTCCGTGTGCACGAGGGTGAACCGCCCGGAGGACATCCGGGACAGGTGCTCCGATGCCACGGCCGCAACGTGCTCGAGCTTGGCGGCCAGCACGAACGAGGTGAGCGTCATGCGCAGGGCGTTTTCCGAGGACGTGGCAGTGGCGATGTCCGCGAGCCCGCTCAACCGCTCCGAGCGTTCCCGGGCCCGTTCGTACGCTCCTTCCAGCTCCGGCACCTCCCGCGCCGAGGTCTCGATCTCGGCCGCAAGGGCCCGCAACCCTCCGAGCTGCTGGGTGAGGTGGTCTCTGAGCTGTGCTGACGCGGCCAGCTCCTCGGCACCGCGCGCGAGCGCCTCCGCGGTGAGCTCCGCCCGTTCCTCGGGGGTGAGCCGTGCGGCTCGCTGCATGTCCTCCGTGGACAGCTCCGCCTCCACGCGGGAGAGCTCCCGCTGCCGGTCCTCCAGCCAGGACTGTTCCCGCGCTGCCCTCTCGGGATCCATGAGCGCCGCTGAGACCTCCTGGGGGTCGCCGAAGGGAGAGTCCGCGAGGGCCCGGTCCAGGGCGTCCCGATGGGCGGCGGCGTGGTGCCGGGCGGAGTCCAGAGCCTGCTGGCCGGCATCCAGGTCGCTGACCAGGCGCACAAGCTCCTCCGCCCGGTCCAGGAACTCCCGGGCGGTGGCGAAGCCCCGCAGCTGCCCCGCGAGATCGCTGCTTTCCCGATCGCACCGCTCTTTGAGTGCTTCGGAGCGCGTCCGGGCCTCCTCGGCCTCCGCCGTGAGGCGGGTGGCCTGCGCCTCGAGGTCCGCGAGGCGCTCGCGCGCCTCCTCGAGCTGCTGCTCGCACATTTGCAATGCCTCGAGCGCCTCGTCCAGACGCTCCTCGGCCGCCCGCGCACCACGGGCCCTGTCCTGCACGGCGTCCAGGTCCGGATCCGCACCGCGTGCGAGCGTCTCGGCGGTGGCGCGGCGGGCCCGTTCGAGCTCCGCATGTCTTGCATCCACGGCGTCCTGGGCCACCTCACGGGCGGCGCGAGCACGGTCGAGTGTCGCCGTGGTCACGTCGTCGCCGTCCTCGATGCTCGCCGGCCGTGGGTGTTCCGTGGCCCCGCAGACGGGACACGGCTGGCCGGGACCGAGCTCACTCGCGAGGGTCGCGGCGGCATTCGCGAACCGCCGCGCCTCCAGGTCCTCGACGGCGCGGGCAGCCTCTCGCCTGGTGGCCTCCGCCCGTTCGTAGGCGGTGGCGCTGCCAGTCTCTGCCGCCCTGGCCCGTTCATGCTCTCGACTCGCCTCGACGGCGTCGCGCGCGGAGCGCGCCCGCTCCCGGATCAGCGCCTCGTCCCTGGTGGCCCGCGCAAGGTCGTCGCGTCGGCGTTCCGCGCCGCTCAGTTCCTCCCGAGCCACCCGCAGGTCGTCCCGCGTGCGCTCGGCCCGGCCCCTGAGGTCGGCGGACCGTGCGCCGTCGCGCTGGGCGGCCGCGCGGTCCTCGGCCACGGCCCGCTCTCGCTGCACGCACGAGCGCGCAGACTCCCCCGCGGCGACCGCGGTGTCCCGCAGACCCTCGGGCGGCGGCGCATCTCCCGCGAGTCCCTCGAGGAGAACTGCCCGTCCGGCGAGGACCTGCCGGGCAGCCTGCCCGGAGTCCGTGTCCGGGGCGAGCCGCCCCCGCAACTCCTGCACGCTCGCATGCAGGGAGGCCACGCGCTGCTCGGACTCCTCCACACGGTCCACGGCCCCCTGCAACTGCTGGGCCAGTGTGTGCTCACGAACCCGCCGGGCTGCTGCCTCGGCCCGCTCGGAGTCGCCGTTCAGGACGTCGAGCCTGCCGGTGAGCTCCGCGCGACGGCGCAGCAGTGCTTCGAGCCCTTCCCTGCGTGTGTGCCGCGACGCCGCCTCCGCGCAGCGGTCGGCCGCTTCACCCCGCGCCCGGCTCACAGCGTCCACCAGCGCGCCGCACCGTGTCACGACGGCGTCCCACCCGCAACGGGCGAGGTCCCGGTCCGACGGCGCGGGCTCCTCCGCGACCGGGGAGTCGGCCACCTCGGAACACAGGTCCGCGGGCAGTTCCGCCAGGGCAGCGTTCACCCGGCCCCGATAGCGCTCGAGCAACTGGTCTCCTCGTTCGACGTCAGCCTCAGCGGACCGCAACTCGGTCCTCGCCTCGTCCGCGCGGGCCTTGAGCTCGTCCTGGATCCCGGCGTAGACGTCGGTGCCGAACAGGGTTTCCAGCAGCTCTTCACGCTCCCGGGATCCCGCCTGCAGGAAGCGGGCGAACTGCCCCTGCGGGAGCATCATGACCTGGGTGAACTGCTCCCTGTCCAGACCCACCGCGTGGTGGATCATCTGGCCCACGTCGTCAGGACGGTAGCCGCGCTCCACCCACTCGCCCGAGACGAGTTCCCGCAGCAGCACCGTGGCGTGGCGCTCCGTCCACCCGGAGGCGGCCCGTTTCGACGGCGCACGCCACGCGGGCGTCCGGCTCACGTGCCACCGGCGGCCACCCGCGGTGAACTCCACGTCCACGCGCGGCCCGGTCTGCGGGTGCGCGTGGTCGCTGTGCTGGGCCTTGCGCCCACCCTTGGCGGCCGTGGTGGGCCCCGAACCGTAGAGTGCAAAGCAGATGGCATCCAGCACGCTCGTCTTGCCCGAACCGGTCTCACCGTTCAACAGGAAAACGCCCGCGTCGTTCAGCGCGTCGAAGTCGATGCTCTCGTGGCCCGGGAACGGGCCGAAGGCCGTGATCTCCAGGCGGTGCAGCTTCACCGGGACACCTCCCTGCTCCGCACCGCGGCAACGGCGTCCGAAACGTCTGTGGCCTCCGCCTCACTAAGCGACCGGTGGCGCACGTGCTCGTAGAACCTCCCGCACAGCTCCTCGGGGCTGGCCGCTTCCGCGACCCGGGTCGCGTAGGCCTGCGGGGTCATTGCCCTGCCCCCTTCCGGCTCCCAGCGCAGTTCCACCGTGCGGGGGAAGCGGGCACGGATGCGTTCCATGGCTGCCGCAGGCCTCTCGGGGTCCGTGAGAACCACCTGGCACCACGCTCCTTCGGCGGGTGAGTGCTCAGTTCCCTGCAGGAGGTCCTCCAGCCTGCCTCTCAACCGGGCAAGCTCCAGGCCCGACTCGTGCTCCAGCGGACTCACGCCACGCACCCCGTCCTCTCCCACGTCCAGGAGCCACGCACCCTTCGGGTGGCCGGCCTCGGAGAACGAGTAGGCCACGGGTGACCCGCTGTAGCGCACCGTCTCGGAGATCCGCTGCCGGCGGTGGATGTGCCCCAGCGCGGTGTAGTCGTGGTGCTCGAAGATGTCTGCGGACACGGTGCCCAGGCCCCCGGAGTCCACGATCCGCTCCGAGTCCGTGGCGTGGGCCCCCGTGACGAAGGCATGGGCCATCACGACCGACGTGACACCGTCCCGGGCACGACGGTCGGCATCCACGTCCTGCATGACGGCGCCGAGCACGCCCTGGTGCGTGGGCGCGCACTCCAGCTGCGCCGCCGCGGCGCGCGGCTCCAGGTACGGGATGCCGTACACCGCCACCGTGGTGGTGCCCGCCGAGGTGCCGTGACCCGGGACGGGGCCGTGCGGCGTCGTCGGGGTCACGAGGCCTTCGCCTGATTCGGAGAACAGCACCGGGTGTGCGGCACCTTGCGCCGTGGTGAGCAGGTGGACACCTCCGTGGGACATGATCCGTGCCCCGAAGCCCAGGCGCGCCGGGGAGTCGTGGTTGCCGCTCGTAAGCACCACCTGGGCGCCCGCCTCACGGATCTGCGCGAGGGTGGAGTTGAGAAGTTCCATCACCTCCGTGCGCGGCTGGGCGCGGTCGTACACGTCCCCCGAGACCAGCACGAGGTCGATGCCGTGCTCGCGCACCCAGGTGACGATCTCAGCCATGGCGCGCGCCTGGACGTCCAGGATGTCCACGCCGTGGAACGTGCGGCCCAGGTGCCAGTCGGACGTGTGCAGAATCAGCATGAGGTCAATGTAACGAGGGTCTCGGACACCCACAGCGCGCCTGGCGAAAACGTGGAGATCGGATGACCAGCCGCACCGCGGAGGCGATGGTCCCCGAGGGGGGTCCCGACGAGCGGACCCGGGCATCGCCCCCGTCGACCGGCGGGGTCCGGTACGAGCCTGGTCCCCCCCTCGAGCCTCCCTTCCTCATGCCCCTCGACCTGAAACATCCCGCATTATTCGTCGCGGCGATGTGTGGGAATTGTCGTCTGACCTGGCGTCATGCAAGCGCATGTTCCTCGTTCTCCACAGGCGGCGCCTTTCCACGCCCATCCGTGATCGAGCCCCCTATGATGCGGAACGTAAGGCACATCACAGATCGGCGGATTCCGCAGGGGGATTCATGGGAATGCATCATTCGCGCTCGATGCGCGGACACCTGGCAGGGTGGGCACTCGTGTGCTCGGGCGCACTCCTGCTCAAAGGCTGCGACGGGAACCAGAACGAGACCGCAGCCGGCAGCACCCAGAGCCCCTCCGCGGCCACGTCCGCAGCCTCGCCACAGGGCTCCGGGTCACCCACACCGGACGACGCCGCCGCCTCCACTGCCCACCCGTCTCCCGACGGCAGCCAGTCACCGCTGCCGGACGACTGGCGCCCCGAGGAACCCACGGTCCTCGCCACGGGACAGAAAGTGCCCGAGGATTACGAACCGGCCACCCTGGAGCACCCTGCACGCAACGTGCCCAAACCGGTGATGCCCGCGGAGGCCACGAAGGAGACTGAGGCCGGTGCTCAGGCGTTCCTGAACTACCGCGCTGATGCGCAGTGGTACGCCATGCAGACGGGTGACACAACATTGGTACGGGACGTAACCGCCGCAGAATGCTCAAAATGCACAGCGCAATTCGATGATATCGAAGCACTTTACCAACATGGCGGTTGGGCCATCGGGGGATGGGAAAAAGTAACGATACTCCCGGGTGGATTCACAAAAAGAATGGACGGGGGTTACAACTTACCGGTCGATATTATGAGTTCCGGTTCGAAGACTGTGCCTTCTTCATCCAAATCAGTGACGCAATCGCCGTTTTCCGGAACGGATCTAATCGATATTTACGTTGATTATCGCGAGGGGCATTGGACCCACGTGACAGCCTCACCCCGGGGCGCGCTGTGATGAGCGGGTCTAAAGTGGCAAAGGCGAGCACCTATCCGTTCAAAGCTAAAATAGGCTTGCTTAGTTTAGTCATTTTCGCACTCCTTCAAGCATCTTTTTCTCCTGCAAACGCTGAGGAAGATCCCTTGATTGGCGGCAGTGGCTTAGTTGGCGACTTTGGAGGGTTTCAGCACGGCGCAGCCTCCGACGGAGCGGACATCATACTTAAGCTGCGCGCTCACTTAGGCGGAGAGGGTGGCGTCACTCGTCCGCGCAGTAACGCACCTGGCGGCTTCGGGCCCGACCAGCAAAGGCAGACCGGCGTCGCCTGGAACCCCGACACCGATCCCGCCTTCCAGAAGGCCCTCCGGGACCGTCTCATGTCCGACGACGACTCGATCTTCTTCAATGCCCGCCTCATGGACACGGCCAAGAACAATACAACCTACGGGCTGCAGGACCCGTGCACCAAGGAGAAGGGCTCCGGTCTCAAGAGGTGCCGGGCTGCCCAGGAGTGCACGGACGAGTCCGGTGCGGCGGGCGTGAACATGGACATCGTGGTGGGTGGGGCGAACGAGGGTTCCCGTTCGGCGCGGGGCACCCAGATGTGTGTCTCCGATGCCCAGGCCGCGGGCACGAACGACGACGGGTACGTGCCCCTCCCCGTGTTCACGTTGCAGGATTTTCAGCGACTGGCCGTGGCCCCGGCCGAGAACCACGTTCAGCCCACGCCGGACACCCTGAAGAACATGAACACGAACGTCTACGCGGTGGCCCAGCCGCAGTCGTTCGAGACCGCCCTGGGAGGCTATCCGGTCTCGGTGCGTGCCTACCCCGTCCAGTACACCTGGAACTACGGTGACGGAACCACCCTGGGGCCGACCCCGCTCACGGGATCGCCGCTCGCCGAGGGGGCCTGGGACGTCCCCACGGACACCTCCCACGTCTACACGGCAACCGGGGACTACTCCGTCTCGCTCACCACGTACTTCTTCGGGGAGTACAACATCGCGGGCACCGGCTGGCAGCCTGTGGCGGGCTACAACCAGGTGGTCTCCCCCGCCGTTCCGCTGAGCGTGTGGCGAGCCACCGTGCACAACGTGGCCGACGACTGCCGGATCAACCCGTCCGGACTGGGCTGCCCGGGCGGCTCACGCTGAGAGGGAACGGTTCACCCGGCACCACGGGGGCCAGCGGGTGAACACGGTTCGTCGAGTTCCTAGACTGGGCGCATGAGCACCCCGGACAGCCCCGAACTGATCGCCCCGGACCGAGGACTGGATGCGACCACCACCGCCTACCCGCTCGTGGTGCGCGCCGTACTTCTGGCCCCGTTGCACGAGACCCCCGGCGGCCTCCCGGATGAGGCCACCCACCTGGCCGCCCGCACCGTGGCCGCCCTCAACGAGGTGGCGCGCTGGGCGAACGACGGCCAGTCCGCCGATCCCACGGCCTGCGCATGGCTGGGCTATCTGCGGTGGGCGGTTGCGAACGGCGCACGACTGCCCAGCGACGCTCCGCACCCGCCCACTGACGACTTCGACCGGGACCATCCCCTCCTCGCCCAACCGGGCGAGCACGCGGGGGACAGCTTCGCAGCTCTCGCCACCGGTGCTCTCGGGGAGGTCGTCCGACCGGTGCTGCCGCGTGCCGGGAGCCCGGAGGTCCTGGCACGCACCGCACCGTACGGTCTGCTGCCCAACATCGGGTGGAAGTCCCTCGTGGCCCTGGCGGTGGACTCCGCGGCCATCACCCACGGAAGCCCGGAGTCCCAGACCGCCGCCGTAGCGATGGCCCTGGCGGTGCATGCTGCGGCCCGGGCCGCTGAGATCAACGCAAGCCTCACGGAGGTCGTTGCTGAGACCGCCCGCGTGTGCGAACTGGTCACCCGCCCCGCACCGGTGACCCTGGGTCTCCTGACACGCTGCGCCGATCCAGCGGCACGTGAGGACCTGCTGGACGCGGCAGCCGCGGGGACCGCCGCTTCCGAACCGGAGCTGGCGGCGTCGTACGCGCTGGCCCTGGGGCTCGCCGCGCTCCTTGCGGTCGAGGGAGAGTCGGGGAACCGCGAGGAGAACGACGTCGCTCGGCGGGCTCTCGGGCGTCTGCCCGGTTCCGGACCGGTCGCGCGGGCTGCCCGCACCGCCGCGGTCACGGTCGCCGCTGCACGCTGGCCCCATCCCAGCGCGGAGGGCGCGGAGGACCGCTCCGGAGCGGGGCACGGCCACGATGCCGCGCGATCGGGTACGCGGGACGCGCAGGCGGAGCTGGAGCAGCTGGCCGCGGAGTGGAACGCCCGCTGGCGGCCCTGACCGGACGCGTCGATCTCCGGCCGCTCCCGAAAACGACGGGAGGACCGGGGCGCCGCCCCACGCCGGTTCCTTGACGTGCGTAGCACGCCGCGGGACCGCAGGCGGCTCACAGGGCGGCGCGTTGCACCGTCACGCCGTAGTGCGCGGCGAGGCCCGCCATGTCACGCGCCCCGCTGCGCCGTGCGAGGTCGAGCACGATCCCGGCGCACGCCAGGGAGTCGCTCAGCGCGTTGTGGTGCTCCACCACCTCGGCGCCTGCCGCGCGGGAGGCCGAGGGCAGCGCGTATGAGCGCAGCGTGTAGGCCGCCCGCGCGAGCCGCAGGGTGCAGGCGTAGTTCCAGGGGCGCGCCACCCCACCGCACGCCGCGTTCGCGGCGCGGATGACGCCGGTGTCGAACACGGCGTTGTGCGCCACGAGAGTGGAGTCGGGGTCCTCGTCGGTGAGGTTCTCGCACATCCACTGCCACAGCCGGTCGAAGGTGGGAGCGTTCCGCACGTCAGCCGGGCGGATGCCGTGGATGCGGATGTTTCCCGCCTCGAACGCGTCGTGACCCGCGGGGGGCCGGATGAGCGAGTAGCGGGTGTCCACCACCTCACCGTCCCGGACCCTGACCACCCCGAGGGCGCACGCGGAGGCAAGGCTGCGGTTGGCGGTCTCGAAGTCTATGGCGGTGAAACTGACGGGCACCCGCCCAGACTAGGCACCCGCTCCGACATGCTCGGGGGTGGTCAGACGGCCGCCATGGCCCGCGTCTCGAACCACGCGTCCGCCTTCTCCACCGCCTGGCGCACCTGGGCGGTGTCGAGCTCGTGGTGCAGGGCGTACGCCACGGCCTGCAGGGGGAAGATCCGCGCGTGCAGCCGGGCCCGGCGGCAGCTCTCCTCGTCGGTGGCGTCACCGACGCTGGCCCAGCCGAACCACAGCCCCAGCGAGGCGACGTCGTAGGCGGGGTCCCCCAGGCACGCGTGGTCCCAGTCGATCACGCCCACCAGGTGGTCGTCCTGCCACAGCATGTTGGAGCCCATGAGGTCCCCGTGCACCAGCCGCGGTGCCACCGTCTCGAGTGAGACGAGGTCTTCAATGGCGCGCAGGGCCCGGTCCCTGTTCCGGGGCAGCAGCCGTGGGAGCACCTGGTCGAGCAGCACGTGCCGCCGCCGGTGGCCGCCCCAGTGCTGACCGGGCCGGTCCAGCCACGGTTCGGCGCCGCTCGGGTCCGCGTGACGGATCTGCTGGAGCACCCGGTGCAGCTCGCGGGGATCCACGGGACCGGGAGACCTCGGTGCCCCGGGGATCCAGGTCATGCCCACGGCGGTGTAGCGGCCGTCCTGGATCACGGGAGTGAGGGGGCGGGGCACCGCGAAGTCGAACTCGGGCATCTGGGCGAGCGCCTTGGTGCGGCGCCGCACGTTCTCCCCGGAGATGGGGTTCTTGGCAATGCGCACACTCATCATGTGGCCGGCGTTCACCACGATGTGGGCCGAGCCTCCGGCGTGCAGCTCCCACTCGGAGCGGTCCACGTGCACGCCGGCCTCGGCGAGCACCGCTTCCACGGCTCGGGCAAAGGGGAGGTGTCCGCACGCGAAGGTCATGGGTCAGTCCTCGCGCCCCGATCGGGTGGAAGAGGACGCGCTGGTCTCGTGCCCGGTCTCCCGTTGCAGGAACTCCAGGACCCGGGGCAGCACGGCCGCCATGGCCCGGGCCCGGTGGCTGATCCGGTTCTTGTGCTCCGGCGTGAGCTGCGCGCAGCTCAGCCCGTTCTCGCCGTGGGGCGCGAAGACGGGATCGTAGCCGAACCCGTTCTCCCCGGCCGGTGCGGTCAGCAGCGAACCCGGCAGCTCCCCCAGCACCACGTGCTCGGCGCCTCGCGGGTTCACCACGGCCGCCGCGCACACGAACCTCGCACCGCGGTGCTCCGGCGCGATGTCCGCGAGCTGGGCGAGGAGCAGGCGGAGGTTGGCGGCGTCGTCGCCGTGGCTGCCGGACCAGCGGGCGGAGAAGATCCCGGGCGCTCCACCCAGGATGTCCACGGCGAGCCCGGAGTCGTCCGCGAGTGCGATCAGACCCGACTGCTCGGCGGCGGCGCGGGCCTTCAGCAGGGCGTTCTCCTGGAACGTGGTGCCGGTCTCGACGACATCGTCCAGCCCCACCGCGCCCGCGTCCACCACGATCCCGGGATCGGACAGGCCCGCGTCCGCGAGCATGGCCCGCAGCTCGCGGACCTTGCCCTGGTTGTGCGTGGCGAGCACCAGACGGGCGTCGCCGGTGTCATCGGACACGGCTGGACTCCAGGGTCTCGCGCTGGATCTGGGAGAGCTGGGCGCAGCCGGAGACGGCGAGGTCCAGCAGGGAGTCGAGCTCGTCACGGCGGAAGGGCACGCCCTCCGCGGTGCCCTGGACCTCCACGAAGTCCCCCGATCCGGTCACGACCACATTCATGTCGGTCTCGGCGCGGACGTCCTCCACGTAGGGCAGGTCCAGCATGGGAACGCCGTCGATGATGCCCACGGAGACCGCGGACACGGAGTCGGTGAGGGGGTTCACCCGGGGCTTGAGCACCCCGTTCTCGTGCGCCCAGGAGATGGCCTCGGCGAGCGCCACGTACGCGCCGGTGATCGAGGCCGTGCGCGTGCCGCCGTCGGCCTGCAGCACGTCGCAGTCCAGCACCACGGTGTTCTCGCCGAGGGCCTTGAGGTCGATGACGGAGCGCAGGGACCGACCGATGAGCCGGGAGATCTCGTGGGTGCGTCCGCCGATCTTGCCCTTCACGGACTCGCGCGCGGAGCGGGTGGACGTGGCCCGCGGCAGCATGGCGTACTCGGCGGTGACCCACCCGCGCCCCTCGCCCTTGAGCCAGCGGGGCACGCCCTCGGTCAGGGATGCGGTGCACAGCACCCGCGTGCCGCCGAACTCGATGAGCGCGGAACCCTCCGCCTGCTCGGACCAGCCCCGGGTGATGGTGATGGGACGTAGCTCGTCCACGGCCCGTCCGTCCGCGCGCACCACGGGGGATGCGCCCTGACCCTCCTGCGCAGTGCGTGCCGAGGAGTGTGCCGGACCGTGGGGCGAAGTCATGCTCGTCAGCCTATCCCTCGCCACCCGGGCGTGCCAACGCATCGACCGAACGACCGGTCGGGTCCGCCACCACGTACGAGGCGCCCGCACGGGCCACCGACACCGGGCCGTCGTAGGCCCCCGCGGCGTCGGACTCGGCCACCCGGGGGTCGTTCCACACGGGCAGGTGCGTGAGCAGCAGGCGACGCACGCCGGCCTCGGCCGCGGTCTCTCCGGCGCGCCCCCCGGTCAGGTGGATGCCGCGCAGGTGGTCCTCCCGGCCGTCCTCGTACGCGGCCTCGCACAGGAAGAGGTCCGCGTCCCGGGCCGCCGCCACGAGCTCCTCGCACGAATCCGTGTCCCCCGAGTAGGTGAGCACCTCCGTGCCGTGCGGACCGCGGTGCTCCACGCGCAGGGCGAACGGCTCCGGGCAAGGGTGGTTCACCGCGTACGGAGTGACGGTGAACGGGCCAACGGTCACGGGAACCCCGGTCTGCCACACGTGGAAGTCGAACTCCGTGTCCATGGAGTGCTCGGCGGGGAGCATGTGCAGCTGGTTGAGGTAGGTGTGCAGCATGGACGGGCCGTAGAGGGGAATCCGCTCCCCCTGCCATCCCCGGGGGTCCCACTTCACCGCCACGTGCAGCCCGCCCACGTCCACACAGTGGTCCGGGTGCAGGTGGGAGAGCATGATCGCGTCGATGGTGTGCAGGTCCACGTGGCGCTGGAGCGCCCCCAGTGCGCCGTTGCCCATGTCCAGCACGATGCGCCACGTGCGCCCGTTCTCGTCCTCGCCGGTGACGAGGTAGCAGGACGCCGGAGAGTCTGGGCCCGGGAAGCTGCCGGAGTTGCCGACCACGGTCAGGATCATGCGTGTTGGCCTTTCTGCGTCCCCGCTCAGCGCTGAGCGGGATGGATCGTCGCGAGGGAACCGGTGGGGTACTGCTCGGCCACCGACGCCGTGTGCCGGACCCGGACCACCTCGGGCCCGAGGAATCTCTGGGCGAGGCCCTCGAAGCGCACGGGATCTCCCGTGGCGAGGAACTCGTGGTGGGGGGCCAGGCCGGGATCGCGCTCCAGGCTGTGGTCCATGAGGCTGCGGTAGACGTCCCGCGCGGTCTCCTCCGCGGAGGAGACCAGGTTCACGCTCTCCCCCATGACGTAGGAGATCACCGCGGTGAGCAGCGGGTAGTGGGTGCAGCCAAGCACCAGGGTGTCCACCTGTGCGTCCTTGAGCGGCTGCAGGTACTGCTGGGCGGTGCGCAGCAGCTCGGGGCCGGTGGTCACGCCGCGCTCCACGTACTCCACGAATTCCGGGCACGCCACGGAGGTGATCTCCAGCTGCGGGGCGGCGGCGAACGTGTCGTCGTACGCTCGCGAGCCGATGGTCGCCTCGGTCCCGATCACGCCCACCCGGCCCGAGCGGGTGGTGGCCACCGCGCGACGCACCGCGGGCTGGATGACCTCGGTCACGGGGATGTCGTAGCCGCGGGTGTAGCGCTCACGGGCGTCGCGCAGCACGGCGGCGGAGGCGGTGTTGCACGCGATCACCAGCAGCTTCACGCCGGAGTCCACGAGCTCGTCCATGATGCGCAGGGCGTTGGAGCGCACCTCCGCGATCGGCAACGGACCGTACGGGCCGTGGGCGGTGTCCCCCACGTAGAGGATCTCCTCGTGGGGCAGCTGGTCGATGATCGAGCGCGCCACCGTGAGTCCGCCCACACCCGAGTCGAACACGCCGATGGGCGAGTTGGGATTGGGCCCGGCGGAACGAGATCGATCAGCATGCATACCGGGAAACTGTAGTGCTTTTCCCGTGTCCCCTCGCGCGTGAGTCACCTTGTGCCGTGAGGCCTGCGTCACCTCGCGGGCAGGGTCTTCAGCAGCGCGTTCATGAGGGTCTCCTGCAGCCAGGAGACGAAGTTGTAGACCACGCCCATGTACTGCTCCACGGACTCGGCCTTCCCGAAGTCGGTGAGCTCGGCCACGCGCTCGGCGTCCTCGGGCGAGTCGATGCGCAGCCGGGAGGCCAGCACCAGGCGGACATCGTTGAGCGAGCGGGCGAAGTCCTGCGCCTGCTCCGTGGTGAGCACCACGGGCTCGGACTCCAGGGCGAGGGAGGACGCCCTCAGCGCGGCGATCTTGCGCTCCCGGAGGGACCGGTCCGTGAGCCGCCGGAACTCTGCGGCCTGCTCGGGGTCCGACGACGCCGGGGGCAGCATCCGCCGCAACGCCGGGTCCGTGGGTTCGGGCACGTCCTCGTCCCACCCCACGAGCGCCTCCAGCGGATCCTGCTCCTCGCGCGGCTCCGGCGCCAGGGTCTCGCCCACGTCCGAGAACAGCTTCTGGAGCAGCCGCACCTCGGGGGCCTCGAACCGTCCCACGATGCCCTTGCGTGTGCGCTTGAAACCGTGTGCCATCAGTTCTCCCCCGCCTTCTCGTAGGTGGCCCACAGGCCGTAGCCGTGCAGTGCGCTCACGTGGGTCTCCGCCTCTTCCAGGGTGCCCGTGAACACGATGGAGCGCCCCCGGTGGTGGACCTCGAGCATGAGGGCGCGTGCTTTGGCGTCCGGATAGCCGAAGTGGGCGCGGAACACGTAGACCACGTAGCTCATGAGGTTCACGGGGTCGTCCCACACCACCACGTTCCAGGGCACGTCCACCGCCGTGACGGCCTCCTCCTCCGTGGTGAGCGCGGGAGACTCCGCAGGAGCAGCGCTCACCAGGACGGTGCAGGCGGGGGCGTGGGCCGTGAGGGCAGTAGTGGACATCGTCCCCATGGTAACGGCGGCCCCGCGGATGTGCTCTCCGCCGGGCGCCCACTAGGCTGGCAGCGTGAACGAGCACTCCTCCTGGCACCCGCAGGCCACGTCCCTGCTGACGGACCACTACGAGCTGACCATGCTGCAGGCCGCCCTGCGCGCCGGCACGGCGTCCCGCCGCAGCGTGTTCGAGGTCTTCGCCCGGCGGCTGCCGCACGGCCGCCGCTACGGCGTCTTCGCGGGCGTGGGCCGGATCCTGGAGGGCCTGGAGCAGTTCCGCTTCACGGACGAGCAGCTGCGCTTCCTGCGCGACACCCGCGTGGTGGACGCCGCCACGGTGGCCTACCTGGAGAATTTCCGCTTCACGGGCCAGATCCGCGGCTACGCCGAGGGCGAGACGTACTTCCCGTACTCGCCGCTGCTGAGCGTGGAGTCTTCCTTCGCGGAGGCGTGCGTCCTGGAGACCTACATCCTCTCCGTCCTGAACTACGACTCGGCGGTGGCCTCCGCCGCGTCCCGCATGGTGGGTGCCGCCGGGGACCGGCCGTGCATCGAGATGGGTTCCCGTCGCGCCCACGAGGAGGCGGCCGTCGCGGCGGCACGTGCCGCCGTGGTCGCGGGCTTCGAGTCCACCTCCAACCTCGAGGCCGGGTTCCGCTACGGCGTGAAGACGGTGGGCACCGCGGCCCACTCCTTCACCCTGCTCCACGACTCCGAGGAGCAGGCCTTCCGCGCCCAGCTGGACGCCCTGGGGGTCTCCACCACGCTGCTAGTGGACACCTACGACGTCGAACGGGCCGTCCGCCTGGCCGTCGAGATCGCCGGGCCGGACCTGGGCGGCGTGCGGCTGGACTCGGGTGACCTCGTCACCCAGGCGGCCTCCGTGCGCGCCCTGCTGGACAAGTTCGGCAACTCCAACACCCGCATCACGGTCACGAGCGACCTGGACGAGTACGCGATCGCCGCGCTGCGGGCCGCGCCCGTGGACGCCTACGGCGTGGGCACGCGGCTGGTCACCGGCTCCGGGGCCCCCACCTCCTCGATGGTCTACAAGCTCGTGTCCCGCGAAGGGGCCTCGGGCACCATGGAGCCCGTGGCGAAGGCCTCCTCCGGGAAGGCGTCCGTGGGGGGCGAGAAGTTCGCCCTGCGCCGTCGTTGCCCCCAGGGGGTGGCCACCCACGAGATCGTGGGCGTGTCCCACGCACCGCGGGACGACGGCGACGACCGCCCGCTGATCGTGGACTACGTGACCGGTGGCGAGCTGCGGGACGGCTTCACGGGCCCCGAGGCCGTGACCAAGGCGCGTGCCCGCCACGCGGAGTCCGTGGCGGAGCTGCCGCGGGCCGCGCACCGGCTCTCCGAGGGTGAGCCCGTCATCCCCACCGTGATCGAACCCGGAACCGCACACTGAGCAGGGAGGCAACCGTGCGCACAGCACTGCTGATCGTGGACGTCCAGAACGACTTCTGTGAGGGAGGCAGCCTGGCCGTCACCGGAGGTGCCGCGGTGGCCGCGGGGATCTCCGAGTACCTGGAGGTCCACCACGCGCAGTACGCCGCGGTGGCGGCCACCCAGGACTGGCACGTGGATCCCGGGGAGCACTTCAGCGACACCCCGGACTGGGCCACGAGCTGGCCCGTGCACTGCGTGGCCGAGACCCACGGCGCGCAGATCCACCCGGAGCTGGACACCGAGCACGTCACCGAGTTCTTCCGCAAGGGCGCGTACGACGCCGCCTACTCCGGTTTCGAGGGTCTCTCCGCCCCGGACGTGGACGTCCCCATGGGCGAGCCCGAGGAGAGCACGGACGAGGACCGTGTGAGCCTGGACGACTGGCTGCGCGAGCGCGACATCAAGGCCGTGGACGTGGTGGGACTCGCACTGGACCACTGCGTGCTGGCCACCGCCCGCGATGCCGTGGACGCCGGCTACGAGACCCGGCTGCTGCTCCCGCTCACGGCCCCGGTCTCCCCGGAGGGCGGCGAGCAGGCCGTGGCGCAGCTGGAGGACGTGGGCGTGGAGGTCGTCACGGACCTGCCCTGACGCGTTCCCGCCGCGCGCGGCCCCGGGGGAGCGAACCAGTGGGGAGTGGCCCGGTGCGGGAACGGGCCGGCTCGGATCGGGAGGTGGTCCGTACGCGTCCGCGCGGTCCTGCGGCGGCCCACGTCTGGACGCCCGGGTCCTCGCACGCCGGGGTACGAACCCCGCGGTGGACCCCCGGGAGGGCGTCTTCCGGAGCGCCCGAGAGGTGCGGAGCGTGGAGGACCCGGCCCTGCGGCGTCGTGCCCGGGGGCTACTTGCGTCCGATGAACCAGCGCTGCAGCAGGGCGATCCGCGCATTGAGCTGCTCTTCGGAGGCCTGCGCCACGGCGGGGCCGCCGCACTTGGCGCGCAATTCGTTGTGGATCACGCCGTGCGGGGTGCCCGTGCGCGCGGACCACGCCGAGACGTTCTTGGACAGCTGCGCCCGCAGGTCCTTGAGCCGCCGGTGGTCCGGGACGGCGGGCTCCTCCGGTTCCGGGCTCACCCGCCCCTGCCGCTGCACCGAGCGGGACTGGCGCTCGCGCAACAGGGCGGAGACCTGCTCGGGGTCCAGCAGACCGGGAATCCCGAGGTACTCGGCCTCCTCCTCGGAGCCCACGGCCGCACCGCCGCCGAACGCACCGCCGTCGAAGAGCACCCCGTGGAACGAGGCGTCCGAGTCCAGTGCCTGGAAGTTGCCCTGGGCGAGCGCCGACGAGGCCCGGTCCTCGCGGTTGGCCTCCTCCAGAAGGTCGTCGTCCCAGCCGGTCTCCATGGGCTGGTCGAAGTCCACGACGTCGGGCACGCTCTTGGGCTTGTCCAGCGCGTGGTCCCGCTCCTCCTCCATGGAGTTCGCGAGCGCCATGAGCACGGGCACCGAGGGCAGGAACACCGAGGCCGTCTCACCGCGCTTGCGGGCACGCACGAAGCGGCCCACGGCCTGCGCGAAGAACAGGGGCGTGGAGGTCGACGTCGCGTACACGCCCACTGCCAGGCGGGGCACGTCCACCCCCTCGGAGACCATGCGCACGGCCACCATCCACCGCTTGTCGGACTCCGAGAACTGGTCGATCTTGTTCGAGGCCGCCTTGTCGTCCGAGAGCACCACGGTGGGCCGCTCCCCCGTGAGGGCGTGCAGCTGCTCGGCGTAGGCCTTGGCGTCCTGGTGGTCGGTCGCGATCACGAGCGCACCCGCGTCCGGCACGGTGCGGCGCACCTGGGTCAGGCGCTGGTCCGCCGCCCGCAGCACGGACGGGATCCACTGGCCCTGCGGGTCCAGAGCCGTGCGCCACGCGTGGGAGGTGATGTCCTTGGTGAACCCCTCCCCGAGCTGCGCGGCCATTTCCTCCCCCGCGGACGTCCGCCAGCGCATCTGACCCGAGTACGCCATGAAGATCACCGGGCGCACCACGTGGTCCTGCAGGGCGTTGCCGTAGCCGTACGTGTAGTCCGCCGTGGAGCGGCGGATGCCGTCCGCGTCCTCGGTGTAGGTCACGAACGGGATCGGTGAGGTGTCCGAGCGGAACGGGGTGCCCGTCAGGGCGAGCCGCCGGGTGGCGGGCTCGAACGCCTCGCGCAGTCCGTCCCCCCAGGACAGCGCGTCACCGGCGTGGTGGATCTCGTCCATGATCACGAGGGTGCGCCCGGCCTCGGTGCGCGCCCGGTGCAGCAGCGGCTTGTTCGCCACCTGCGCGTAGGTCACGGCGGCCCCCATGTAGCCCCGGCCGTGCTGACCGTCCGCGTTCTTGAAGTTGGGGTCGATGGCCAGCCCCACACGGGCCGCGGCGTCCGCCCACTGCCGCTTGAGGTGCTCGGTGGGGGTCACCACGGTCACGCGCTGGACCACTCCGGCATCGTGCAGCTTCTTGGCCACGGTCAGCGCGAACGTGGTCTTGCCGGCCCCGGGGGTCGCCACGGCCATGAAGTCCCGCGGCTGCGCCTGCTCGTAGCGCTGGATGGCCTCCGCCTGCCAGGCGCGCAGCTTCGGGGCGGTGCCCCACGCGGCTCGGTCCGGGTACGCCGGGGGAAGGTCCGCGGCCGCCCCGAAAAGGGACATCTGGTCGTTCTCTGACACGTGGTGCTCGTCCTCTCCGCGCGCTCCGGGGCGCGCATCTGCCCCGCTCCCGGGACGACGCCGCCGGGTGCGGACCGCTGGCACGGCAACGGCGCCCGCAGTGCGGGCGCCGCCGGTGTCCCGTGGTGCGGGACGGGGGTGGTGCGGGGGTGCCGTCAGTCCTCGGGCTTGTCCTTGCCGGGGCGCAGGCCCTGGTAGATCTCCTTGCACTCCGGGCACACCGGGAAGCGCTGCGGATCGCGTCCGGGGGTCCACACCTTGCCGCACAGGGCGATCACGGGTTCGCCGGACAGCGCCGACTCCATGATCTTCTCCTTGCGGACGTAGTGGGCGAACCGCTCGTGGTCACCGGGCTCCGCGAACTGGCGGGTCTCCTCACGCTCGATCGTGGCTGTTCCCCCCACGGTCTCGGTCCCGGACTCGGTGCTGAGGAGCACCCGGCGGGCCCACGCGGCAGGGCCCTGGACGTGCTGGGCTTCGGTGGTTTCCATGCCCTCCACTGTACCCCGTGCACCGAAACCGGGTGTCCGGCTCAGCGGTACCCGGCCACCTCCTGCAGCAGCTCGGGACCGCGTGCTTCCAGCCACTTCCCGCCCACCCGGACACCGGTCCAGAGCAGGATGGCCCCCTCCGCGAGGCCCACCGCGAGCGCCGCCCAGCTCCACACGGCGGCGCCGGTGCCCAGGTGCACGAACAGGAGCACCAGGGGCGGCAGCGCGAGCAGCACCATGAGAGCCATGAGCACGAACTGGAGCAGCAGGTTGAGGATGGTGAAGCCCTGCGG
>NZ_PHOA01000119.1 GCF_003687455.1 Kocuria tytonicola | reverse complement strand
AGTGCGGCCCGGGAGCCGCCCTGGACTAGCGCGTGAGGGCTGCGCCCCGCCCGAGGGACCTCACCGGTCGGCACTGAACCCCCGCCTCCGGCTCCGAACCGCACCGACCGGCGTCGGAACACGGCACGGCACCGGCCGCGTTAACATGGGACGAACGCCCACTTGCGGAAAGGACGCCGGGGTTGAGCACCAGGACCACCGAACCCGTGGAGGTTCGCAACACCAAGCAGCGCCGAGCCGTGACCGGTGCGTTGCAGCGGCTCGAGGACTTCATCTCCACGCAGGAGCTGCACCGGCTGCTCAAGGACGAGGGCGAGTCCGTGTCGCTGGCCACCACCTACCGGATCCTGCAGTCCATGGCGGAGCTGGGGCAGGTGGACGTCCTGCGCAACGCGGACGGCGAGGCCATCTACCGGCGCTGCGAGGCCCAGCACCACCACCACCACCTGGTGTGCCGCTCGTGCGGTGCCGCCGTGGAGCTCGAGTCCCCGGACATCGAGACCTGGGCGGACGCCACCGCCCGGCGCTACGGGTACGTGGACGTGGACCACACGGTGGAGATCTCCGGGATCTGCGCGGAGTGCCGCCGCAGGGCCGCCGCCGGGGACGCCACCGAGTCCTCCCGGTGATCCCTTCCGGGCCCCGGGAGGTCCTGCTCGTCCACCGGCCCCACTCCGCCGCAGCCCGGGACGCGTGCCACCGCGCGGCAGGCATCCTGCGGGCCGGCGGGCTGCACCCCGTCCCGATCTCCGCGGACACCGCCCCGGAGCTCACCCACACCCTCGCCGTGCACCTGCGCTCCCGTGCACTGCGCACCGCCGCCGTGGTCGCCGTGGGCGGGGACGGCATGGTCCACCTCGTGCTGCAGGCCCTGCACGCGCTTGCCGAACAGGGTGTGGCGCTGCCGTTCGGACTGGTCCCGGCGGGCTCGGGCAACGACCTCGCTCGGCACGCGGGTCTGCCCACCCGGGACGTGGAGCGCGCGGCGGGGCGAGTGCTGCGCGGTCTCGAGTCCGCGCCACACACCATGGACCTCCTGGCCGTGCGCTGCGCGGACGGCACCGAGCACGTCTGCGCCACGGCCGTCTGCCTGGGTCTGGACGCGCGCATCAACGCGCGCGCCAACCGCTGGTCCCGGATCCGCTCGTCGGCCAAGTACGCGGTGGCCCTTGCCCTGGACGTCGTGAGCCTGCGGGCCCGGCGCTACGACCTCAGCTGGACGGCGCCGGACGGCACGGGCCACGCGACGGAGCGCATGCTGACGTTCCTCACACTCGCGAACACCTCGTCGGTCGGCGGCGGTTTCACCATCGTCCCCCGGGCGAGCGCCACGGACGGTGCCGCGGACCTCTTCATGGTCTCGGACGTGGGGATCGGGCGGTTCCTGCGCTGCGTGCCACAGCTCTGGCTGCGCACGCACGAGGCGCTGCCCGAGGTGCGCGTGGCGCCCGCCGTCTCGGCCACGGTGGCCCTCGACGACGGCGCCGCGTCGGATCCCGCGCGGGACGCGGCGTACGGCGACGGCGAGCGGCTCGGCCCGCTTCCCGTGTCCCTCACGGTCCTGCCGGCCGCGCTGCGCGTCCTGTTCTGAGCCCGGTTCAGGGGCGGGCGGGCCCGGTGACGGACGCGCGGGACCGACCGTGCGGCGTCGTCGTGGTGCGCCCGTACGACGACGTCCGCTCCCGCACCGCGCGCACGGCTCGGGAGACGAGCCACAGCACGAACGAGATGGTGGTGACGTACGGGCTGATGGGGATGCTCCCGCCCAGGGCGAGCAGGATCCCGCCCACCATGGCGAGCTCCGCGAAGACCACGGACAGCACCACGGTGCGCAGGGGACTCGCGGTGAGGTTCATGGCCGCGGCGGCAGGGGTGATCAGCAGGGCGAGCACGAGCAGCGAGCCCACGATCTGCACGGACAGCGCCACCGAGATGCCGAGCAGCACCATGAACAGGATGGACAGCCCGCGCACGGGCAGCCCCTTGGCCTGCGCCACGAGCGGGTCCGTGCTCGCGAAGGTCAGCGGACGCCACACCCCCACGAGCGTCACCAGGACCACCGCGGAGAGCACCACCATGGAGGTCAGCTGCAGGGACGAGACCGAGACGATCTGCCCCGTGAGCAGCGAGAACTTGTTGGACGAGCGGCCCTCGTAGAGGGACAGGAACAGGATGCCCAGCCCCAGCCCGAACGGCATGAGCACCCCCACGAACGAGTTGCCCTCCCGGGCACGCAGACCCGTGAACCCCATGATCAGGGCGGCGAGCACCGAGCCCACGAGTGAGCCGGTGACCACGTCCGCGCCGATCAGCAACGCCGCGGCGGCCCCCGCGAAGGAGAGCTCCGCGATGCCGTGCACGGCGAAGGCGAGGTCCCGCATCATCACGAACGTGCCCACGAGACCGCCCACGAGACCCAGCACCGCGCCGGCCCACACGGAGTTGCGCAGCAGCGCGAGCAGCTCGCCGTAGTTGTCGAAGACGAACACGGAGTCCAGGAAGGAGCCCACGTCCAGGGCGGCGGTGATCACGGGATCAGCTCCTCCGGGGAGTCGGTGTGGTGGGTGCTGTCCGGGCGGCCGGCCACGAGGATCCGGCCGTTGCTGCGCAGCACCTCGATGTGCGTGCCGTACAGCTCGGAGAGCACGTCCGAGCGCAGCACCTCGTCCGGGGTGCCGATGCGGAAGGAGCCGTTGGCCAGGTACAGGATCCGGTCCACGTGCTCGATGATGGGGTTCACGTCGTGCGTCACGAACACCACGGCGCACCCGGTGCGCTGGCGTTGCTCGTGCACGAGCTCGCTCACCACGTGCTGGTGGTGCAGGTCCAGGGAGAGCAGGGCCTCGTCGCACAGCATCACGGTGGGGTCCGCCGCGAGCGCCTGGGCGATCCGCAGCCGCTGCTGCTCACCGCCCGAGAGCAGGCCCACGGGGGCGTCCGCGTACTCGCTGGCACCCACGCGTTCGAGCAGCTCGGCCACGCGGCGGTGCACGCGGCGGGGATGCGTCCGGATTCCCCAGCGGTGCCCGTCCACCCCCTGGGCCACGAGGTCCTTCGCGCGCAGCGGCGTGCGCGCCGGGAAGCCCCGCTGCTGCGGGACGTAGCCCACGCGGGAGGCCGCAGCGTGCGGACGCGTGCCGTTCACGCTCACCGTGCCGCTCGTGAGCGGCAGCAGCCCCAGGAGCACCTTGAGGAAGCTCGTCTTGCCCGTGCCGTTGGAGCCGAGCACCGCGAAGTACTCCCCCGGTGCCACCGAGAGGTTCAGGCCGGACCACAGGGTGCGCTCGCCGAACGCGAGGGAGGCCTCCGAGAGCCGGATCACGGGCCGGCCCTGCGGGGCTCGCCCGCCCGGCACGACGCCGCTCGCTGTCTCTGTCTGCATGTCCCTACTTCTTCACGGCCTCGGCCACGTGGTCCACGTTCTCGGCCATCCACTGCTGGTAGTTCTGACCCTCCGGCACGGTCTCGCTGAACTCCACCACGGGGGTGCCGGCCTCCTGGGCCGCGGAGCGCAGCCGGTCCGCCTGGCCCGTGGCGGTCTGCTTGTTGACCGCGAGCAGCTTTACGTGGTCGTCCTTCACCTGGCCCAGCGTCTGGTTGAGCACGGCGGGCGGGGCATCCGTCCCGGCATCGATCGCCTCGGTGAACTCCGCCGGGGTGTCGTCGTGCAGACCGGCGTCCTCCAGGAGGTATCCGGGGACGGGCTCGGTGGCCACGTAGCCGCCGGTGGCACCGAGCCCCTCCACCTTCGCGTCCAGGGAGTCCAGCTCGGTCTTCACCCGCTGGGCGTTGTCCGTGTAGTACTGGGCGTTGTCCCGGTCCACCTCGCCGAGCTGCTGGCCGATCCGCTCCACGACCTTCGCCATACTCTCCACGTCGTACCACACGTGCTCGTTGAAACCAGCGTGGTGATGATGATGGCCCTCCTCCGAGTGCCCGGCGTGCTCGTGCTCCGCGGCATCCTTCTCCTGCTCGGACTGCAGACCCGAGACCGCCACGGCGTCCACCACGTGCTGGCCGTCCCGGGCGAGGTCCGTCATGAACTGGTCGTAGCCGCCGCCGTTGCGCACCAGCAGGTCCGCCTTCTCCACGGTCAGCCGGTCCTGGGGGCTGGCCTCGTAGGAGTGGGGGTCCTGGGCGCCCGAGTCGATCACGGGGGTGGCCTCCACCCTGTCACCGCCCACCTGTGCGGCGAGGTCCGAGTACACGTTCGTGGAGGTCACCACGTGGATCTTGCCCGATCCCCCGCCGTCCCCCGAGCCCTGCGCGCCGCCCGGGGCGGAGCACCCCGTGAGGACGAGGGCCGCGAGCGCCCCCAGCGCCATAGTGCCTCGGGCTGCGGATCGTCTCGTGCGTGGTGCGGTCATGGGCGTGGTCCCCCTCCTCGAACTCCCGGCCACAGCCGTTGAGAATCAGTGTCATGAAGTCGGGCGCGAGCATATCATGAACGATTCTCATCTAGCCGCGTGATGAGAATGTGCAGGGCGACCACCCGCGGGAACGTCACCACCCGTGCCGAGCGCCCGGGCACGGTCCGCCGGGGCCGCCATGGCCGGACCGGAGCCGCGGGTCAGCTCCAGGACTCGGAGCGGGGCCTGCCTTCGTCGTAGCCGGAGGCGGACTGGATCCCCACCACGGCGCGCGCCGAGAACTGCTGCAGGGACGTGGCACCCGCGTACGTCATGGAGCTGCGCACCCCCGAGGTGATGTGGTCCACAAGGTCCTCCACACCGGGGCGCTGCGGGTCCAGGTACATGGTGGAGTTGGAGATCCCCTCCTCGAACAGGGCCTTGCGGGCGCGGGAGAAGCGGTCCTCTCCGAGGGTGCGGTGGCGCACCGCCCGTGCCGAGGCCATGCCGAACGACTCCTTGTAGGCCCGTCCGTTCGCGTCCACGTTGATCTCCCCCGGGCCCTCGTGGGTCCCGGCGAACCAGGACCCCACCATCACCTGGCTCGCGCCGGCCGCCAGGGCCAGGGCGACGTCGCGCGGGTGCTTCACCCCGCCGTCCGCCCAGACGTGCGCCCCGAGGTCCGCTGCGGCCTCGGCGCACTCGACGACCGCCGAGAACTGGGGGCGACCGGCCGCCGTCATCATCCGCGTGGTGCACATGGCACCGGGTCCCACACCCACCTTGACGATGTCCGCGCCGGCGGAGACGAGGTCCCGGACACCGTCCGCCGTGACCACGTTGCCGGCAACCACAGGGACGTCCGGGTCCAGGGCGCGCACGGCGGCGACGGCCTCCATCGCCTTGAGCTGGTGGCCGTGGGCCGTGTCCACCACGAGGACGTCCACGCCCGTCTCGAGCAGCCGGGCGGCCTTGGCGGAGACGTCCCCGTTGATCCCCACCGCGGCCCCCACACGCAGCCGTCCGGAGGCGTCGAGGGAGGGGGTGTAGATGGTGGAGCGCACGAGCCCCTGGCGCGTGACGATGCCCGCCACCTTCCCGCCCCGCAGGACGGGGGCGGAGCCCACCCGGGCGTCGGAGAGGGTCTCGTACGCGGCGCGCAGGGCGTCGGCTCCGGCGTCCTCGGGGAACTCGCTCTCCTGGAGCCGCGGGCCGTCGTTGCGCGCGAGGTCCCCCAGTTGCGTGAACCGGTCCACGTCCCGGCAGTCCGCGTCCAGCACCGTCCCGACGTAGCGCTCGTCCTCGTCCACCACGATCACGGCCCCGTGAGGTCGCTTGTGCATGATCCCCAGGGCGTCGTGCACGGTGTTCGAGCGGTGCAGCACCACCGGGGTCTCCCAGCGCGGGGAGCGGGACTTGACCCACGAGGTGACCTCCGCGATCACGTCCAGCGGGATGTCCTGCGGGAGGATTCCCAGCCCGCCCCGCCTGGCCATGGTCTCGACCATGCGTCGTCCGGTCACCGCGGTCATGTTGGCCGCCACGAGCGGAATGGTGGATCCGGTGCCGTCGGCCGGGGAGAGGTCCGCGTCGAACCGGGAGGTGACACGGGACATCGAGGGCACCAGGAAGACGTCGTTGTAGGTGAGGTCCGTGGTGGGAGTCGTCAGGAAGCGCACGAGGAGCCAGTCTACGGGCTGTGCCCCGGGTCACGGTGCGGGGCCGGCCGCGCCCGGCCCAGCGGCGTCGAGCCCCGCTCGCCCGCGCATGATAGGTGGCACGCTCCGAGCCGCCTCACTAGACTGGCAAGCCGGTACGGCTTTGCATGCGCGAAGACCGGCGACGGCTCCCCCGGCAGTAGGCTCGTGGGAGCCACACAGGGGCCGCGAGGACCAGCTCGCCACCCGGGACACCAGTACACACGGAAGAGGCGTATCACTCGTGCCAGACCAGCCGCATCACCTTATCCCCGAAGAATTTGCCGGCAACGAATGGCTCGTGGACGAGCTCTACGAGAAATACCGGGCGGACAAGAGCTCCGTGGACAAGAAGTGGTGGCCCATCTTCGAACAGATGGACGGCGACGACGCCGTCAAGACCGCGTTCGAGAAGCTGCAGTCCTCGCAGACCAAGATCGGTGAGGCGCTGTACGCCCAGTCCCAGGCCGAGGGTGCCGCGGGTGCCCAGCCGGGTGCCGAGGGTGCCGCC
>NZ_PHOA01000118.1 GCF_003687455.1 Kocuria tytonicola | reverse complement strand
GGCCCAGCCCGACCCGACCGGGCACTGCCGGCCGGACGGGGCACTGCCGGCCCGGCCGCGGCCCCGGGTGTTCTCCCTGCGGGGCGGTTCAACCCCTGCGGGCGAGCAGGCCCCGCATCGGCACCGTCCACACGTCCTCACCCGCGACACCCCACCGGGACAACAACGCGTTGCCCGCCAAGAACCCCGTCGTCGTCGCACGTTCCATCAAGGCCACCGGGTAGTCGCACCGTACCCAGTCGCCGGCCAGCACGAGACGGTCCATGGGCGTCTCCACGCCCGGACGCCCGGCCCAGTTCTCCGGCGTGATCAGGGCGCAGTCCTCCCGGAGGAGGAACTCCCGGTGGTGCACGCCGAGATCGGCGCACTCCGGGAAGACGCGGTGCAGCTCCTCCTCGAGGCGCCTCTCGAGTTCTGCGGCCTCAGGGGTACCGGGCTGCAACCCGTCCTCACAGGCATAGGCGTGCACCTCCACCACGGACCCGTGGTGCTTGGCGGACCACTCTGCGGCCCCGGACTCGAAGCGTTCCAGGACGGAGACGTTGTCCACGGGGCCGAATCCGCTGGTTCCCACGAAGGCGGGCCGTTCGGCATCCACGAGGCCGTCGTACCAGAGCCGGAGCACGGCGAACGGGGGAGCGTTGCGGGTCTCGCCCACGGCGTCGCGCCACCGCGCGACGTCCGGTGACTGGGTATGCGCCTGCAGACCGCCGATGAGCTCTCGTGCGGACCGGGGATCCGTGGCCAGGACCACGGCGTCGGAGGTGAGCGCGTCCTGCCCCACCTGGACGGTGGCGTGGTCCTCTGCGACCTCTACTGCCTCCACCGTGGCACCGCACCGGACGGTGACTCCCAGGTCCGCGAGGTGTCGTGCGAGGGGAGCCCAGATGGCGGCGTCGTAGTCGTCGGTGGGGACGTCGAAGATGAGGCCCTCCGCGGAGCCGATGAAGTAGGCGTGGAACATGGCCACGAGTTCCCCGGCCGCGAAGTCGTGGGGGGACGCGAAGAAAGAGCGGGCGAAGACCTCGAGCGCGAGGTCCCGAGCGCCCTCGGGGAAGCGCAGCCGGTCGAGGAACATGGCCGCGGACTCCCCGTCGTAGGCGGAGAAGGTCTCGGGGAAGCGCACCTGCATCATCTCCAGGGCGGCCCTGGCGTTGACCTTGGCCAGGGTGCGGGGCGTGAACGCCGGGCTGCGCAGCACGAAGCCCAGGACGTTCCACGGCGGGGTTCTGGGGATGTGCGCGAAGGAGTCCCCGGGCCGGCCCTGGCGCAGCAGCGGGTAGTCGGTCACGGGGGTCAGTCGTTCCAGCGGGGGATCCGTGCGGCGCAGGAGCGAGCGCAGGTTGTAGTACTGCCGGAAGAACGCGTGGAAGCCGCGGCTCATGGTGCGGCCGTCGTCCAGCGGCCACGCAGCCACCCGGCCACCCAGGCGGTCCGTGGACTCCAGCAGGGTCACGCGCACGCCGCGTTCGGCCAGCACCGTGGCGGCCGCGATGCCCGCGATCCCGCCTCCGGCCACGACGACGCTGCGCTCACCCTGGATCCGCGCCGCGCCGGTGGGCCCCGGGTGCCGCACGGCGCGGCGGTCTCGTCCGGGGTGGTTCTGCTCAGAAGTGCTCATCAGGGTGCGGCTTTCTCGTGGTGGGCGGGGACGGTGCGGGGGTCGGCGCGTCCTCGGCGGCGCTGCCGGTGCGGGGGCCCAGGCGGGGCTGGAGCGCGGCGGCGTCGTCGGGGGTGCGGGCGCGTGTCGTGCGTCCCGCTCGCCGGGTGGCCCGCGGGGCTCACTCCGCTGCTTCTGGGGATTCGCGGCGCTCCGCCCGGTGCCAGAGCATCATGGTCAGGGTCACCATGGCGAACCCGAAGCCGAAGTCCTCGATCGGGATGTCCCACGGGAAGCGGATGCCCGAGGAGGCCTCGGGGTTGTAGAGCACGATGGGGTCGGACAGCTTGGTGAGCCAGCCGTCCACGGGGATCTGGAAGGACTCGACGATCAGCATGGCGAGCCAGTAGGTGGCGGTGCGGAAGATCCCGGTGCGGGCCCACAGCAGCTCCAGGAGCACCACGGCGATGACGCCGAGGATGGTGAGAAGTGTGTACTCAGGCATCGGCGCGGCTCGCCTCCTGCGACTCACGGACCAGGCCGTCCGGCCACCGGAACCGCAGGGGCCCGGTCCCCCGCACGAGCCGGAGGATCTTGCCGACGGCCTCGTGGGTGAGCAGACCGCAGATGGGGATCACGATGAAGAACACGAGCTCCTCGAGCGGCAGGGCGCCCAGGTGGATGCCGGTGATGAACTCCGGGTTGTAGGTCCAGTGGTCACGGTAGATGCCCCACAGGTCCCGCGCCACGAACAGGACGACCACCGGCAGCATGACCTTGAGCAGACGCCGGGGGCGGCGGTAGACGCGGACCCCCACGATGAACTCGAGTGGCAGGGTGATCGCCACGCACAGCCCCATCAGCACGAGGTACTGGCCGTGATCCATTGCTGTCCTTCCCGTGCCGGGGCGCTCCGACTGCCCCCACCCTACCCGAGCACCTGCCACGCGGACTGGCCCCGGCTGGCTCCCGGACGGGCCCTGAAGCGGCCCGCGGACCGGGCCCCGCGGCGTCGTCCAGCGGGGCCGTAGACTGCCGTGCAGCGCAGGAGAGGGAGGCACAACGTGGTCGACGAGTCGGATGTCCGCCGGTCCCGAAAGGCCGGGGAGGCCGAGAACCCCCGGGTGGAGCACACGGGGTCCGTGTGGCGGATCCGGGGTCTCACGGCGGCTCGGCAGGTGCTGCAGGCGCGCCACGCGACCACCCAGGCCGGCTTCACCGCGGAGGCGATCCCCCAGGGGTTCTTCCGCCACCACCCCATCCTGGTCTCGGACGGCCCGCTGCACGACGAGCAGCGCAAGGAGGTCGCCCGGTTCTTCGCCCCCGCCGTGGTGGCGCGCCGCCACCTGCCGGACATCGAGTCCCGCGCCGCGGCCTTCGCCGCCGACGCCGCCCGCGCGGGTGGGACGTGCCTGCTGGACGAGCTGGCCCTGCGCTTCACCGTGGAGGTGACGCGGGGGATCGTGGGCATCGACAACTCCTCGCTGGACGGGATGTGCCGCCGCCTGGTGAGCTTCTTCAACCAGCCCCCGCTGGACGTGACCAAGCCGGACTACGGGCGCACCCGCGCGCAGTGGGCCCGTGCGGCGTTCAACGCCCTGGTGCCCATTGCCCGCTTCTACCTGGCGGACGTGCGCCCCGCCATCCGGGCCCGGCGCAGGAACCCGGGGGACGACGTGGTCAGCCACCTCCTGGCAGAGGGATACTCCACGGCGGACATCCTGGTGGAGTGCGTCACCTACGGCACCGCGGGGATGGTGACCACCCGCGAGTTCATCGTGATGGCCGCGTGGCACCTGCTGGAGAACGACGAGCTGCGCGCCCGCTACCTCGTGGCCGGTGAGAAGGAGCGCTTCGCCATCCTGCACGAGCTGCTGCGGCTGGAGCCGGTGGTGGGCCACCTCTACCGCCGCGTGCAGGAACCCGTGGAGATCACGGACGGTGGCAGCAGCTGGACCGTGCCGGCGGGGGACCTCGTGGACATCTGCGTGCGCCAGACCAACACCGATCCGCAGGCCGTGGGGGAGCACCCGGCCGAGGTGTGTCCCGGGCGGACGATGCCGCCCGGCGCGGACGCCACGGGCATGGCCTTCAGCGACGGGGCCCACAAGTGCCCGGGCCGGCCGCTGGCCATCACGGAGACGGACCGCTTCCTGCTGCGTCTGCTGGGCCACGGGCCCGTGCTGGTGCAGGCGCCCACGCTGGAGTGGGACAACCTCATCGAGGGGTACATCCTGCGTGGGATGCGCCTCCGGTTCCCGGCGGCGGGCGCGGCTGACACGGAGAACACGGAGGACTCGTGCCCGAGGTGACCGGGCGCGCACCCCGGCGGCGCGCGGGGCAGTCGCGGTGAGACGCCGTGCGCCCCTCGACGGCCCGGAGCCGGAGGCGGCGTGGGACGGCGCCCGGCTCGGGGCGCTGCTCGTGGTGGCGGCGGTCCTGGTGGTCGCCCTCACCGCCGTGCTGACGCTGTCCACGCCGGGCACCGCCTACGTCTGGTACGAGAACATGATCAGCGACCTCGGGGACGGCGAGTGCCGGGTGCGCGGGGGCCGGTGGATCTGCTCCCCCGGCCACCGGGTGTTCAACACCGGGATCGCGCTCGCCGGGGTGCTGCTCCTGGCAGCGGGTGCCTGTCTGTGGGGCCGGTGGGGCAGGGTGCTGGCGGGCGGCGTCGTCGTCATGGGCGCGGGTCTGGTGGCCACCGGCGTCTTTCCCGCGGGGAACAGGGCGGGCCTGCACCTCGCGGCCGTGGTGCTGGCGCTCGTGGTCCCGGCCCTGGGGTTCCTGGCCTCGGGGATCCGCCCGGGCACCCCGTGGCTGCGCCGCCGCCGGGGTGCCCGCGTGGTGCTGGCCAGCACCGCCCTGCTGTTCGCCGCCGTGAGCCGGCTGCCGGGCGGTGTGGTGCCGGCCGGTGCCGGAGAGCTCGTGATCGTGGGCGCCATGCTGCTTGCGCTGCTCCTCGAGGCGGGGTGCCTGCTCCTCCGGGAGCCCCGCGCGCAGGAGGTCAGCCGCTGAGCCGACGGAACCGGGGCCACAGTGTCTGCCAGTCCGCCTCGGGCCCCTCGCAGTGCAGCACGGGAACGTCCACGAGATCCGGGTGCACCACGGGCCCGGTGCGCGGCGAGGGCCCCGGTGTGCAGGTGGCGAAGGCGTCGCGCTGCGCGGTGGCGTGATCCCCCACCAGCACCACCCGCTGGGAGCGCGGCGGGCCGAGCTCCCACAGGCCGTTGTGCCCGGAGTGCAGTGCCTCCCGGTCCGCGGCGCTCCCGTACCGGTCCACGGCACCGGCCAGCGCGTAGCTGTCGACGACGACATCCTCCCCGGCTCCCCGGGCGCGGCTCACCTCACCCGCCAGCGCCGGCCACCCGAGCTGGTCCCGCGCGGTGGGGTTCACGGTGGCCTGCACGCCCACCCAGGGCTGGGTGGCGGGCAGGACCGGGAGGCAGATGAGACAGGCCACGGCGGCGTTGGCCGCGACCACGGTGCACCTCCTGGGCCGGCTCCACCGTCGCCGCACCCGCGGGCTCGTCCACCCCAGGGAGAGGGCAGGCAGCAGCGCACCCGCGGGGTAGTGCGGCTGGGAGGGGGAGACGAGCGTGAAGGCCACCACGAGCAGGACGGTGGGCAGCAGGAAGCGCGCGGCACGCTCACCGCCCCGCCAGGGGTCCAGCAGGCCGTCCAGCGCCACGCGCACGAAGGGCGGTCCCACGAACAGCACGAGCGCGGGCAGGAGCAGCAGCCGCACGGTGGTGCCGTGCTGCTCCACCAGCCCGGCGGAGACCTGGGACATGGGCATCCCGTGGCTCAGCTGCGCCCACAGTTGGGGTGCCGCGATCACCAGGAACAGGCCCGCACCGATCCAGGTCTCGGCCCGGCCCAGCAGCCACCGGCACGTCATGCACAGGGAGACGAACACCGCGGCGAGCAGCACCACGACGAGCAGCTTGTTCCAGCAGGCCGCACCCGCCACCACGCCCGCCCAGATCAGCAGGCGCGGTCTGCCCTGCGCGGCGCGCAGCACCAGCAGGAGGGTGAGCTCCCACGCGAGCAGGTCGACGGCGCTGGTGGTGAAGATGTGGCCCATCAGCAGGGGGTAGACGGTGAACGCGTGGGCCCAGGCCGCGAGGCGCTGCGTCCACGGGCCGGCGCCGAGGGCACGGGGGAAGAGACTCGCCACGAGGGCACCCGCCGCGGCCGCGGCGATCGCGGGCAGCCGCTGCACCCAGAGGTCGTCGCTGACCCGCGCCGCGAGCCACGTGAGCCACACCGTGAGCGGCGGCTGGTCCACGTACCACCAGTCCAGCGGCAGGGCCCGGAAGTACAGCTCGTCCCAGTGCGGTCCGTAGCGCCCCGCGGTGAGGAGCAGCACCACCGCGACGGCGAGCATGGGGACCACCGCGATCCGCACGGGGGACAGGGCCGTGGGCACCGCGGTGGAGCCCGCTCCCCGAACGGCGTGCGCCACGCTCACCGGGCCGCCGCCGGGCTCAGCCAGTCCTCGATCTGCTGCACCGCCCGGCCGCAGCCGTCCTCCCCGCGCACCCGTTCGGCGAGCAGCTCGGCGCGCGCGGTGGTGACCGGGTCCAGCGCCTCCTCCAGGACCCGGGCGAGGCCGGGCCCGGTGAGCGCGCGCCGCGGCAGCGGGCGGGGAGCCACGCCCAGGGCGTGCAGCCGGCTGCCCCAGTAGAACTGGTCCGCCACGTGGGGAACCACCACGGACGGGGCCCCCGCGCGCACCGCGGCGGCAGTGGTGCCCGCGCCCCCGTGGTGGACCACCGCGCGCACGCGGCGGAACAGGGCCTCGTGGGGCTGCTCTCCCACGCAGACCACGTTCGGGTGCACCTGCCCGCGCAGCTTCCCGAGCTGGGCGACGGCGCGGACGCCCGCGCGCTCGCAGGCATCCCCCACGTGCTCCAGCACGGCAGAGGGGTCCCCGCGCTGGTTGGAACCGAACCCGACGTAGACCCAGTCCCCGCGGGACAGCAGCTCCGCCACGGGACGGGACAGGGCGGCGTCGTCGGAGGCGGACCACCAGCCGGTGGTCACTCCCCTCGGCGGGAGGGTGGGCAGCAGCTGGGGGCTGAAGGCGTAGAG
>NZ_PHOA01000117.1 GCF_003687455.1 Kocuria tytonicola | reverse complement strand
GGGGTGGGGCGCGGGGTGCTCATGGCTGGTGTCCTCGAAGGTGGTCGGCGGCTGTCCCTGTCACGGTGCCACGATCCCCGGGGCCGCGCCACACGCGGACCGGGCGGGGCGGGACGGAAAGGGACGGCGCAGAAAAGGGTGAGGTGGCACAGGACGGGGCGCAGAGCCGTGCGGCGCGGTGGTGCCCCGGAGGGACGGGGCGCGGAGTCGGCCGTGCGGCGTCGTCGTGCCCCGGAGGAAAGGGCCCGGGGGCCACGCCGCCGTACACTCGGACGGGTGGAATGCGGATACTACGACCGGGACCTGTGCCGGTCCTGCACGGTCATCGAGGTGCCCTACGAGCAGCAGCTGGCGCGCAAGCAGGAGCTCGTCCGCGAGCTGGTCGGTGCGCACGGGGAGCCGCGCTGGCTGCCCCCGGTGGCGTCCGCGCAGGCGGGGGTCCGCAACAAGGCCAAGATGGTGGTGGCCGGGCGCGTGGGGGAGCCCACCCTGGGCATCCTGGACGGCACGCGCGGCGTGGACCTGGAGGACTGTCCGCTGTACCCCGAGTCCATCACCCGGGCGCTGCACGGGCTCGCGGAGTTCACTGCGTGGACCCGGCTGCTGCCGTACGACGTGGGGAAGGCGCGCGGTGAGCTCAAGCACGTGGTCGTCACGGCCAACCCGGCCGGGCGGCTCATGGTGCGCTTCGTGCTGCGCAGCACGCGGCAGCTGCCCAAGATCCAGGAGAACCTGGCCGAGCTGCGGCGCCTGGTGCCCGCGGCGGACGTGGTCTCCGTGAACCTGCAGCCCGAGCACAAGGCCGTGCTGGAGGGCCCCGAGGAGATCCTGCTGAGCGGGCAGGGAGAGCTGTCCATGCCGGTCAACGGGATCGACCTGCGCGTGCGGCCCCGCTCGTTCTTCCAGACCAACACGGGGGTCACGGCCCAGCTCTACCGCCAGGTGCGGGACTGGGTGGACGCCGTGGACCCCACCACCGTGTGGGACCTGTACTGCGGTGTGGGCGGATTCGCGCTGCACGTGGCGTGCCCGGACCGGGAGGTGGTGGGCACGGAGATCTCCGCCGAGGCCGTGGCCTCCGCCCGGGACACGGCCCGCGCCATGGGCCTGCCGCAGCGCGGGCCCGGTTCCGTGCGCTTCCTGGTGGCCGACGCCGCCGCGACCCCTGCGGACCTGCCCGGCACCCCGGACCTCGCCGTGGTGAACCCGCCGCGCCGGGGCCTGGACGCGAGCCTGTGCGCGTGGCTGGAGGGCTCCGGCGTGGGCCACGTGGTCTACTCCTCCTGCAACGCGAAGACCCTGGCCCGGGACCTCGCCCGGATGCCGTCCCTGGAGCCCGTGGAAGCCCGGCTGCTGGACATGTTCCCCCACACCGGGCACTACGAGGTGGCGGTGCTGCTGCGGCGCCGGTGACACCCGCGTGCCGGGCCCGTGCGGCCCGGGCCGAGCAGCACGGGCCAGTGGGGCTCAGGACTGCGCGGCGGAGAGCGCGCGCAGCCGGGTGACGGCCTCCCGGACCATGTCCGGCACGGGCTGGTCGATGTCCAGCACGTAGCCGCCCTCCTCCTGGGTGAGCGGTTCCAGGGTCTCGATCTGCGACTGCAGCAGCGTGGCCGGCATGAAGTGCCCGCTGCGGCCCTCGATGCGCCGCGTCAGCACCTCCAGGGTGCCGTCCAGGTGCAGGAACAGGGCCGAGGGTGCCTGGGAGCGGATGCGCTCCCGGTAGCTGCGCTTCAGGGCCGAGCACGCCACCACGAGGCCTTCGCGGCGCTCGCCGTACTCGTGCAGGGTGCGCCCCACGATCTCGAGCCAGGGCCAGCGGTCCCCGTCCTCCAGCGGGGTCCCTGCGGCCATCTTCTCCACGTTCTCGAGGGGGTGCAGGCTGTCCCCGTCGGTGAACTCCACCCCCAGCTCGTGCGCCACGAGCGTGCCGATGGTGGTCTTGCCGGAGCCCGAGACCCCCATGACCACCACGAGCGGCGGCAGCTCGGGGCGTGCCGCCCCGCTCATTCCGTGCCCTCCGCCGGTGCCGCGCGGTGCGCAGGGGTGGTGCTGGTGCGGCCGCGGGGGTGTCCCGCGAGCACCGGTGCGGTGCGGGAACGGCCCGCGCGGGCGTCGTCGTCGACGTGGTTCATGGTGGTCCTCTCCGGAAAACTGACCTGTGGGTCCGTGGAGAACGATGCCACGAGTGTCCGACCCCGCGCTGGGGGCCGGTGCCGGGCCGGCTCAGGCGCCGTCGTACCGGGTGCCCCGTTCCGCCCGGCTCCGGGTCCGGGAGGCAGCCCTTGCGGTGCGGGGGGACGACGGCGCCCGCGCGTGTCCCGCGGGGGCGCATACTGTGCGGGTGTTCACTCTCGTGCTCCTGCTGCTCGTCGTGGGATTCGTCTACGCCGTGGAGCACTCCTGGCCGGGATTCCACCGCATCGGCGCGTGGTGGGTGCGCCGCGGCGAACCGGTGAGGTGCTGGGTGCGGCGAGCACCGCTCACGTACGTGTACCTCACGGTGATCACGTTCACCACGTGGCTGCTCGCGAACACGAGCGAGCCGCTGCGCAAGGCGTTCCTGGCCGAGCAGTCCACCAACCTGCACGAGCTGAGCACCAACCCGGTGACCGTCCTGCTGCGCAGCGCCATGTACGTGTCCCCCGGGGAGCTGGTGGTCTGGTGGGTGGGGTTCAGCCTGGTGGTGGCGCCCCTGGAGCACCGCTTCGGGTGGCAGCGCGTGCTGGTGGGATTCTCAGTGGGGCACGTGCTGGCCACCGTGGCCGTGGCGTGGCTGCAGGTGTGGGCGATCCGGGCGGAGAACCACCCGGACCCCTCTCGCGTGCTGATCGACGTGGGGGCCAGCTACGGCTTCTCCGCGCTCGCGGCGCTGGCCACGTACCAGGGCTCCCTGCGGCGGCGGCTGCTGTGGGCCGGGGGGATCGCGGTGCTGCTCGCGGCAGCCGTCGCCGTGGACCTGAACTGGGCCACCGTGGGCCACTGCGTGGCCGCCCTCATGGGATTCGCGTGCTTCCGGTTGGTGCGGCCTGAGGCGGCGGTGCACCACGAGGCCCGGGTCCGGGCGCGGCGGATCTACGAGGCGGAACTCTAGCTCGGGCATGCCCGGGCCGCCGTCGCGCGCGCCTGCACGGGTACTGACGGGGCCGCGCCGCACGGTTACCGGTGAGTTTTGTGACGCACCGCACCCTGCCCTAGCATGCAACGAGTACGAGCGGGGCCGCATGCACCGGCTCCGCGCGATCCCCGAGGGCAACAGCGAGGGAATGACGTCATGAGGTTGAAACCCTGGATGAGGGTCAGCTCCGCACTGCTCGCGGTGGCCTGGGGAGGCAACGAGTTCACCCCGTTGCTGGTCATGTACCGCACGGTGGAGGGCTACCAGCAGGTGGCCGTGGACATGCTCCTGGCGGCATACGTGCTGGGCATCGTCCCGGCGCTGCTGATCGGTGGGCCGCTCTCGGACCGCCACGGGCGGCGGACGCTGATGATTCCCGCGCCGGTGCTGGCCATGGTGGGGAGCATCCTGCTGGCCGTGGGCGCGGAGAGCCTGTTCATGCTGTTCGTGGGCCGCGTGTTCTCCGGGCTCGCCCTGGGCCTGGGCATGGCCGTGGGCACGTCCTGGATCAAGGAGCTCTCCGAGCGGCCGTACGAGGAGCACCCGGAGCGGGTCTCCGGTGCCCGCCGGGCGTCTCTCTCCCTGACGGCGGGCTTCGCGCTGGGCGCCGCGTTCGCAGCAGCTCTGGCGCAGTTCGCGCCGCTGCAGACCGTTCTGCCGTACATGATCAACCTGCTCATCTGCCTGCCCGCGGTGTTCCTGGTGGCCGGGACTCCAGAGACCCGCCGGGCCGGTGCGCCGCGGACCTCCCTGCTCTCGGACCTCAAGATCCCGGCCACCCGCCAGCACCGCTTCTGGTTCGTGGTGGCCCCCTCCGCGCCGTGGGTGTTCGGGTGCGCGGCGTCCGCGTACGCGATCCTGCCCGCGCTCATGGCGGATGTGGTGGGGCCCCGCTACGGCATCGCGTTCTCCGGGCTCATGTGCCTGGTGGGCCTGGGCTTCGGGTTCGTGATCCAGCCCCTGGGCAAGCGCCTGGACCGGGACGGCTCCATCCGTTCCCTCGCGGTGGGGATGTGTGCCGTGATCCTCGGCATGCTCGCCGCGGTGCTCGCCTCTGCGACCCTCAGCCTGCCGCTGGTTCTGCTGGCCTCCGCGGTGCTCGGCTGCGGCTACGGCCTGGTGATGGTCTCGGGGCTGCAGGAGGTGCAGCGGATCGCGCGCCCGGACGATCTCGCCGGGCTCACCGCCGTGTTCTACTCGCTGACCTACATCGGCTTCTTCGTGCCCATGGTGCTCGCGCTGGTCGCAGAGTTCACCACGTACCCGTGGCTCTTCGTCTCGGGCGCGGTGATCGCCACGGTGTGCCTGGGGATCATGGTCTACGGCCGCCGCCACGAGGTCCGGGACCTGGACCTGCTGGAAGCCCACGACGCCGCCCGGTCCTGACCTCCCCGCCGCTGCGCGCGTCCCTGCCCGCGGTGTCGGCCACTGTCGCACGGTGCGACGAGGGCCTGCCCCCCGGTGTGCGGGTGGGGCCGGGCCCTCGCGAGGCGGCGTGCGGCGTCGTCGCCCGGAGAGTGGCGCGCCTCAGACGCGGGGCTCCTCCGACCTCTCGGCGCTCAGCGAGCGGTGGTGCGCCATGAGCCGCTTCTCGCGCGGCAGGACGCACAGCAGCAGCACGATGGTGAGCACCACGGAGATGGTGAGCAGCCCGTAGGTGGCGCCCCAGCCGAACTCGTGCACCACCCAGCCCACGCCCGTGGAGGCGAGCGTGGCACCGAAGACGTAGCCGAACAGACCGGTGAAGCCCGCCGCGGTGCCCGCCACGTGGCGCGCGGACATGTCCAGGGCCTGCAGGCCGATGAGCATCACGGGCCCGTAGATGAACGCACCGATGAAGAACAGGAACACCATGAGCAGCCAGTACGGGGTGCCCACCGGGGCCAGCCAGTAGGCCACCAGGAACACGCCCACGCCCACCATGAAGGTGATTCCGGTCCAGCTGCGGTTGCCGTGGAAGACCCTGTCCGAGACCCAGCCGCACGCGAGCGTGCCGAAGATCCCGGCGAGCTCGAACAGGGAGAAGCCCGCGATGCCCTGCGCGAGGGACATGCCGTGGTGGTCCGCCAGGTAGGTGGGGGCCCAGGAGAGCACGCCGTAGCGCAGGGAGTAGATGAACACGTTGGCCAGCGCCAGGAACACCATGGTGGGGTTCAGGAGCACGTGTTTGACGATGATCCGCCAGTAGGAGCTCTCCTGCAGCTCACCGAGGTCCGTCTCCACCTTGGGGGGATCGTTGCGGTACTCCTCGATCGGGGGCAGTCCCACGGCCTCGGGGCGGTCCCGGACCAGCACGAACGCGATCACGGCCACCACCAGCGCGCCGAGGGCGGGAACCCAGAACGCGGACTGCCACGAGTCGCCGGTGATCGCGAGGCCGAGCGCGGCGAGTGCTCCCACGCCCATGCCGCCCACGTTGTGCGCCGTGTTCCAGATGGCGGTCTTCCAGCCGCGCTCGTTGGTGGAGAACCAGTGCACGAGCACGCGCCCGCAGGGCGGCCAGCCCATGCCCTGCACCCAGCCGTTGAGGAACATCACCGTGGCGAACAGGGCGACCGATGCGGACACCGCGGGGACCAACGCGACCACGAGGTTCGCCACGGCGGACAGGGCCAGGCCGATCGGCAGGAAGTAGCGTGCGTTGGAGCGGTCCGAGATGGTGGCGGAGAAGAACTTGGAGAATCCGTAGGCCAGCAGCACGGCGTTGCCGATGATGCCGATGCCCACGGTGGTGATGGTGCCCTCGTCCAGCAGCAGCGGGGCGATGAGCGAGATGTTGTTGCGGATCAGGTAGAAGCCCGCGTAGCCCAGGAAGATGCCGATGAACACCTGCAGCCGCAGCCGCGGATAGCGGCGGCCGATCTCGGTCTCGGGCAGCCGCGGCGCCGCGGCGGGTGCCGCGAGCCAGCGCAGGCCCCGGCCGGGACGTCCGGCGGGGGCTGCCTCCGGTGCGGGGGGAGTGGATGACGGGGAGGACATGCAGGACACCTCTCGGGGTCGTGAGCGAGTGGCGGGGCCCGGAGCGCCGGGTCGGCCGGGCCTGGGGTCCGCGGATCCCGCAGGAACCGCGGGAGAGACGTCCATGCTACTCACAGGCGGGCATGATGGGTCGGCGCGTTGCGCCCGACGCGGTGGTTCGCAGGCGGCCCGGGGCGCCCGACCCGCGTGCGCGGGGAGCGGCGGCCACCATGCTCATGGCAGCCGCCGGCATCGCTGCCCGACCCGCGTGCGCGGGGAGCGGCGTCGTCCCCTCAGCCCGCCAGCAGCGTGAGCGCCCTGCGGACCACCACGACGACGCCGCCTGCGGCCGCGAGCCCCATGGCCAGTTTCTGCGCGGTCGCCTTGCTCAGGTGGTGGGAAAGCCACGTCCCCACCGCGATGCCGGCCAGGACCGTGGCCACCAGGGCGGCCAGCGCCACCACGGCGGGGACCGGGAGGGAGAAGTGCACCCCGGCGGCGAGCTTGGAGGCCGTGGAGAGGGCACCCATGCCCATGAACACGGGCTGCATGGTGGCGACGAAGCGCACCTGGTCCCACCGGGTCACGCGAGAGTAGATCACCATGGCCGGGGCGGCCACACCGGCGGTGGCGTTGAAGAAGCCGCCGACCACTCCGGCGGGAACCGCCGTGGCACGGCGGGGGG
>NZ_PHOA01000116.1 GCF_003687455.1 Kocuria tytonicola | reverse complement strand
CCAGGGCTGCGGTGGGGACCTCGTCCGCGTCCAGGACGGGCAGCAGCACGGCCAGTGCCTCGGCCACGGTGGTGTCCACGCGCGCGGGAGCTGTTCACGGTGTCCCGCGTGGCGCTGCGCCACGTGCTCGCGCACCGGCTCGGCTGCCGGCCCGGTGAGGTCCCGGTGGTGCACGACCCCCGCAGCGGGGCCCCGCGGCCGGTCCGCGGGCGGGCGGGCGCCGTGACCGCGGGTTCCGGGCTGGATCCCACGGCGGTTCCCTCCCCGGAGCTGGGGGGAGCGTCCCCCGTGCGGTTCTCGGTCTCGCGCACCGCGGGGGTGGTCGCCCTGGTCACGGCCCAGCGCCCCGTGGGGGTGGACGTGGAGCGGCTGCAGTCCGAGGTGGAGGCGGACGTGCTGCTGGACCTGCTGCACCCCGCGGACCGGCAGCGGCTCGCGCGGCTGCGCGGGCGGCGTCGTGCCGCGGCCGTGACCCGCACGTGGGTGCGGGTGGAGGCGCTGGTCAAGGGCTGGGAGACGGGGCTGTCCCGCGATCCCGCCGGGATCCACATCGGCGCCGCGGCGCGCGCGGACTACGGCCGCGGCTGGAGCGTGAGCGACGTCCGCACCGCGCCCCGCGAGAACGCCCGCCTGGCCGTGGCGTGGCGGACGGACCCCGCCCCGCAGGGCTGAGGTCCGTCCGTCGGGGCGCCGCGTGCGCTCGCGCTAGCGGCGCGTGGGCTCCGCACGACGCCGCGGGGGCGCCTTCTCGGGCCGGACCGCCGCCGCGGCCGCGCCCTTGGAGACCTTCGTGACGAGGCGCTCGAGGGGGCCGTTGCCGAGGGCCTGCTGCCAGGCCACCGCGAACAGCGCCGCCACGGCGATCTGGACGAGGAACCAGAACCACGGGGTGGTCTCGGTCCACACGAAGGCCAGGAACACCAGGTGCGCCACGTAGAGGGTGAGCGTCATGGAGCCCATGGCCCCCAGCCAGGTCAGCCACTTGCCGATCACCCGGCACAGCAGCAGGAAGGCCCCGAGGGCCACCATGGCCAGCCCCGCGCTCTCGAGCAGCGCGAACGGCGTGTTGGTGTGCGGGCCGGAGAGCAGCAGCCACAGGTTGGTGGTGTCCGGCAGCTGGGGATCCGGGCCGTAGATCTGGATGTTCCAGACGTCGTCCGAGGTCATCCACGGGGTCGCCTCCACCAGGGCGTCCTCGAGGTCGAAGCGCATCAGCATGAGCAGGGAGATCCCACGGGCCACCGCTGCGATGACCGCGCCCACGATCACGAGCAGCACCTGCATGCGGTCCCGGGACAGGGGCAGCCGGCCGAGGGCCATGCCCAGGCAGATGAACGTCATCCAGGGCAGCGCCGGGTAGGTGCCGGTGAGGAACAGCTCCGCGAGCACCGCCCCCGGGTCCGTGAGCAGTGCCACAAACCCCGGGTTGCCGTACACGTGGGCCGGGAGCACGGACAGGGACCACTGCATCACGAACGGCATGACCACGGCGAAGGCCGCGGAGGAGGCCAGCAGCCACGGCACGCTGAGCCGGGTGAACGGGATGGCCACCAGGAACATCAGGCCGTAGTAGATCAGGATGTTGTAGACGGGCAGCTCCAGCATGTTGACCGTGAGACCGAGCAGGAACAGCACCAGGGCGCGCACGAGGATCGAGACCCTCGCGCGGGTGCCGTCACGGCCGCGGCGCGGGGCGCGGCCACCCGTCATGAACGCGAGGCTCACCCCGGCCAGCGTGGCGAACAGCGCGGCGGAGTGCCCCGCGAACAGCTGCCACTCCAGGGACGGGTTGCCCTCGGCGTCGGCCACCGCGGGCAGCACGTGCACCGCGATCATCCCCACGAGCGCGAACCCCCGGGCCACGTCCACACCCATGATGCGGCGCTTCGTGCGGCGGCCGTCGGCGCTGCTCACGTTGCGGGTGGCAGCACCCTGCCGCGGTGCGGACGCGGAGCGCGGCGGCGCGGTCACCACGGGGGTCGAGGAGGTCCACAGCCCGCTCTCGGCGGCCGTGCGGCCCTCGTCCCCGCGGTCCCCGAGCCACACCTCGCGCGGTGGCCTGCGGCCCGGCCGCGGGCGCTGGCCCACCGGCAGGTCCCCCTCCACCACGCCGTGGTCCGTTCTCTGCTGGGTCATTCGGTGACTCCCTCGTGCTGGGCGGTGGGCAGCCCCGCCGCGGCGGGGGCGGCGGTGGAACCGGCGCCGTGCTGCGTGATCTCCTCGGGGGCCGACGACGCCGCGTGGGCACCGCGGCGGCTGGCCGGTGCCGCGGTGGGCACCACCTGCGCGCTGACCACCTGGTCCCCGGGGGCGAGGTGGCGGATGGGGTTGCCGCCCCAGTTGCCGTCGGAGGGCACGGTCTCCTGGCGCATCACCAGGGAACCCGGTGCCACGGTGGTCCGCTCCTCGATGGTCGCCCCCGGCAGCACGAAGCTGTTGGGGCCCAGGGTGGAGCCGCGGCGCATGGTCACGGGCTCCATGCGCATGATGCGGTCGTGGAACAGGTGGGTCTGCAGCACCGTGCCGCGGTTCACGGACACGTTGTCCTCCAGCTGCACGAGGTCGAACTCGGGCAACCACCAGGTCTCGCACCACACGCCGCGCCCGATGTGCGCGCCCATGAGACGGGCCCACGCGGTGAACATGGGCGAGCCCACGCTGAGGCGGATCATGGACGGGACGGCCAGGGACTCGGCGAACACGTCGGTGAGCTCGTTGCGCCACACGAACGAGCTGAACAGCGGCCGCTCGCTCGGGCGGAACCGGCCCATCAGGGCCCACTTGACCAGCACGGGCACCAGGCAGGCCGCGGTGCTCGCGGCGCTCAGCACCACACCGGACCACGCGAGGGCCGCGAGCACACCGCTCCAGCCCATGCCGTGGGACATGTAGACGTCCGTGAGCACGTAGACGACGAGCAGGTCCAGCCACGCCGAGACCATGGCGGGCAGGAACCGGAAGAGCTCCACGAAGGCGCGCGCGGCCTTCAGCCGCCGCTGCGGCTGGAACGTGGACTCGGTGTCCGCCTCGGCCCTGGCACGGGCGATCGGCTCGGCCGTGCGCCCCAGCCAGGAGGAACCCGCCGGGGCGTGGTGCGGGGCGGAGCTGAGCACGGCCACGAGCGCGTCGGCCGGCAGGTCCCGGTCCGGGCCCACGATCCCGGAGTTGCCCACGAAGGTGCGCTCACCGATCACCGAGGTGCCCACGTGCAGCCACCCGAAGCCCGCACGGTGGGAGGTGACCAGGGCGTGGTCCGCGAGGAACGAGCCGTCCTTGAGCGTGGTGAGGTGCGGGATGGTCTCCGCGGTGGAGATCTCCACGTTGCGTCCCACTGTGGCGCCCAGCAGCCGCATGAACCACGGGGTGATGCAGGAGGCGTAGACGGGGTAGGTGGAGATCAGGGTGCGCTGCATGAGCGTTTCCGTGAGCCACATGGCCCACCCCACGGGGCCGTTCTGCGGGAAGTACCCGGGCACGATCATGCCCGAGACGAGGCGCACCACGGCAACCACCAGCAGCAGCCACACCACCGCCGTGACCACGGTGAACACGGGGACCCACACGGCCACGATGGGGAAGACCACCTCGTACTCCTGGATGGTGACCACCCGGGTCAGCACGAGGAGCGCACCGGGGATCAGGGCCAGGAAGGGCAGCAGCCCCACCAGGGCCGCCCCGGCGGTGAACATCAGGTGGGAGCGCACGGGGCCCCAGGTCCTGAGCCCGCCGGTCTCCTCCGGGGACTCCTCGGGCCACGTGAGCCCGGCGGAGCCGTGGTGGCGCAGCGGCGAGCCGCCCCACAGCTCCCCGTCCGGGACGCTGCGGCTCACGTGGGAACCGGGCAGCACCTCGGCGCCGGCTCCCACCCGCATCCCGGGGTCCACCAGGGTGCGGGTGCCCACGCGGGCGTGCTCGCCGACCTCGATGGCCCCCACGTGGAACACGTCGCCGTCCAGCCAGTAGCCGGAGAGGTCCGCCTCGAACTCCACGGTGGCGTGGTCCCCCACGCTCACCAGACCGGTCACGGGCGGGGTGTTGTAGAGGTGGGTGTCCCGGCCCACGGTGTTCCCGAACAGCCGGTGCAGCCACCGCGCCATGGGGGTGCCGGTGAGGACGTCGTACTTGTTGAACACGACCACGCGCTCGGCGGCCCACACGCGCAGGTGGGTCCAGCTGCCGCGCCGGTAGTGTCCGGGGCGCAGGCCCGCGGTCAGGGCCCGCACGGTCGCGGCGCCCACGAGCACCCGCCCGGGCAGGGAGAACATCACGAGCCAGCCCAGCACGAGCGGCAGCAGGGGTGGTCTGGGGACCCACCCGGCGTCGGCCACGACCGCGAGGACCCAGACCACGATCATGGAGCCGAGCACGTAGCGGAAGCCGTTGACCACGTTCAGGGCCAGCAGGAACAGCCCCTGGAGCCAGCCCGCGGGTGCGGGAACGGGTTCGGGGTCCCGCTTGACGTCGTGGGACTCGCCCAGGGTGGCCAGGTACCCGGCCATCGCCTCGAGCGTGGGGTGCGCGTAGATCTTGGCGATCTCGGTGTCCGGGTGGGTCCGGCGCAGCGCGGAGACCAGGCGGGCCAGGGCCACCGAGCTGCCGCCCATCGCGAAGAAGTCGCTGTCCGCGGTGAACGGGAGGGGCCCGAGCTGGTCCGCCCACAGCTCCGCGAGCCAGGCGAGGTCCCCCTGGAGCGGGGCCGAGCCGTCCCCGTTGCTGTTCGGCAGGGGCCACGGCAGGGCCTTGCGGTCCACCTTGCCGGAGGTCTTCATGGGCAGCTCGTCCATCACGCACAGCGCGGGAACCATCCCGCCGGGCAGGCGCTCCACGAGCCAGCGGCGGGCCTCCGAGAGGTCCACGGAACCCTCCGACTCCGGGACGAGGTAGCCCGCGATCACGCTGCCGCCGCCCGGAGTGGAGTGCACGGCGCACGCCCCGAGCCTCACACCGGGGACCTCGGTCATCTGGGTGTCGATCTCGCCGAGCTCGATGCGCCGCCCGGAGACCTTGACCTGGTCGTCCGCGCGGCCCGCGAAGACGATGCCCTCGGGGTCCGCCCGCACCACGTCACCGGAGCGGTAGGCCCGCTCCCAGCCCAGGGACTCGAGCGGCGCGTACTTCTCGGCGTCCTTCTCCGGGTCCAGGTAGCGGCCCAGACCCACGCCGCCGATGATCAGCTCACCGGTCTCGCCCCAGGCCACGGGCTCGCCCTGGGAGTCCACGACGGCGAGCTCCCACCCGGGCACGGCCAGCCCGATCCTGACGGGTGCCTCCCCGGTGAGCAGGGCACCCGTGGCGATCACGGTGGCCTCGGTGGGGCCGTAGGTGTTCCACACCTCGCGGCCCGGGCGCACCAGGTGCCTGGTCAGCTCCAGCGGGCAGGCCTCGCCGCCGAAGATCAGCAGCCGCACGCGGTCCAGGGCCTCGCTGGGCCACAGGGAGGCCAGGGTGGGCACGGTGGAGACCGCGGTGATCTGCCTGTCCACGATCCACTGGCCCAGGTCCGGACCGGAGCGCACGATGCTGCGCGGCGCGGGAACCAGGGTGGCCCCGTGGCGCCACGCGAGCCACATCTCCTCGCACGAGGCGTCGAACGCGACCGAGAGACCGGCCATCACGCGGTCCCCGGGTCCGAGGGGCCGGCGCTGGAGGTACATCTGCGCCTCCGCGTCCACGAGGGCCGCGGCCGAGCGGTGGCTGATGGCCACGCCCTTGGGCTTGCCGGTGGAGCCGGAGGTGAAGATGATCCAGGCGTCGTCGCGGGTGCGCGGGGTCTCGGTCTGCTCCCCCGAGCGGACCGCCGGGTTGCGGGTCAGTTCCAGGCCCTCCCCGAAGACCGCGGCCACCCCGGCCTCCTGCCACACGGTCTGGGCGCGCTCGTCCGGGTCGTCCCAGTCCACGGGCACGTAGGCGGCACCGGCGAACAGCGTGGCGAGGATGGCCACGTAGAGGTCCACTCCGCCCGAGGGCACGCGCACCCCCACACGGTCCCCGCGCCCGATGCCCAGGTCCCACAGGCGCTGGACGTGCGCCTCGATCCGGTCCTCCAGCTCGCCGTAGGGGACGGACTCGTTCTCGTCCTCCAGGGCGATGGCGTCCGGGTACTGTGCCACGGTGTCGAGCACGATGTCCACGAGTGTGCGCGGTGCCGGCGGCTGCTCCACCGGGTACACGGCGCGGTCCGGGGCCTCCCCCGGACGGGCGGTGGCCGCGTGGGCCCCGCCGCTGAGATTGTGGCTGTCCACTGTTGGTACGCTCCCCCTCGTTCAGGATCCGTGGCGCAGGAGGAGACAGACGTCCACCCCGGTCGGGATGCGTCGGCGCGGATGTGTGGATCGTGCCGTTCAGGTCCCCCGACCCGAACGACGGCGCGACATCCAGGTGCGCGCCCGGTGCCCGGCAAAATGTCCCCCTGCTGGCACGGTTCTGTGGTCCCAGGATACGGCAGGCGTGAACTCAGGTGCAATACGGAAAAGAATGCATGCGTTTGCGAAAAGATATCCTGAACTAACCCGCGGGTAATGTCATGCGGGCCACACGGGGAATACCGACCGGTATCACCCGGTGGCGTGCGGGGAGGCCTCGGAGGCCGAGAGCAGCTCGTCCAGGATCAGGGCGTCCGGCATGTCGAAGTGGTCGTGGCCCGGCAGCAGCTCCAGGCGCGTGCGCTGGAATCCCCGCTGCTGGTAGAAGCCGTGACCGCGCGTCGCCGCCCGCACCGCGTCGAAGTCCGAGTCCGGGTCGGAGCCGTCGTCCTCGGCGCCGGTGCACCACCACATCCGCAGGTTGCGCTTCTCGTTGTCGGTGGCCGCGGTGCCCAGCGCGTCCGGGGCCCCGCCCCCGCCCACCATGACC
>NZ_PHOA01000115.1 GCF_003687455.1 Kocuria tytonicola | reverse complement strand
GATCAGGCCCGTGGTGTGCCCGAGGGCCCGCAGGATGGAGGTGGTGAAGTACGTGGTGGTGGTCTTGCCGTTCGTGCCGGTCACGGCGAAGAGGTCCTGGCCCGTGCCGTCCCCGGGGTGCGAGTCGTAGAGAGCCGCGGCCACCGGCCCCACCCACGAGCGGGGCTCCGGACTCACCAGGACGGGCAGGTCCACGCCGGCCCCGGCAACCTCACGGGCACCCTCGGGATCGGTGAGCACGGCGGCGGCGCCGGACGCCGCGGCGTCGGCCGCGAAGCGCGCCCCGTGGAGGTGGGCCCCGGGAAGTGCCGCGTAGAGGTCCCCGGCCTGCACCTCGCGCGAGTTCAGGGCCACTCCGGTGACCGGGGCCGCGGTTCCCGACGCGGCCGGGACCAGCCGCGCCCCGGTTAGACCCACGAGGTCCTCGACCGTGTGGGGGACGGGACGGGAGGGGCGCATGCTCTGCGCGTCGGCCCCGTCCTGGGCAGTTGCCACCATAGAAATCCTCTTCGAACCTTGTCCGCGGACGTACCCCGTCCACCCGGGCCGGCATCTCGCCGGTGTGTGCTGGTGCTGCGTGCTCCTGCCTGGGAAGTTTATCCCTGGGACTCGTCCCTGCCCGGCTCGGGCCAGGTCTGCTCGAGCGCGTTGGTGGGGGTGACGTCCTTCTTGAGGTTCTGCGGGACCTGCATCTCGTACTTGGGCCCCTGCGTGGTGGAGGGCGCCACGTTGTAGTGGTGCAGCACCTGGGACATGATCGTGGAGAACGTGGAGGTCACGCCCACGGTGTGCACGTCGCCCTTGGGGCGCTGCATGGTCACAGCCACGAGGTACTGCGGGTCCTCCATGGGTGCCACGCCCACGAAGGACGTGGTGAAGCCGTCGTAGCCGCCGTTCTCGCTCGGGGCCTCCGCGGTGCCCGTCTTGCCGCCCACGCGGTAGCCCGGCACCGCGGCCTCCTTGGCTCCGCCCTGCGTGACCACGTTCTCCATCACGTCGAGCGTCTGCTGGGCGGCCGCCTCGGAGATCACGCGCTCGGGCTGGGGTGGCTGCGGGGTGGTCACGGTGCCGTCCGGGTCCGTGACGGACTCGACGACGCGCGGCTCGATGCGCTGCCCCTTGTTCGCCACCGCCTGGAAGATCGTGGCCGTGCGCAGGGGGGTCTGCGAGACCCCCTGGCCGAACAGCACGGTGTACTCCTGGCGGGCGTCCCACTGGGCCGCCGGCGTGAGGATGCCGGTGGACTCCCCGGGCAGCTCGATGCCCGTGGGCTTGCCCACCCCGAACCGCTCCAGGTTCTCGTGGCGCGCCTCCTTGTCCATCTTGGACCCCATGATCACGGTGCCCGTGTTCATGGAGTCCCCGACGATTCCCGCCACCGTGCGGTTCTGGGCACCGTGGTCGAAGGCGTCCGTGATCTTCTCCGAACCGATCTGCAGGTACGGCGGCACGGTGATCTGGGTGTCCGGGGCCACGATCCCCCGGTCCAGCACACCGGCGGCCGTGGCGATCTTCTCCGTGGAACCGGGCTCCACCGCTTGGGTGACCGAGCGCACGGACGTGTCCTCCGCCTTGGCCCTGCCCGGCACGTTGGGATCCACCGAGGAGGTGTCCGCGAGCGCCAGGACCTTGCCGGTCTTGACGTCCATGACCACCGCGGTTCCCCACTCGGCCTTCAGCTGCTTGGCGCGCTCCCGCACGGCCTGCTCCGCGAAGAACTGGACGTCGCTGTCCAGCGACAGCTTCACGTCGGAGCCGTCACGGGCGGCCTTCTGCTCCTGCGGGGCCACGGGGATCCGCACCCCGTCGCCCGAGATCTCGAACCGGCGCTCGCCGTCCGTGCCGCGCAGCAGCTCGTCCTGCGTCTGCTCGATGCCGCCGAGTGCCTCGGCGTCGCCACCCAAAAACCCCACCACGGAGCCCGCGAGGGAGCCGTCGGGGTAGCTGCGCTGGAACGTGGGCTGGCCGTAGATGTACGGCAGGTTCAGCTCACGCAGGGCGTTGTACTGCTCCGGGGTCACACCCCGGGCCACGTACGTGAACGTCTTGCCGCCGTCCAGGGCCTTCTTGACGTCCGCGTCCTTCATGCCCAGTGCGTCCGCGATCTTGTAGACGGCCTGCGTGGGCGTCACGGTCTGGCTGGAACCGTCCTTGCCGGGCACCGTCACCTCGGTCACCGCGGTCTGGTCCACGGTGATGTCGTAGCGCTGCAGCGTGCGCGCGAGCACCGTGCCCTGCGTGTCGGTGATCTCCCCCCGCACCGCGGGGATCGGCTCCACCATGGTGCGCTCGCCCGCGGCGGCCTCGGCGCGGCCCCCGGGGTCCAGTCCCTGGACCCAGAACAGCCGCCCGACCACCAGGAGCAGGAGCGCCAGCAGGAGCGCGATCCCCACCTGCGTGCGCGTGTACGGCCGGAACACTCTGCTCCTGCGCGTGGGTGACGATGACACGGTCTTCCTCGATTCCTGGGCTGCGGTGCGGGGCGGCTACCTCCGGTGGGTGGGTGGTTCCGGCCCGGAGGCCGGCGGCGTCAATTGCCGGGGGCGCGCTGCGAGGGCGCGGGGAGGGACCCCCCGTTGAGGTCCCGCGCCTCGTCCGCCTTCTGCTCGGCCTCCCGCTGGGCGGTCTTCTTGTCCGCCTCCTCCTTGGCGCGCTTCTCCGCGCGCTCCTCGGCGGCCCGACGATTGGCCTCGGCGGCGTCGGAGCCCTTCATCTCGGCGGGCGGCACCAGGATGTTCTGCGATTCCGTCTTCTCAGCGGGGGCGGACGGCGGGGTCACGGCACCCGAGCCCAGGTCGATGCTGCCCACCTCCTTGGCGGGGACCATGCCCAGGTCGTTCGCGCGTGCAGCGAGGTTCTGCGGGGCGGAGTCCGCCTCGATGTCCTGCGTGAGCGCCTCGTTCTCCTGGGACAGCGCCCGTTCCTGGCCCGTGAGCTCCGTGAGCTGGTACTGGCCCTGCGTGATCTGGATGTTCAGGAGCAGGATCCCCACGAGCGCGGCGGCCAGCGCCAGCGCGCACATCACCACGGTCGAGAGCCTGCTGCGCCTCGGAGCGCGGCGCGGCACCACCGAGAGCGGTTTCCGGGTCCCGTGGTCGTCCGCGGCGGGCGAGGGGGTGTTCGCCGCACTGCTCATCGCGTTCTCCCTGGGGTCGTCGTCTCCCGCAGCCGCTCGGCGGCCCGCAGCCTCGCGGAGGCCGCCCGTGGGTTGCCCAGCGTCTCGGCCTCGGGTGCCCGCTCCGCGCCGCGGGTGAGCACCTTCAGCACGGGCTGGTGCTCGGGAAGCTCCACGGGGAAGCCGCGGGGGGCCGTGGACCGCGCACCGCTCGCGAACTCCTGCTTCACGATTCTGTCCTCGAGGGAGTGGTAGCTCATGGCGACGACACGCCCTCCCACCCTGACAGTTTCCAGGGCCGCGGGAATCGCGCGCTCCAGGACGTCCAGCTCCTCGTTCACCTCGATCCGCAGGGCCTGGAACGTCTGCTTCGCGGGGTGCCCCTTCTTGTGCTGCGCGGCGGCGGGCACGGCGGAGCGGACGACCTCCACGAGTTCCGCGGTGGTGCGCAGGGGGGCCTTCGCCCGCGCGGCCACGATGGCGCGGGCGATGCGCGGGGCGAAGCGGTCCTCGCCCCACCGGTAGATGATGTCCCGCAGCTCGGGCTCGGAGTACTCGTTGACCACCTCGGCCGCGGAGAGCTCGGCCCGGGAGTCCATGCGCATGTCCAGAGGCGCGTCGAAGGAGTAGGCGAAACCCCGTTCGCGCTCGTCCAGCTGCAGGGAGGAGACGCCGAGGTCGAAGAGAATGCCGTCCACGCGCTCCACACCGGCGAAGGCTGCGGCGTCCGCGACGTGGTCGTAGGTCGTGTGGATGCTCGTGAAGCGCGGGCCGAAGCGTTCCAGCCGCCGGCCCGCGAGGTCGAGGGCCTGAGGGTCCCGGTCGATGCCCACCACGCGCAACCGGGGGAAGCGCTCGAGCATCCCGTGGGTGTGCCCGCCCATTCCCAGGGTGGCGTCCAGGACCACGGGGGCTTCGGTGTCCAGCGCGGGGGCCAGGAGGTCGAGGCACCGGTCCAGCATCACGGGAACGTGCCGCTGCTCGGCGGGCGCCTCATCCATGCCGGGGCTCCTGGTCTGTCGCGGGTGGTGCAGGGTCGGGGGCGGACGGGATCCCGGTGTGCCGCGCGGAGTTCCGCCCACCAGATCCCCATCCGCCACTCGCCCCTCGAATCCGGCCTGACTCGGGGGAAGTCGAGTCAGGACGGTGACGCGGGCGGCTGGAGATCTCATGGCCGGGGTCACGACGGCGCACCCGCGGGTGCCCCGCGACCGTGCCCTAGAAGAGCCCGGGAATGACCTCGTCCTCGGTGTCGGAGAAGGCCGCTTCCTTCTCCGCCAGGTACTGCTGCCACGAGGCCGCATCCCAGATCTCGGCGCGGCTGCCCGCGCCGATCACCGCCAGTTCCCGGTCCAGCCCCGCATAGGAGCGCAGTGCGGCCGGAATGGTGATACGACCCTGCTTGTCCGGGGTCTCGTCCGAGGCCCCGGAGAGAAAAACGCGGATGTAGTCCCGGGCCTGCTTCGACGACAGCGGTGCGGCGCGCATCTGCTCGTGCACCCTGGCGAACTCTTCGGCGCTGAACACGTACAGGCAGCGTTCCTGCCCGCGGGTCAGCACGAGTCCGTCCGCCAGTTCAGCCCTGAACTTGGCCGGAAGGATCAGCCTGGCCTTGTCATCCAGACGCGGCTCGTATGTTCCGAGAAACACAGCCACCGCCTCCGAATCAGGGTCAGCCCGACCCTCGCTTCTCTCCTGCCCTCCACTTTACTCCACTCCCCTCCCCGGTCAATGCATCTGCACACCGCGCCGCGCCGCCCGGGGACACGGGCCGCGGGTGTCCCGGCAACCCATTCCGGTCACCACCTGCGACGACGCCGGCGCGTTCCCATGCTCGGGCATGAAAAAACTCCCCGGCGGTTCGCCGGGGAGTTCGTGGCCGAGACGTGTTCGGCGGTGCGGGCCGGGCGCCCTCACTGCCCGCCCTGGTTTCGCCTCTCCCACTTCTCCTCGAGTCCCTGGAGGAAAGTGGAGGACTTCCGGGAGCCAGAGGTGGCGCGGGTGGTGGCACCGTCCGCCGCGGGCCGGGCCTGTGCCGTGGTGCCGCTGCGCAGCGTTGCCACGAAGGTGCCGCCGGCCATCACGACGAATCCCAGAACCCCCACCACGATCAGCTGCGTGGCAACTCCGGCGAGCAGAACACCCAGGCCCACCACTGCGATCACGACGCCGAGCACGAGGTTGCGCATGGACCCCCGCCCCCGCACCGTCTCGGTGTGCATGCTGGATGCGAAACGGGGATCTTCTTCGTGCAGCTGCTTCTCGAGCTGGGCGAGAAGCTGCTGTTCGTGCTCGGAGAGAGGCACGATTCCTCCTGAGGGTTGAGAGTGCGAGGCGCGGACGCGTGGTCCACGGCTCACGTACCGTCCAGAATATCCCGTGCCGGCCGGTTTGGCACCGCGGGGTCCATGAGTTTCGCCGGGCGGAGCACCCCCGGCCCGAACTTGTGGTGGACCCTGTCCATGGCCTCCTCCGCCGCACCCCACTCGGCCTCGCGGCCGTCGAGACTCAGCTGCAGCGCGTGGTCCGAGCCCACGAGCTTCTCCGCGCGGACGCCGACGAGCCGCACGGACTGGGGGCGGTTTCCCAGTCCGTCCAGCAGCGCGGCGGCCTCCGTGTAGAGGTCGTGCGCCGAGCTCACGGGGTGTCCGAGCGTGCGGGATCGCGAGATGGTGGAGAAGTCCGCGTAGCGCAGCTTGAGACCCACACGGCCGGCGCGCAGGCCGTGGCGGCGCAGCCGGACCGCGGTGTCGTGGGCGAGACCCAGCAGCACCCGTTTCAGCTGAGCCGTCTCCGCCACGTCCACCTGGAAGGTCCGCTCCGCGCCCAGGCTCTTCTCCTCGCGCACGGGCGTCACCGGCCGGGGGTCGTGGCCCGTGGCCAGCTGCTTGAGGTGGGTGCCGGCCGCCGTGCCCACCAGTGCGTGCAGGCGCGGCAGGGGTGTGCGGGCGAGGTCTCCCACGGTGGCCAGGCCCGCGCCCTGCAGCACCTGCGAGGTCCGCTTCCCCACCCCCCACAGCCGGTCCACGGGCAGCTGGGCCAGGAACGCCACGGTGTGCTCAGGGGCCACCACGAGCAGCCCGTCCGGCTTGCAGTGTGCCGAGGCGATCTTGGCCACCGTCTTGTTCTCGGCCACTCCCACGGAGGCGGTGAGCCCGGTGCGCTCGTGGATGGTGCGGCGCAGCCCGCGCGCGATCTCCACGGGAGGGCCGCATCGCCTGATGGCACCCGAGACGTCGAGGAAGGCCTCGTCCACGCTCAGCTGCTCCACGCGGTCCGTCACCGAGCGGAAGATGTCCATCACGATCCGCGAGTAGTGGGCGTAGGCCTCGCGGTGGGGCTCCAGCAGCACGGCCGAGGGGCAGCGGGCCCGGGCCTGCGAGACGGGCATGGCGGAGTGCACCCCGAACCGCCGGGCCTCGTAGGACGCCGAGAGCACCACGGAACGCGGTCCGGACCCGGCGACGATCACGGGGCGGCCCCTGTGCTGGGGAGCGTCGAGCAGCTCCACCCCCACGTAGAACATGTCCATGTCCACGTGCAGGACGGCGCAGCGCCGGAGCTGCTCCAGCTGCTGCGGACTCGGTCCGCCCATGCGCGCTCCTCCCTCGCCGTGACGTGCTGCAGCCCAGGGTAGGCGGGGGCACCGACATGCCGGGGCGAGCGCGCCGGGTGGGGACGCTAGGCTGGACGGGCCCGCCCGGCGGCGTCGTGGGCAGACCACGAACCGCGCCGCGCGGGTCCCTTCGCGGGGTCGGCGCCACCACGGCGGGCGGCCC
>NZ_PHOA01000114.1 GCF_003687455.1 Kocuria tytonicola | reverse complement strand
CCCCCTGTTCGCCCCGGTCCCCGGACCCGTGGCGGACTGGGAGAAGGTCCAGGGCTGACCCGCCCACCGCCGGGTCGGCCTCACCACCCCGTTGCCGCAACCGCACCGCACCCGGGCCTGTTCCCGCCCGCCCGGCGTCCACGGTCCGAGCGGCTGGCGCGCCCGTGCTCCCCGTGGGACTGTGGTGACCATGTCGTCCTTCCGCCGTTCCGGCACCGCCTTCCACGAGGAGGACGTGGCCCTGGAGCATCGGGAGCCGCTGGACACCCGCGAGCTGTTCGTGTGGTTCGCCGTGCACGCGGTGGAGGGCGTGGAGCACGCCATCCCCACCTCCTACTCCCGCACGGTCATGCTGCCCGGAGGCCCCGCATGGTTCCGCGTCCACGACCGCGGCCACGGTCTGCGGCTGCACTCCCGGGTCACCGACCCGACGGATTTGCCGGTGCTCACGGCGCGCGTCCGGCGGCTCCTGGACCTGGACGCGGATCCCGTGATCGTGGACCGAGCGCTGTCCCGCGTCCCGGAGCTGCGTCCGCTGGTGGCCGCGCGGCCCGGACTGCGCGTGGTCGGGTCCGTGGATCCCGAGGAGACGCTGATCCGCACCCTGGTCGGCCAGCAGATCTCCCTGGCCGCGGCCCGCACCGTGCTGGGCGCCCGCACCCGTGAGATGGGAGCGCCCGCCCCCGCGTTCGCCACCGGGCTCACGCAGATGTTCCCCACCGCGCGGGCCCTCGCGGAGCACGGCGAACAGTTCCTGCGCGGCCCACAGGCCCGGATCCGCGCGGTCCTGGGCGCCGCCCGCGCCCTCATCTCCGGCGAGCTGAGCCTCTCCCCGGACGACGACGCCGCCCAGCAGCGTGCCGCGCTCCTCGCCCTTCCCTGGGTGGGGCCGTGGACCGCGGACACCGTGCGCATGCGCGTCCTCAAGGACCCGGACGTGTTCCTCGTGGACGACGGCGCCCTGCGCGCCGGGGCCGCGCGGATCGGTCTGCCCTCCGAGAAGAGGGCGCTCACGGCCTGGGCGCAGGACGCCGCGCCGTGGCGCAGCTGCGCCACCACCCACCTGTGGGGTCCCCTGACCCCGCCGAGCACCTTCACCGAGAGTGAGCAGCCATGACGCATCTCTTCCAGACGATCGACACCCCGGACGGCCCCTTCACCGCCGTCGCCCGGGAGGACGGCGCGGTGCTCGCGTCCGGGTGGACCGCCTCGGTGGCGGAGGCGCTCGCGCGGGTGCGGGCGGCGTCGCGCCCCGGGGACGTCCGGGAGGGTGCCCTGGCAGCAGTGGACGCGGTGCGAGCCTTCTACGCGGGTGACCCCGCCCCCGCGATGGACGTGCCCGTGGACCTGCACGGCACCGACGGCCAGCTCGCCGGATGGGCCGCGCTGCGGCGGATCCCGGCGGGCAACCCGCTGAGCTACACCGAGTTCGCGCGGGAGCTGGGAAACCCGCGCGCGGTGCGCGCCGCGGCGGCGGTGTGCGCACGCAACCCCGTGGCCCTGTTCGTGCCGTGCCACCGGGTGCTGCGCGCGGACGGCTCACTGGGCGGCTTCGCATGGGGTGAGGACGTGAAGCAGCGCCTGCTGGACCGGGAGGCCGCGCGCCCCGCACGGGGGAGCGGAGGGAGCGAGGGGTGACCACCGGGGTGGCGGAGAACGAGCGGACCGGGCGCTCCGGCCGGCTGCTGGGACCGGCGTTCGTGGCGGCCGTGGCGTACGTGGACCCGGGCAACGTGGCGGCCAACATCACGGCGGGCGCGCAGTACGGGTACCTGCTGGTGTGGGTGCTCGTGGCGGCCAACCTCATGGCCGTGCTCGTGCAGTACCTCTCCGCCAAGCTGGGCCTGGTGACGGGCTCGTCGCTCCCGGAGCTGATGGGAGCGCGGCTGCCGCGGCGTCGCCGGCTGGCCTACTGGGCGCAGGCGGAGCTGGTGGCCGCGGCCACGGACCTGGCCGAGGTGCTGGGCGGGGCGATCGCCCTCCACATCCTCTTCGGCCTCCCGCTGCTGCTGGGCGGGGTCATCGTGGGTGTGGTGTCCATGGGGCTTCTGGCGGTCCAGTCGCGGCGCGGGCAGGGGACGTTCGAGGCGGTGGTGGTGGCGCTGCTGGCCGTGATCACCCTGGGATTCGTCTCGGGGCTGTTCTTCGGGTCCGTGTCCTGGACGGATGCCGCGGCGGGACTCGTGCCGCGCTTCGAGGGGACCCAGACCGTCCTGCTGGCCGCGAGCATGCTGGGCGCCACCGTCATGCCGCACGCCGTGTACGCGCACTCGGCGCTGGCCAGGGACCGGCACGGCGACTCCGTGCCACGGCACGAGCTGCCCCGCCTGCTCACCGCCACCCGCTGGGACGTGGTGCTGTCCCTGCTGGTGGCGGGGTCCGTGAACATCGCCATGCTCCTGCTGGCCGCGGGGAACCTGACCGGTGTGCCCGGCACCGACAGCATCGAGGGAGCCCACGCCGCGATCACCCACGCCCTGGGGCCGGTGGTGGGCATCGCATTCGGCATCGGGCTGCTCGCCTCGGGCCTGGCCTCCACCTCCGTGGGCTGCTACGCCGGGTCCACGATCATGGGCGGACTGCTGCACCGCAGCATCCCGCAGCCGGTGCGGCGCGTGATCACCCTGCTGCCCGCGCTCGCGCTGCTGGCCGCGGGGGTGGACCCCACGCAGGCGCTGGTGCTGTCCCAGGTGGCGCTGAGCGTGGGCATCCCGTTCGCGGTGGTCCCGCTGGTCACCCTCAGCAGCAGCCGCTCCGTCATGGGCGAGCACGCCGCCTCCCGCCCGCTCACGGTGCTCGCGTGGGTGGTGGTGGGGCTGATCGTCGCCCTGAACCTGGCGCTCGTGTGGCTCACCGCCACGGGGCAGGGGTAGGTGCTCTCGCGGCTCCGGCCGCGCGCTCAGGACGACGCCGCCAAGTCACCGCCCGCACGCCCGGCAGCTGACGACGTCGCCCCTGGGCGCCCCCGCAGCCCAGCACCGGTTGCTGGTCCTGGATGTCCCGCCGCCCGGGAGGGGCCGCCCTGCGCCCGCCCGGTGCGGGTGCCGCGCGGGTGATCGGGCGGCGTCGTCGGGGCAGCGCCGTGCGGCCCGGGGCGAACCGAGTGGTTCGCGCAGACCTGCGGTGCGATTCTTGTGCCATGACGCACGAGAAGCCTTCGGAAGAAACCCCCCGGACCGCAGCGGACTGGGACGAGCGCTACGGAACGACCGTCCTCTGGAGCGGTGACCCCAACGGGTCCCTGCTGGCCGTGGTGCCCGAGCTGACGCCCGGCACGGTGCTGGACGTGGGGTGCGGTGAGGGTGCCGACGCCGTGTGGCTGGCCGGGCACGGGTGGACGGTGACCGCACTGGACGTCTCCCGCGTGGCGGTAGAGCGCGGACGGGCCCGCGCGGAGGCCGCCGGAGTGGCGGTCACGTGGGCCGTGGCGGGTTTCGGGGAGCGCGCGCTGGGACAGTTCGACCTGGTCTCCGCGCAGTACCCGGCCATCCCCCGGCACCACGGGACGCGCGTGGAAGAGGATTTCGCCGCGGCCGTGGCCCCGGGCGGCAGGCTCCTGTTCGTCCACCACGAGATGGACGAGGTGCCGCCCGCCGCGGCCGCTCAGGACTACGTGATGCCGCAGCACATGGTGGACCACCTTCGGGCCGCGGGGTGGGAGATCGAACGGGACGAGATCCGCGAGCGCCACGTGAGCGGCGGCGCGGGTCACGGCCACACGAGGGACCGGGTGGTGCTGGCCCGGACGCCGTGACCCGCGGGTGCTCCTGGTGGTGCCCGCCCGGCGGTGAGAGAGCGGCGTCGGCACTGCTGGCGGGCGTCTCGCGGCGCCCCTGCCGGCAGTTCCGACGTCGTGCGCGCTACGTCCGGCGGAGACCCTTCAGTGCGCCGGTGGACCACAGGGCCGCCGCGATCAGCACGGGCTGGAAGAACAGGCGGACCAGGCGCTTGGTGTCCGTGTCCAGGCCGAAACCGTCCCGGTGGTGGATCCACTGGGCCAGGTTGCCGGGGAAAACGGCGGCGAAGAAGGCCGCCGCCACGAGACCCACGGTGCCACGCCTCGACCGGGCGGCGACGAGGGAGGCACCCAGCGCGATCTCCACCACGCCGGAGGCCACCACGGTGGTGTCGATGTCCAGGGGGACGAAGTCCGGGACCTGGGCCTGGAACTCGTCCCGGGCGAACGTCAGGTGGCTGACTCCGGCGAACGCGAGGAAGCCGCCCAGGACGGTGCGGACCACGTGGCGCGCGGGGGAGAGCTTCGGGGCCCTGCGGCGCAGCGGTGCTGAGCGGCTCGTCACTCGTCCACCACTGTGACGGTCACGGGGATGTTCCCGCGCGTGGCGTTGGAGTAGGGGCACACCTGGTGGGCGGCGTCGGCGAGCTCCTGGGCCTTGTCGTGCTCGAGCTCGGGGATGACCACCTCGAGCTCGACGGCCAGGCCGAAGCCGCCCTCGCCGTTGTCCCCGATCTGGACCCGGGCGCCCACGGCGGAGTCCCCCAGGGAGACCTTCTGCTGGCGGGCCACCATCTGCAGGGCCGAGTGGAAGCACGCGGCGTACCCGGCGGCGAAGAGCTGCTCGGGATTGGCGCCGTTGCCGGAGCCACCCATCTCCGTCGGAATGGCGAGGTCGAACTGCAGGGAGCCGTCCTTGAGGGCCACGCTGCCGTCGCGGCCCGCGCCCTGTGCGAGTGCTTCTGCGGTGTAGAGAGCGTTCATGATGATTTCTCCTTCGCTGGCGGAACTGGCAGGTCTCGACCCCCCAAGACCCGAGACCCGCCATGGTGGTGCCGCGCGTGGGTGGGCGCCTCCCGGACCGACGGTCCGTGGCGCCCGCTCATGACACGTGGCCGCCCGTGCCGCACAGCACCACCGCGGGGGGGGGACGGGTGCTGCGCCGAGTGACCGCCTTTGATCATAGTTGTGCGCGTTTTGATTGTCCACAACTTGCTTTCTCGAGACCCGTGTTGGATTGGCGGAGAGCGGTCATCCTGTACTTGATGGACGTCGTGTACGCCATGATGGTGGGGGCATGGCACGCGCAGCTCCCGCTGCCTTCTCCTCGTCCCGGGCGCGCAGCTCGTCCAGCTCGGTGCTCGACATTGCCGAGCACGGCGGCGTGGTCACCGTCAACCGCGGCCGGGCCTGCAGCGCCATCGTCTCCGCAGACCGCCTCCGAGACCATCTGAAAGCGACCACGCCAGCGCGCGTCCGTGGAGGACGGGGCGTACCTGGTGGTCCTGGAGGACCGCCCCTTCGTCTTGGAGGGAGAGACCCTGGATGCGGCCATCGAGGACCTCATCGAGTCGTTGCGTGAGTATGCAGAAGATTGGACCCAGCGGCTGCGGTACCTCGCAGACCGGGGCTCATCCCCCGCAGGCGCGGGGAGCGCGCATCCGCCCTCGGGGACGGCGCTCGGTACTGGGGCTCATCCCCGCAGGCGCGGGGAGCACTGTCTCTCTCGGTTACGCGGCTTGCGCGGTGGGGGCTCATCCCCGCAGGCGCGGGGAGCACCTGGTGGACCGGGGCTCGCAGAACGAGTGGCAGGGCTCATCCCCGCAGGCGCGGGGAGCACCCGCCCTGGTTCGAGCCGAAGCCCTGCGAGGAGGGCTCATCCCCGCAGGCGCGGGGAGCACGGCATGGTCCTGGCGGGCTGTGGCTGGGAGTAGGGCTCATCCCCGCAGGCGCGGGGAGCACTTCTTGATCCGGTGGCCGATCAGCTGCTCGAGGGGCTCATCCCCGCAGGCGCGGGGAGCACGCCGGCTACTGCCCGCACCTGATGTGGGACCCGGGCTCATCCCCGCAGGCGCGGGGAGCACAACCAGCCGGTCAACTCCCAGGTTTTGCCCAGGGGCTCATCCCCGCAGGCGCGGGGAGCACTAGTGGACCCCACCCCGGAGGAAATGATGCTCGGGCTCATCCCCGCAGGCGCGGGGAGCACGGGTCGATCGCCCCGTACGCACCGTTGCCCCAGGGCTCATCCCCGCAGGCGCGGGGAGCACAAGTCCGGCGGGTCTGTGGCCGCCGCGGACTTCGGCTCATCCCCGCAGGCGCGGGGAGCACACCGCCAAGTTTCTCCGGTGTTCCCCACAACCGGGCTCATCCCCGCAGGCGCGGGGAGCACCCCTTGCGTGCGCGGCGGGTTGACTTTCGGTAGGGCTCATCCCCGCAGGCGCGGGGAGCACTACGGGGGCCTCGCGCTCGCGGTGTCTGAGGTGGGCTCATCCCCGCAGGCGCGGGGAGCACTCCAACCACGTCCACGCTTGGAGCCCGTAAGGCGGCTCATCCCCGCAGGCGCGGGGAGCACTCACCGCGGGGCACACGGGACGCGAGGTGCGGCGGCTCATCCCCGCAGGCGCGGGGAGCACGTCCACCGGCGGTCGATACCGACCTCGAAGGTCGGCTCATCCCCGCAGGCGCGGGGAGCACATGGCGGAGGTGGAGCCCGGTCTCGTGGCGGCGGGCTCATCCCCGCAGGCGCGGGGAGCACCCCAGGGTGGTGTCCAGCACCCGCACCAGGCGCGGCTCATCCCCGCAGGCGCGGGGAGCACCCCACATATCAGCCGTCGAAGAACACGTGGACGGGCTCATCCCCGCAGGCGCGGGGAGCACACGCAGCCGCAGCGGGAGCTCGGACACGGTCTGGGCTCATCCCCGCAGGCGCGGGGAGCACGCTAGGAATCCGGATCTCAGAGGACTACGTTCGGGCTCATCCCCGCAGGCGCGGGGAGCACTTCGTCGTCCGTGAGCCTGTCCCGTCGTGCTACGGCTCATCCCCGCAGGCGCGGGGAGCACGTGTTCCGCCCCGCGGCGCAGCGGCCCGAGTGGGGCTCATCCCCGCGCCTGCCGGGTCGGGACGATCAGCCCCAAGGGCTCATCCCCGCAGGCGCGGGGAGCACCATCCACGTAGCCCTTCGCGGCGGCCTGCCACGGGCTCATCCCCGCAGGCGCGGGG
>NZ_PHOA01000113.1 GCF_003687455.1 Kocuria tytonicola | reverse complement strand
GGCGTGGCACGCACCCCACGCCCCACCCAGTTCACGTAAGGGACCCGCAGACGTCATGAGTGAAACGCACTTCAACCTGGACACCGTGGAGCACGCCGCCTCCACCCCGGACACCGAGCTGCCCTGGGCGGAGCTGGGCCTGAACGAGGCCGAGTTCGAGCGCATCAAGGAGATCCTGGGCCGGCGCCCCACCGCCGCGGAGCTCGCCATGTACTCGGTGATGTGGTCCGAGCACTGCTCCTACAAGTCCTCCAAGGTGCACCTGAAGCAGTTCGGCGAGAAGGTCACGGACGAGATGCGCAGGAACCTGATGGTGGGCATCGGGGAGAACGCGGGTGTCACGGACATCGGGGACGGCTGGGCCGTGACCTTCAAGATCGAGTCCCACAACCACCCCTCGTACGTGGAGCCCTACCAGGGCGCGGCCACGGGCGTGGGCGGGATCGTGCGGGACATCATCTCCATGGGCGCCCGCCCGGTGGCCGTGATGGACCCGCTGCGCTTCGGGGCGATCGACCACCCGGACACCCAGCGTGTGGTGCACGGGATCGTGGCCGGCGTGGGCGGCTACGGCAACTCGCTGGGGCTGCCGAACATCGGCGGCGAGGTGGAGTTCGACCCGTGCTACCAGGGCAACCCCCTGGTCAACGCCCTGGCCGTGGGCGTGATGCGCCACGAGGACATCCGCCTGGCCAACGCCTCCGGCACCGGCAACAAGGTGGTGCTCTTCGGAGCCCGCACGGGCGGGGACGGCATCGGGGGCGCCTCCGTGCTGGCCTCCGAGTCCTTCGACGACTCCAAGCCCTCCAAGCGTCCCGCCGTGCAGGTGGGGGACCCGTTCGCGGAGAAGGTGCTCATCGAGTGCTGCCTGGAGCTGTTCAAGTCCTCGCTGGTGGAGGGCATCCAGGACCTCGGGGCGGCCGGCATCTCGTGCGCCACGTCCGAGCTGGCCTCCAACGGTGACGGCGGCATGCACGTGGACCTGACACAGGTGCTGCTGCGGGACCCCTCGCTCACGCCGGGCGAGATCCTCATGTCCGAGTCCCAGGAGCGGATGATGGCCGTGGTGACCCCGGAGAAGGTCGAGGCCTTCGAGGCGGTCATGGCCAGGTGGGACGTGGAGTACTCGTGGATCGGGGAGGTCACGGACACCGGACGTCTGGTCATCGACCACCACGGCGAGGTCATCGTGGACGTGGACCCGCGCACCGTGGCCCACGACGGCCCGGTCTACGAACGCCCCTACGCCCGCCCGGAGTCCCAGGACGCGTTGCAGGAGGCCCACTTCACGGGCTCGCCCGAGGACGCCGCCCGCCCGTCCGGCGCGGAGCTCGGCCCGGCGCTGCTGGACCTCATGGGCTCCCCGAACCTGTGCTCCAAGGAGTGGGTGACCAGCCAGTACGACCGCTACGTGCAGGGCAACACCGCCATGGCCATGCCGGACGACGCCGGTGTGGTCCGCGTGGACGAGCGCACCAACCTGGGCGTGGCCCTGTCCACGGACTCCAACGGCCGCTACACCCGCCTGGACCCGTACCGCGGCGCGCAGCTGGCACTCGCGCAGGCCTACCGCAACGTGGCCACCGCGGGTGCCCGCCCGGCGGCCGTGTCCGACTGCCTGAACTTCGGCTCCCCGGAGGACCCGGACGTGATGTGGCAGTTCGCGGAGGCCGTGCGCGGGCTCTCGGACGGCTGCCAGGCGATCGGCGTGCCCGTGACCGGCGGCAACGTGTCCCTCTACAACCAGACGGGCGGTGTGGCCATCAACCCCACCCCGGTGGTCGCCATGCTGGGCGTGTTCGACGACGTCACGCGCCGCACCCCCTCCGGCTGGCGCGAGGACGGCCAGGCCGTCTACCTGCTGGGAGACACCGCGGACGAGCTGGACGGCTCCGAGTGGGCGCGGCTGCGCGGGCACCTGGGCGGCACGCCCCCGCGCGTGGACCTGGAGCGTGAGCGCGTCCTCGGGGACATGCTCGTCAACATGTCCCGGGACGGCATGATCGACGCCGCCCACGACGTCGCCGAGGGCGGGCTGGGTGCCACGCTCGCCGAGATGGCGCTGCGCTTCGGTGTGGGGGCCCGGATCGGGCTGGGTGAGGTGGCCGAGCGCGATGGTGTGGACCTGTTCACGCTGCTGTTCTCCGAGACGCAGGGCCGCGCCGTCGTGGCCGTGCCGCGCTCCGAGGAGGTGCGATTCCGGGACATGTGCACCGTGCGCAACTACCCCTTCGCGCGGATCGGTGTGGTGGACACCGAGAGCGGCACCCTGGACTTCCAGGGCGAGTTCGCGGTGGACCTGGACGAGCTGCGCAGCGCGCACGAGTCCACGCTGCCCCGCCACTTCGGCTGAGGGCCGCGGCGGACCGGACACGACGAGATCTGATGGGAGACCCACGCCATGGAGGAGCTACTGCCGCAGCCGGAACCCCCGCGGCCGCTGCGCACCGAGCACCTGGAGCTGCGTCCGTTCACGCGTGGCGAACTGGAGGTGATGGCGGACGCCGCCACCATGCCCCACTTCGCGCAGGGTTTCCCCTCCGCGGAGAACACGGACTGGGCGCGCGGCGCGATCGAGGCCGGGGAGCACTTCTTCACGGAGTCCGAGCTCACGCGCCTGGCCGTGGTGGAGCGCACCTCAGAACAAGTGGTGGGCACCGCCGGGTTCTCGGGGCCCCTCATGGAGGGTGAGCTGGAGGTGGAGGGCTCCATGGTGCCGGGCGTGCGCCGTCGTGGCCTGGCCGGCGAGGCGCTGGACGCCCTGGTGGAGCGGGCCTTCGAGGACCCGGGAGTCCGGGCCGTGTGCGCCTCCGTGCCCGAGGACATGGTGGCCGCCCACCGTTTGCTGGTGGGCCGCGGCTTCGTGCGGCGCCCCTGCGCGGGTTCCGAGATCTCGTACCACCTGCCCCGCCCCTGACGAGCCGCGCCCGTGAACCCCTGGATACCCTTCGACCTGCTCCCGGCGGACACCGTCCCGGAGTGGACCCTGGTGACGCTGGCCGTGCTGGACCTGCTCCTCAAGCTCGGGGCCCTGGGCTGGATCCCCCACCAGAGGCGGCCCTCCGTGGCGCTCGCGTGGCTGTTCGCCATCTTCCTGGTGCCGTACGCGGGGATCGTGCTGTTCGTGGTGATCGGCTCGAGCCGCCTGCCACGGACCCGGATGGCCAAGCAGGCGCGGATGAACCATGTGATCCAGGAGAACACCCCCGAGGGCGTGGCGCTGGGTCCCGAGTTCGAGCGCTATCCGGAGTGGGTGCGCACCACCGCGGAGCTCAACCAGAATGTCGGATCGCTGCCCATGGTGGGCGGCAACGACTTCCAGATCCTCCCGGACAACCACGAGAGCATGGCGCGGATGGCCGCGGCGGTGGACGCCGCCACGACTACGTGCACTTCGAGTTCTACATCGTGGCCGTGGACCGGGTCTCCCGGGACCTGCTGAACGCGCTGATGCGGGCGCACGAGCGCGGGGTGCGGGTGCGCATCCTGATCGACCACGTGGGGTCCCTGGGCTACCCGGGCTATGCGGAGCTGGTCCGGGAGTTCGACCGCAGCGGTGTGCCCTGGCGCCGGATGCTGCCCATCCGCCCGTGGCGCGGGGAGTGGCAGCGCCCGGACCTGCGCAACCACCGCAAGATCCTGGTGGTGGACGGGCAGGTGGCCTACACGGGGCCGCAGAACATCATCCACCGCTCCTACAACAAGAAGAAGAATCTCCGCAGGGGCATGGAGTGGAAGGACCTCATGGTCCGGGCCACCGGCCCCGTGGTCACGGAGATCAACGCCGTGTTCGTCTCGGACTGGTACTCGGAGACCGACGACCTGCTGCTGGACGAGTCCCCCGCCGCACTGGAGCAGACCTCCGGGCCCGCCTTCGCGCAGGTGGTGCCCTCCGGGCCGGGGTTCGAGACCGAGAAGAACCTGCGCCTGTTCAACCACCTGATCTACAACGCGAACCACCGGGTGGTGATCTCCAGCCCGTACTTCGTGCCGGACGAGTCCCTGCTCCACGCACTCACCACGGAGGCCCAGGCCGGGGTGCGGATCCAGCTGTTCGTGGGCGAGACCTCGGACCAGTTCCTCGCGCAGCACGCCCAGAACTCGTACTACTCGGAGCTCGCCCGCGCCGGCGTGGAGATCTACCGGTACAGCTCCCCCACCGTGCTGCACGCCAAGTTCGTGCTGGTGGACGACATCGTCTCCGTGATCGGCTCCTCCAACATGGACGAGCGCTCCTTCGCCCTGGACCTGGAGGTCTCGGTGCTGATCGTGGACGAGACCTTCCGTGCCCGCATGGAGGAGGTGGTGGAGCAGTTCGCCGCCCACTCCACCCTGCTGGACGTCGCCGCCTGGGAGCAGCGCCCGCTGCCGCGCAAGTTCCTGGAGAACGTCTGCCGCCTCACCTCCGGCCTGCTCTGAGCCCACTCCCGGACGACGACGCCGCCCGCCCGGGTGCGCGGGCGCCGTCGCCACCCCGGGGTGCGCGGTGCGCGCGGGGCGGCGACGGCGTCGTCGTGGGGAGGGCGCTCAGGAGGCGACGAGCACCGCGCGGCCGTTGAAGGTGCGGTTGCGCAGCCCGTCCAGGGCGGCGTTGACCTGCTGGGCGGTGAGCGGGAGCTCCTGGATGGGCGGCTTGGGCAGGTCCGTGTCCTGCGCGAGACGCACGAGCTCCTTGAGCTCCGGCAGGCTGCCCACGAAGTTGCCGCGGATGTTCAGCAGGTTGAACGCGACGAGCGCGGTGGGGAACGTGAACTGGCCGCCGAACAGGCCCACGCTCACCAGGGTGCCGCCGTTGGCCATGGCGAACAGGGCGGCGCTGGAGGTGTCCCCGTTGTTGACCAGGTCGATGGCCGCGGCGATCTTCTCCCCGCCGGCCGCCACGATGTCCTTGTGGGGGGCCTCGCCACCCGCGACCACGGTGGCCGTGGCGCCCATGGCGGTGGCGTTCTGCAGGGCGGCCTCGCTCACGTCCACGGCCACGATGTTCTCGTGGCCCAGGGCCTTCAGCAGGGCGATCGTCATGAGCCCCACACCGCCCGCGCCGATCACCGCCACGGGCTTCTCCGCCGGCACGGGCATGATCTTCTGGATGGCGGAGTAGGACGTGAGCCCCGAGCAGGCCAGCGTGGCACCGAAGGACGGGTCGATGTCCCCGAGCGGCACCAGGTAGCGGTCTCCGGGAACCAGGACCTCCTCCGCGTAGCCGCCGTTGAGCGCCACCGAGAGGTTGCGCTTGGCGCCGCTGCAGTAGTTCTCGCGGTCCTCCCGGCAGGCCTGGCACTCACCGCAGCCGACCCAGGGGTAGACGATGTACTTGGTGTCCCCCGGCTGAACCGTGGCCTCCGGGCCCACCTCCACCACCTCTCCCACGATCTCGTGGCCCAGCACCACCGGGTACTGGGCACCCGAGGCGGTCAGCTCTCGACGCCCCGCGCTGCCCAGGTCGAAGTACCCGTCCTGGCAGTGGACGTCCGAGTGGCACACCCCCGAGTGCGTGACGCGGACCAGCACCTCGGAGCCCGTCAGCTGGGGTTTCTCCAGCTCGATCTCCTCCGCCGGTGCACCGGGTTCTGCGTGACCGAAAACCTTCATGGCTACTCCTTCGCAGCACGTCCGCATGTGCACTTCACATGTGGCCTGTGTCATCACTGTAGGCCGCGTCACAAAGAAGTCCACCGGCTCGCGGAAACGGGTGAACTCGGGAGTAACATCGGCGCACGCGGTGGCCGCGGTCCAGCTCCAGCCCACGACGACGCCGCGAGGCCGCAGGCTTCGACGGAACGAGCGGGACTGCGGGGGCGGGCGGCGTCGTCCGCCGGTGCGGCACTCCACCCTGCTGGACGCCGCTTCGCTCAGCCGGCCCGCTCCAGCAGACCGGCGTAACGCTCGGTGGCGAGCTTCGAGAAGAGCAGCACCACCAGGGCGGACACCACGCTCGTGAGCACAAGGCCCAGGGACCAGGGCACCCACACGGAGAACAGGGCCGCGACCACCGCCACGAACACGGCGGCCGAGCAGAGCTGGGTGGCCACCCGACTCCGGGTCAGGGCGAGGAACAGGGCGTCCAGCAGGGTGTCCGCCAGCATGAGCACCACGACGACCACGCAGACCCCCAGGAACTGCGCCAGCAGTGTCAGCACCCCGACGCCCTGGTGCTCCCCGAGCACCTGCCACAGCACCTGGGGAGCCAGCACCGACAGCGGGAACCCCGCCACCACCAGGCACAGTTCCGCCAGCACGCCCCATTCCTTGACCTTGCCGCGCATCGCCGCCTCCTCCGTCGATCGTCCTTCGTGTCGCGCAGTGCCCCTCAGCCTTCACGCGATCCCACGCACGGCCGCCGGCCCGGCTCAGCAGCCGCCCACCGAGCAGCCCCGACCCACCGGGACCGGCGGGGCCTCAGCGGTCTCCTTGACCGCAAGCAGGTGGCACTCCGGAAAACGGTGCTCGGCATCCGGGCGGCTCACCGCGCGCCACCGCTCCGTGAACCCCGCGCGGTGGAGGTGGTCCGCCATGACGTCCGGGTGCCAGCGCCAGGCGGGGGCCACCGCGTGGTCGAAGGACACCACCGCCCGGCCGCCGGCCACGGCCTGGAACGCCACCAGCACCACGCCGCCCACCGGCAGCAGCTGCGCCCACGAGCGCACGACGCCCGGAACCCGGTCCGGAGCCAGGTGGATCAGGCTGAACCGGGCCAGCACGGCGGACGGCGCCTCTGCCTCCCCGAGCGCGTCCTGCCACGTGGTGGGGTCTGCGGTGCCCTGCACGAACCGCAATTGTGGGTGCGAGTCCCGCGCGATGCCCAGCATGGCCTCCGAGGGGTCCACACCGAGCACCGGAACACCGGCCGCCGCGAGCTCCGCGGTCACGTGTCCCGTGCCGCACCCCGCGTCCACCACGGGGCCGGGCAGTCCGGACTCCCGCACGTGCTCGGCGAACGCCGCCACGGCGTGCCGCTCCAGGGGCGTGCGGAACGGTTCGGGGAAAGCGTCCTCGTACTGCACGGCGAGACGGTCGTATCCGGGCTGCATGGGCTCCACGCTCACACACCGCGCCCGGCGCCACAACACCGCGCACCCGCATCGACCCCGGCCCCCAGGGCCGGAATGCTTCGCACCGCAAGGTCGTGGAACCGGATGACCGCAGAAGCAGAGACCTGCGGGACCGCTCCGGCGCGATGACCGCATGTGACTCCCGCCAATCCTAGGAGTTCGGGCGGGCCGGGGCAGTTCCGGGA
>NZ_PHOA01000112.1 GCF_003687455.1 Kocuria tytonicola | reverse complement strand
GGGTGTCATGACCACTCACGGTGACGCCCCCAGCAACGAAGCCCCTAGCCAGGAAGGGTTATCAGGGGGTTCCAGTGCGGTGTTCACGATGAAGGAAGCCGCCGATGTGGCAGGTGTCAGCGTGAGCACCCTCCGCCGACGACGCTCCGAGCTGGAAGAAGCGGGGGCCTCCATTACCTCCGCCGGGTGGAAGGTGCCCATGACCGCGCTCATCGCCGTGGGCCTCATCCACAGCGAAGGGTTCCATGCCGCGCCGCCGGCCAGAGCATCGACGTCACCTGCTCAATCCCCGGATGAAGCAGAGAGCGCCGCGCGTCTACTCGAACGCGTCCGTGAGCTGGAAACTGAGGTCCAGGAATGGCGACGGCGCGCCGAAGTTGCTGAAGCACGAGCCGAAGAACGCCGACGAGCTCTCGACGCGCTCCAGATCGCGAATGAAACCGAGCGCATGGCGCTGCGCATGCTCACCGGGCAGAACTCCCACCCCACACAGGCCCCTGCTACTCCAGAATCTGTTCATCCCACGCCGAGGGCGGAGCCGGAAACGTCCCCGGAAACCGCCTCCCCCACGGCCCCTCCCGGGCCGCGCCGCGGGTTCTTCTCCCGCATCTTCTCGGCCTAAGACCAGCTAAAGGCCCCGCCCGCGTTCCTCCCGACCAGGACCGGGGCGACGAAGGTGCTGCGCCTGATCCAAAGGACGCAGCGGGACCACCCGCTGTTGCTGCTGGGGCCTCGGGGTTCGTTTCCGGGGTGCCGGGTTGTCCAGCTCCACGAACTTGCGGATCTGCTCCCACTCCGCGCGGCGTGCCGCCACCACCTGAGCCTGCTGCTCCTGCTGCTGCCGCACCGCGGCCACCGAGCGTTTACCGCGCCCCGGCTCACGGCGCCGCGGCGCGGTCTGCAACCCGTGCTCCAACTCCAGGCGGGTGCACGCGCCCTGCGCCGCGCGCCGGTCGTTGCGACCGTGCCACACCGTTCCCTCGTCACTGACCCGGCACACCACCACGTGCACGTGGTCATCGGCGTGGCGGACCATCACCCACGGGTGCTCCGCGAAACCCATTGACTCCGCGAAGCTCTGGCCTGCCTGCGCCCACTCCGCATCCGTCAACCGCCGATCCTCAACCGTGTTGCGCAGGGATGCCTGCCAGATCGGTTTCGTGATCTCCGGGCGGGTGCGCATCGCCGCGCGCATCTCCTTCACCCACGCCTTCTCATCCGCGTCCCCGGTCACGAACACGTTCCCGCCCACGACCACACCACCGGGATACCGGCCCCCGTTGCGTTCGTAGAAGTGCTCATTGGCATGCCCCGGCCCATGCAGGTAGGCACCGATGTTGCCCGGGTTCGACCCACGGGTGATCTTCGCGATCACGGCAGCTCCCTCCGTAACGCACCCAGTTGGCTCGCCAGAGCATCCACAGCCTCGTACAGCTGCGGGGTCGGGACGACCTGCCCCTGGTTCACCGCGCGCATCAACTGGTTCAGATTCGACCCCACCCGCGCCAAATCCGCCCGGATCCTCGCCAACTCCTGCACCTCACCCACCCCCGGGGTGTCAGCAGCAAGCTGCTCCTGGACTTGTTCCCGAGCCCACACCGAGACCCGCTGCCCGTCGGCGGCCTCCGTCCACGCCCGGTGCTCAGCCTCGGTCAACGACATCGACACCCGCCGAGTGCGCGGTTCCACCGCCACCGGCCGGCCCCCGGCCCCCCGCCTCGAAGGGGCCGGCTCCGCCTCGGTTGGTTCCGGGCCCGGTGGGGTGAGGGGCTGCTCCTCGAGCAGCTCCTCCCACCGATTCCCGGACCCCGACGGGACCGTGCCCGGCGAGGTCGAACGACGTGAGAACAAGCCCAACGGGACCACCCTTCCGAGACCCCGCCAAGGGGTCGAGACCAGCCCTCCGCAGGAGCAAGGGGATTGACCGGAACGGGAACACCTGGCAGCGAGGAACGAGCGGTGCGCCAGGTTTTCCGTTACGGACAATCATACCTTGCATCCCCGTTTCTGCGCCCCGACGAAGGAGGATCACAGCGCGCTGGAACGGGGGGCGTGGTGGTGCCCTGGGCCTGACCGACGCAGGAGGACAGAGCCAGGCCCAGGGCACCACCACGCATCGTCTGCAGCGCAGCGGAAGACGATCCCCCGCCTGCCCAAGGTGGGGTGCGTGATCGAGGTTCTTCCTCGGTCACCGACCAGCCCGGAGGGCCTGGTCGTGTAGGTGGCGGGGAGAGGAGCTCGCTTCGCTCGCACTCATTCTTGTCCTGCCCTCCGCTCTTCCCCAGTTCGTTCTGTGGTGCTGTTTGGGAGTGGACCAACCGGCCAGCCTGGGAGGGAGTGAGGGAGCGGAGGGCAGGGGGATGCCTTAAACGCTCCCGGGGCACACCTTCGGTGAGGAAGGGGTGGGTGGGGAACGTCTAAGGCATCTCGAAAACACGGTGCGGATCAGCCCGGTCGGTCGATCGGTCGCATCGGTTGACCACCTTCACAGGTGGTTGAAGAAGGCCCACGGCATTACTCGTGGACAGTGGCGGCATGTGCGCACAGCTCCGGTACTCGGCTCGTGGCAGGGCTGCTGTCCACGAGCGGCACTGTAGGGCTTGGCACTCCTTCGCTGCCCAGGTCTTGCGATCCCTGGTGACGGCCCCCGTCTGTGCGCTCGGCAAAAGGAACCGGCTCTGACCCGGGGAGCACCGCGTATGAGGCGGCTGGTGATGTTGATGCGTGGCCGCGTCTCAGGCCACACCCAGGTCTTCCATCGCTGGGCGCTCCATTGCACCTGTTGGCGCAGGCGCTAGAATGGACTCACTGTTTAAGTGCAACTTCAGGATAGGCCCCGTTGGCGCGGGGCCTTCCGCATGTCTACGGGCGTGTCGCTGAACGCGTCGTTGCTGCGCCCCTGTATCGAGGTGGCGCGCCAACACGTTTGATTCGTTCCTCGCACTCCACCCAGCGAGACAGGAACAGGTCTTGGGGCTCTAGGGCAAGCGCCCTGCTGGCCATCAGACCTGCCCCCCCCCCCCCCGGGGGGGGGGAGCGGGAGCTATCTCTCCCAGGGCAGATCCACGTCCGGAACCCAAACTCTCAGCAAGAGGGAGACCCCCAGCCACAGCCATCTCAGGAGAGAGACCGAGATCCTCCTCGGCGGATGAGCATCCGAGGACTCTGCATCGTTGGCAGAGACGTGCGCTGCCAACGCAGCAACCTGCCTCTCCAGCTCAGCCACACGCCACTCTAAAAACTGCACCCTCATCGCATCAGACATCTTCTATATCCTCTCAATCTTCTAGATTTTTCGTCCCCCGATCGATCTATATATAAGATAGACGGGACAAGAGAGGCTCGTCAAGTCCATACAAAAAATATCTAGAAAAATCTTCTTGGATGTGGCTGGGGCCTGCCCAACCCATCCATGGCAAGGGGGCCGGTGCTTCCCTGCAGCCCTCCTGTCATCCGAACCAAGGAGAGCAAACGACGGCGGGGGTGGGTCACACCATGGTGTGACCCACCCCCGCCGTCTCGTTGAAGTAGCTCAGGCAGCGTGCCCGCGGAGGGAGTCCCATGCCTGGTAGTAAGAATTGAAGTCTCGGTCGGTCTCTCCGCGACGTTCCACGAAGTTCTCTTCGCCCTCATGAGCGCGTCCGATGTAGAAGTGGTAGTAGCCGCCGTTGACCGGCCTGTCTTGCACTACCTCCCCCATCTGCGCTGCGGTCAGCACGAAGAACAGAGGAGTCCCCTGCTCGTTCTCGGCTGAGAACACAAACGCCTCATAATGCCCGCTATCAATATCCTGGGGACTGATCGTGTACCACGCCGAAAACGTCTTGCCGTCTTGTTGGTAGTCCCTGCTGGTGGCGAGGTAGAACGGGTGGGAGACCCCATCTTCATCTACCGCACGCAAGGCGTTGCGCCCACGGTTGCCCCGTCCTTCCACACGGAGACCCGTAGCGTCCTCCTCCAGACGACGCCCGAGGGTGTCCAAAGCTAGCTGGCGCGTCGAAGGGCGATCAGGCTCCGCCTGGACATCTGTCTCCGGAGGAGTCGTACCAGCGCTCTTCGCAGGTTCCTGCACCCCGCCGGCAGCGAGCTGCTGCTCCAACTCGTCCAGACGACGCTCGAGCATCGTCACTCGGCCCACCATCTCCATCAGAATCTTGTCGTTGGACACGGCTTCCTCCTGCTTCGATATTTCACCATTTGGCCTGCGCTTCGATCGATACCCCCTATTATAAACAATATTTTTCCCCATAGTCAAACCATATGTATTAGATTTTTTCGGATGAACAACCTGTTCGCGCAGGTCAGAGTCAATGGCTGGAAGAGGTGCTCTAGATGGCTTGGCGAGACAGAAAGGCCCCCTCATGGGCCGTGAGATCGCGAAGCCTCCGATAAAGGGTTGCCCTCGACATCCCAAGGTCCCGGGCGACCTGGGCCGCCGATTGGCCAGCGTCGATCAGCCGGCGGGCGCTGCGGATCTGGGAGTCTGTGAATTGCTGACGCCGGCCCCCAAGATCCCCGCCAGCAGCACGACGCTTGGCCACCGAGTCAGTGACCCGCTCCCGCTTGATCTCCAGCTCCATTTGAGCCAACGCAGCCATCACCGTGAACACCATCGACCCCATCGGCGTCGAGGTATCCACCTGGCCCCCGCCGAGGTTGAGCACCCGCAACCCCACACCCTCCTCACGCAGGCGCTCAGCGAGCTCAAGCATGTTCTGGGTGGAGCGGCCCAACCGGTCCAAGGTCATCACCACCAAAGTGTCCCCACCCTGGAGAGCACCCACAGCCTGATCAAAGCCCGGACGAGACGCCCGGGCGCCCGAGACCCCGTGATCCACGTAGAGGTCATCCCGACGCACCCCTGCTCCCAGCAGGTCCATCACCTGCCGATCCTCATGCTGGCTCCTCGTGGACACCCGCGCGTACCCAATCAGCTTCCCCACGTCCCGCCTCCGCCTTCTGCTTGTCTCACAACCAACCACCAGCACCCCGATCGGGGCGACTGGTTGAAAGACAACGCTACGAGACAGGGCGCGACCCGGGGTTCCAGGCCACGCTTACAACGTCATGAGACGTCTTGCAACCCATGCCTTACAAGTCAGAAGACCACCGTTCTAGGATGTAGGGGCACCCAGAAGATCCTCCCGCTTCTCCCTTCCCAGCACATGAGCCCTGCGAACCCAGACATCCTCACCTCCCTCCTCCTCAGCGTCCTGCTGCTGGTAAGTGGCTACCTCCTAGGGACGACCGTGTTGATCGCAGTGGCCCTCCCCCGGTACCTACGGGACCGGAGGGCTACGGGAATTTCCAACGATTTTTCCGATGATCGCCCAGGATTTGACACAACCTCGCCTAGGCCGTAGATTAATTATTAGTTGTTGAAGTTTCGTTTTTATGTTGAGCTTTGCCCACCCACCTGGGTTGGTTGTTTTTCTGAAGAAACGTTTATGGCAAGCATCGCAACGCCTGAGCCCCTGAAATTCAGGACGCGCTCCCTTTCTGACAGAAAGACAGGTCTCACATGACTACTGGCACCGTTAAATGGTTCAACGCTGACAAGGGCTTCGGCTTCATCGCCCCCGACGACGGCTCTGATGACGTCTTCGCACACTTCTCGGGCATCAACTCCGGCGGCTACCGTTCTTTGGACGAGGGCGCCAAGGTTGAGTTCGACGTCACGAACGGTGATCGAGGCCTCCAAGCCACGAACATCTCCGTTCTGTCCTGACCCACTTCGTGGCAGGTTGACCTGCGAACAGGATCCCTGTTCGACGGTCTATGAGTAAGGGCTCTCCACCGCTCGGTAGAGGGCCCTTAGTCATACCCGCAGCTCACCCACACACCCGTGGCTGACCCCCCTTCAAGAGCTTAGGCGAGGGAACCCGGGAGTAGCAGTCACCGGATGGGCGATAGCGTGCCTGCCTCGGGGATCCGCGGAACCGCAGGTGAGAGGACTAGGACATGGAAAACGACGTTGAACTTACTTCTGAAGATATGGAACTAGCCAACCAACTTGTTCGTCAGGCTAGAGAACATTTCAAATCCCATCCTCAAGACCATTACTGGGACAGCACTGGGATCACCGGAAAAATATATGTGGAAGTCATGCATCACCACACCGGCGTCGAAAACCTTAACGTCATGACGGCCCGTGCACCTCATCCTGGCGATGCAACCACTGCCTTCATTGCCCAGGACAACAGTAGGAACCACGCGCAGGGGTAGCGGTAGGGCGACAGGACACCCTCGCCAAGCCATGATCTTCCTGAAGGACCTGGTCCTGGATATCTATCTGCATCTGGAAGCGACGGCGGGTACCTGTAGTGCCGGCTACTGCTTAGGGGCAGGTTTGCGAACAAGCTTCTTACTACCCTCGAGGTACACGAGATCGAACCCACAGCTGTGGATGAGCTCCGTCAGGTCTTCTCCGGGGTCCGAGGGCAGCAACACCGCGCACATCGCCGGTGGCGGAATGATGTGCCGGCGGTAGTCCAGTAGCTGGCCGATAGCTTCCCGCACTTTCGCCCGAGCCACCGTGCCCTTGGCCTCGTAGAGCTCCCGGTGCTTCTCATCCCACGTGTCTGTCAGCAGGGGCTTGCTCTGCCCACGAATCGTGATCTTTAGCCGCTTCGCTGTCACCCCCTGGCGAGCGAGCTCTTCCACAAGGAGCTTCTCGACCGCTCGCTCACGACGGTAGGCCGTACCCGCTTGCCTCGCAGCGACACCGAACTCGTCCACGTGGTGACCTTCAGCAGCCACTACCTTCACCGTTGTCGCTGCGGTCGGTGTCTCGGCCCGGGGGTGAGGACCTTCCTCTGGAGAGGCCGCTGCAGCTCGCCCGTCTGCGCGGATGAGACGGAACACGATCGCGGATCGAAGCTCGCCGGCCTGATCGGGACCGTCCTCTCGACGCCACCCCTGCTCGGGGTCCAGGGAGAACTCGCCTTCATAGCGGTGCTGGATCGCGGTAGAGCCCTGCGACGTTCCGGCTGCCCTGAACAAGTGGATGGTTTTTCCTGTACGTGCCGCGTCCCGTAGAGCGAGGTTGCCGCGGGTGAACTGGTGGTCCCCTTCTTGGCCCTCACCGGTGTAGTAGAAGACCTGCTGGGAGTCATCTGCCCACCCGTCCCAGTGGTACCCGGGCCCCTTTCCAGCCTTCACATCGGAGAACACGAGGATCTCCTTCGTCTGGGACGGGGTCACGATCCCTGACTGGCGTTGACCACCGCGACCTCGACGCAGCTGATCGCGGGTGTAGAGCTGACCGGCTTCCAGGGCCACAGGTTCCGTGTTCTCCATGCGCCCACCGTAGAGAGTCGCTACCCCAAGGGGTCATGCATCCTGGCAACTCGTGTGCGTGTCGCTGAGCCTTAGCCGTCGATCCTATGCAGGACCCAATTGGTCACTGATCCACCTCTCAGAAGTTCTATACGGGGGTATCAAGGAACCCCATGACGGGGTTCCAGGAGGGGTGTCATGACCACTCACGGTGACGCCCCCAGCAACGAAGCCCCTAGCCAGGAAGGGTTATCAGGGGGTTCCAGTGCGGTGTTCACGATGAAGGAAGCCGCCGATGTGGCAGG
>NZ_PHOA01000111.1 GCF_003687455.1 Kocuria tytonicola | reverse complement strand
CCCCGCACCCCCGCCGGTGAGCGGAAGGCCCCCCAGCACCTCGGTGAGGCGGCCGCCGGCGCCCTCCCACAGGGGCAGCCCGGCGAGGACCGGCAGGAGCCAGCCGCGCATGCCGAGGCCGAGATCCTGCAGCTGCAGGTACTCGGCGGTGCAGCGGCAGCAGGTGTCCAGGTGGTCCTGGACCACCTTGGTGCGCGAGGGGGTGAGGGAGCCACGGACGAACCCGCCCAGCTGGGACGAGAACTGGTGGCAGTCCTCGAGCGCCCGTGCGGAGACGTGCTCCTGCATGTAGGCGGTGCGCAGACCCTCGCGGGCGCGCTTGCCCAGCGCGGACACGGCATTGGGCTGCATGCCCACCACGGCCGCCACCTGGCGCGGGCGGCGGCCTTCCACCTCGAGGTACCACAGCACCTCCTGCCAGCGCTCGGGCAGGGACGCGAACGCGCGGGACACCACGGCGGAGTCCACCTGGCGCACCACGGTGTCGTCGAAGAGCTGCACCTGGTCCAGCGGCCCGTCCGGCCGGGGCTCCTCGGGGCGCGTGCGGCTGAGGTCGTTCGCGCGGTCCGCCGCGAGCCGGGAGACGGCCGTGACCAGGTAGGCACGCAGGAACTCGCGGGGGCCGCGGCCCTCCCGCAGCAGTGCGAGCACGCGCGTGAACGCCTCCGAGACGAGGTCCTGGGCATCCGCCTCGCCGCGCGAGTGCATCCGGGCCACTGCCAGGGCGGACCCGCGGTGGCGCTCGAACAGCTCTCCGAACGCGGCGCTGTCTCCGGCGCGCACGGCCGCGAGCAGCAGTTCGTCACTGGCGGGGCCCTCCGCGGGGTCGGGGAGACCGGGGACTGCGGAGCCTGCACTGTCTCGCATGGCACTCTCTCGGCACGTGGTGTGGGGGCGGTCTAGTGACATTGTGTCAGCATCATCTGGGAGGCGACAGACTGTTGCCTCCGCTGCACCACGGCACGGGCTCCGCGCGCCGGCGTGCGCTCCGGGGCAGGTCTGCGGCTCTGCGTGGCCGGGCACACGGTCCGCGATCGGGGGCGGAACCGGCCCCCACCGGTCCCGCCCCCGTCTCCTAGTACCGCTCTCCTCTCCCCCGTGCCGGGCAGCCCGCCCGGCGAAGAGACGCTCTCGCCCACCGGTGGCCACGCAACGTGTCCCCGTACTGACCGTGGCACCGGCTCGTCGGTCCCAGAGCGATCGGACCGTCCGGGATCCCGTGCAGCCCGCACGCGATCCACTGTGTAGACGCGTGGGGTGACGGATCGTGACGCGGAAATCCGAAAACTTTTTTCGGCGGGTCCGGCGACGCCGCCCGCGGCCGTCCCGCGCGACGTCGCCGGGCCGGGTTCAGCGGGACCGCACCCCCTCCGAGGGTCGGGACGTGGCGCCGCCCGCGCACGCTCTCGAGGCGGCGGGAGGCACCGGGAGACGTGGGTGAGGTCACCCTAACTATTGTGAATGGCTCAGAATAAGACTAGGATCAGAGCCATGGAGACCACCGCCGAGATCGCACCGCACCCCTCGCGGGCTGCGTGGACCTCGCACCTGCGCTCGCACGGGCGCAGGGTCACCAAGCAACGTCTCGCGGTGCTCGACGCCGTGGAGTCCGTACCGCACGCCACGGCGGAGGACACCGTGCAGCAGGTCCGCTCGGTCCTGCCCAACATGTCCGTCCAGTCCGTCTACGTGGTCCTCGCGGACCTCACGGCCATCGGCATGGTCTCCAAGTTCGAACCGCCCGGCTCCCCGGCGCGGTACGAGATCCGCACCGGGGACAACCACCACCACGCGTACTGCATCCGTTGCGGAGTCATCCAGGACGTGCCGTGCGCGGTGGGACACGCGCCGTGTCTCACACCCTCCCAGGACCACGGCTTCCAGCTGCTGTCCGCGGAGGTGGTGTACCGGGGGATCTGCCCGCAGTGTCAGCAGGACGCTGCGGCGGGTGCCCCGGAGGCCCAGTAAGTCCACTTCTTCGTCGGATCCCATCCATCACCCAGGAGGAATCATGTCTGACACCACTCCCCACGAGCACGGCCTGCGCAAGACCGGCTCGTTCACCACCAACCAAGAGGGCCAGCCGGTTCCCACCAACGCGGACGCCCACTCCCTGAGCGTGGGCGCGGACGGCCCGATCGTCCTGCACGACTCCTACGTCGTGGAGAAGCTCGCAGCATTCGACCGCGAGCGCGTTCCCGAGCGCGTGGTGCACGCCAAGGGCGCGGGAGCCTTCGGTGAGCTCGAGATCACCGAGGACGTCTCCCAGTACACCAAGGCCGCCGTGTTCCAGCCGGGCACCAAGACCCCCATGCTGGCGCGCTTCTCCACCGTGGCCGGCGAGCAGGGCTCCCCGGACACCTGGCGCGACCCCCGCGGCTTCGCCCTGAAGTTCTACACCACCGAGGGCAACCTGGACATCGTGGGCAACAACACCCCGATCTTCTTCGTGCGCGACGGCATCAAGTTCCCGGACTTCATCCACTCGCAGAAGCGTCTGCCCGGTTCCGGCATGCGTGACAACACCATGCAGTGGGACTTCTGGACCCAGTCCCCGGAGTCCGCCCACCAGGTCACCTACCTCATGGGCCCCCGCGGCATCCCGAAGACCTACCGCCACATGAACGGCTACGGCTCCCACACCTACCAGTGGAGCAACGAGGCCGGGGAGCGCTTCTGGGTGAAGTACCACTTCATCTCCGACCAGGGCACCGAGGGCCTCAAGGGTGCCGAGGCCGAGGAGATCGCGGGCAAGGACGCCGATGCGCACCGCCGCGACCTCTTCGACTCCATCGAGAAGGGCGACTTCCCGTCCTGGACCATGTACGTGCAGGTCATGCCGTACGAGGACGCCAAGACGTACCGCTTCAACCCCTTCGACGTCACCAAGACGATCTCCAAGAAGGACTACCCGCGCATCAAGGTGGGCAAGTTCACGCTGAACCAGAACCCCCTGAACTACTTCGCGCAGATCGAGCAGGCGGCGTTCTCCCCCAGCAACACCGTCCCCGGTGTGGAGATCTCCCCGGACAAGATGCTCATGACCCGTGTGTTCTCCTACCCGGACACGCACCGTCACCGCATCGGCGCGAACTTCGCGGACCTGCCCGTGAACTTCCCGTACCGCGCGGAGCAGAACTCCTACTCGCAGGACGGGCCCATGCGGTACTCGTTCAAGCACCCGAACCAGCCCGTCTACGCGCCCAACACCAAGGGCGGCCCCGTGGCCGGTGTGGGTCCGGCCGTGGCGGACAACATGCGCTGGGAGTCCGACGGTGAGCTGCTGCGCACCGCCGCCACCCTGCACTCCGAGGACGACGACTTCGGTCAGGCCGGCACCCTCTACCGCGAGGTCTTCAACGACGAGGAGAAGGCCGAGACCGTGGAGAACATCGCCGGTCACATCGGCGACGTCACGGACGCCACCATCAAGGAGGCGGCCTTCCAGTACTGGGAGAAGGTGGATGCCGATCTCGGCCGCCGCGTGCGCGAGGCCGAGGCCCGCAATGCCGGGACGGACGCCTACGGCATCTGATCCCCGCACGGTGAGCGGGCGCTGACGCCCCGCTCCACCACGCGCACCGGCCCCGTTCCCGCTTCGGCGGGGGCGGGGCCGGTCTCGTTCGGGGGCCCGGTTCGCCATTGGGGCCCACGCGTGCGGCGCGCCGTCGGGGACGACGACGCCGCGCGGCGTCGTCGTTCCCGACGCGTCAGTCCTGCTCGGTGGCCTCCGCACCGGCGGCGCCCGCGCCGGGAGCCTCCTGGCCCGGGGCGCCGGCCTGCTCGCGCTGGGTGACGAGTTCGAGCATCTCCCGCAGCTGCTCGGCCGGCAGGGTGGCCACGGGGGCCATGGCGTTGAGGCAGATGGCGTCCACACCGGCGTCCAGTGCGAACTGCAGGATCTGGCGCGAGGGCGCCGAACGCACCGTGAGCTCGGGGTCCAGTGCGGCCACCTCGGCCGCGGAGGTGAAGACCAGCAGCGTGTCGGGCGCGGTACCCTCCTCCTCCGGGCGCACCATCACGGGGATCGTGTCCTCCCCCTCGTCCCGGGTGCCGAGCATCAGGTGGCCCTCCGGGTTGAACAGCGCGCCCAGGACGTTGGCCATGTTGTCGTCCAGCAGGGCCTGCTTGAGGGGCTCGTTGTGGGGGGAGCGGGCCACCCACTCGATCTGCTCGCGGGGGATCCGCAGCGCGTGCTCGGAGGCGGGGTCCACCACGATCTCGTGGTACTGCGCGTCCTGCACGACCATCCCGAGCATGGCGCTGGCGCGCTGGCGCAGCAGCACGGGCTCCGTGCGCTGGGAATCCTGGTTGCTCGCCGAGAACATCGCGCGTGCCTCGTCCGCGGAGGTGTACACCGCGAGCGCCCTGCGGCCGTCCGGCTGGGAGAGGGTCTGCACCCGGATGCTGGACTCCGGCCCCACGGGCTGGCCGTCCTCCCCGGGCACGAGGTCCGAGCCGGTGACGTCCAGGAGCACCGTGCCGGCCAGGGCCTCCCGCAAGACCCCGGCGAGCGCGCGCTGGCCCGGTTCCTCACCGTGCGCGAGGACCGCCGCGCGCAGGCGCGGGTGCACGTCACCCCGGACCTCATCCTCGGCGGGCTCGGCGTACGGCAGCTCGAGGCCCGCGGTGTGCGCGAGCTCCACGGCCCACAGCGGCGTGCCCTCCTGGGTGCGGGGGAAGCGGGTGAGCTGGTCCAGGACGTCCTGACCCGTGTAGGGGCCCTCCTGCGCGTAGGTGTGGGGCATGTCCCGGAAGTGGTAGGACGCGCTCGTGCGCAGCGTGGGCTCGGGCCAGCCCTGCGCGGTCAGGGTCACGGAGGCGGAGAACCAGCTGCCGCGTCCGGGTACGAAGCACGCACGCTGCAGCTGCGCGAGGGTCTCCAGCACGGGGCTGTCCACCTTGACGGGGCCCGCGGCACCCGGGATCGCCGTGCCGTCGCGGTTCTCGATCACGCGCAGGTGCACGCGCCCGCCCTGGGGCTTGAACTCCACGAGCATGGAGTCCCACCCCGGCTCCGTGCGCAGGACGGACATCACCCACTCACCCACCCGGGTCACGAGCTCGCGCTCGGTGGGGGCGGGGGTCTCCGAGGCGTTCTGGGGTGCAGAGCTCATGTGCAGTCAGTGTCCCTTCGGCCCGGTCCCTCCGGGCCCGGTGGTCGCGGGCGGCGCGGTGGGTTCCCGGCAGGTCACCGGGCCGCGCGCACGCCCAGCCTAGCCAACGTGCGCGGGGTCACCACGGATCCCCGGCGCCGGCGCGGGCGGGCGGTGCCGGGGGTGCCGCCGTTCCCGGGCTGCGGGGCGACGCCGTGCCCTGCGCGGGCGGGCCGGGCGCTCCCTGTGGGAGTCCGCCCCAGTTGTTAGCCTGGGGCCATGACAAAAACTCTGCAGGAGCTGATCGACGCGTCGATCTTCCTCTCCACCGAATACCAGGCAGTGCTGGCGGAACTGTCCCAGGGTGCGGAATGGGACGTGGACTTCTCCGCGCCGTCGTTCACCCTGCGCACCACCCCGCCCGTCACGCTGACCCCCTACCTGCTGGGCACGGAGTCCGCGGCGCGCGGTTCGTTCGTGTGGTCCTGGCAGGAGCTCGGGCACTTCGACCCGCAGGTGGTCTCAGCGGCAGTGCAGACCAAGCAGGCCGGTGAGCGCCACGGCGTGGCGGAGCTGACCACGGACGAGCTGCCCCTGCAGGACGGACTGGCCCGGCGCCTCACGCTGGCCGCCAAGGCCGCCACGGGTCTCTACGCGCACTACCCGGCCCGCGCGGGTGGCAACATCACCGCATGGCTGCTGCTGGACGGCGCGGAGTTCGAGCTGCCCCGCCTCACGGAGCAACGCATGATGCAGGTGATCGGCGAGTCCCTCACCACGGACACCGCCGTGGACCACAACCTGGCCGTGGCCAGCTACGCCAAGCTGCGCGGCGCCCACGTGGAGTGGGACACGGACGCCACGTGCGTGGTCACCGTGCACGACGGCGCCCAGCGCTTCTGGTTCGACGAGCACCAGATCACCGGCGTGGAGCCCGCGGAGCCCTCCGTGGGCGAGGACGAGCTGCGTGAGCTGGAGCGTCAGGCCCGGACGCACCGCGAGGCGCTGCTCGAGGACCGCCGGTCCGCCGTCGCCCAGGCCGAGGTGCTCGGGGAGCAGCAGCGGGCCGAGGCCGCCGAGCGCAAGCGGCGCGAGCGCGAGGAGGCCGACGCCGCGGCGTCGGCCGCCGCTGCCGCACCGCAGGAGGAGCCGCTGCCCAGCGAGCTCACCCCCGAGGACATCGAGGCGCCCGAGCCCGAGCAGCCCGAGGGGGACGTGGCCGTCCCCGCGAGCCAGGTGCGGGACGCGGACCTGCCGTTCGACCAGGAGCCCACCCGAGCCCCGGCCGAGCCCGGCCGCGTGGAGACCACCGTGCTGCCCGGCCCGCAGGGCGAGACCCCCACTGCCGGCCCGCAGGCCTCGCCGCACCCCAACACCACCGCGATGTCCCGGATCCCCGATCCCGGGCTCGCCGCCTCCCAGCCCGGTGCTCCCGAGCGCGAGGAGCCCATGCCGGAGCCTGCGGACGCCGAGCGCGGGACCGCCGCGGAGACCGAGGAGCGCACCACCGCGCACCGGGACGCCGCCGCCCGCGAGGAGCGCGTGGCGCGCGAGGAGGTCGTGGAGCGCGAGACCGTGGCCGGTCCCGGCGCAGCGGACGACGACCTCTCGGCGCCCGCCGTGGTGGACGGCCAGGAGGTCGAGACCAACGAGCAGGCGGAGCGCAAGGGCAAGAAGAAGCGCGGCTTCCTGAGCCGGTTCTTCGACCTGTAGCCCCACCAAGGTCCCCCAGGAGTGGTCCTGGCGCCGGTGCCACCGACGTTAGGATGCTCCGGTGACTGACTCCACGACTTCCGGCCCGGATCCCGACCACCACCGTCGGGTCCGGGCCGGTGTCGGCTACGGGTTCGGCGCGTACGCCATCTGGGGGCTGCTGCCCCTGTACTTCGTGCTGCTCGCCCCGGCCGCCCCGTACGAGATCGTGGCCATGCGGATCCTCTTCTCGTTGCTGTTCTGCCTGCTGCTGCTCGCGGTCACCGGCGGGCTCCGGCAGTACGCCCGGCTCTTCCGGGACCGTCAGGCGCTGCTCGCGCTGGGCCTGGCCGGGGTGCTGATCGCGGGGAACTGGCTGCTGTACACCGTGGCCGCCACCACGGGCCACACGCTCGAGGCATCCCTGGGGTACTTCATCAACCCCATCGTGGCCATCCTGCTGGGCGTGATCGTGCTGCACGAGAAGCTGCGCCCCCTGCAGTGGGCGGCCATCGCGGTGGGGATCGTCGCGGTGCTCGTGATGGCCGTGTTCTACGGCTCCGTGCCGTGGCTCTCCCTGGGGCTCGCGTTCTCGTTCGGCTTCTACGGCCTCGTGAAGTCCCGTCTGGGCTCGCGCTACTCCGCGCTCGTCACCCTGACGGGAGAAACCACCATGATCACCCCGCTGGCCCTCGTGGCGGTGGCGGTGCTGGGAACCCACGGCGGGATCACCCTCGCCTCCGAGGGCGCGGGACACTTCCTGCTCATGCTCTCCGCCGGTGTGATCACCGCCGTGCCCCTGCTGCTGTTCGGCGCCGCCGCCTCGCGGCTGCCCCTGAGCACCGTGGGGATGATCCAGTACGTGGCGCCCATTGGGCAGTTCGTCCTGGCGGTGGCCGTCTTCCACGAGGCCATGCCCCCGGAGCGCTGGGTCGGCTTCGCCCTGGTGTGGTGCGCCGTGGTCCTCCTCGTGCTCGACGCCGTCCGCGCCCCGCGCGCACCCCGGC
>NZ_PHOA01000110.1 GCF_003687455.1 Kocuria tytonicola | reverse complement strand
GCCCCTTGGACGGGAAGGGCTCCGGGGAGATCACCCCGATCTCCAGCAGCTCGTGCGTGGCCCCCGTGGACATCATCTCGATCCGCTCACGCGGGACCAGGGTCCCGTCCACCACGCGCACGTAGGTGACCACGCCGCGGTAGGTGTCGTACACCGAGTCGAAGATCATGGCGCGCGACGGCGCGTCCTTCACCCCCTGGGGCGCGGGCACGTCCCGGACGATCCGGTCCAGTAGCTCCTCCACGCCCTCGCCGGTCTTGCCCGAGACCTTCAGGACCTCCTCGGGCTCCACCCCGATGAGGTTGGCGAGCTCCGCCGCGTACTTCTCCGGCTGCGCCGCGGGGAGGTCGATCTTGTTGAGCACCGGGATGATCGTGAGGTCGTTCTCCAGCGCCAGGTAGAGGTTCGCCAGCGTCTGCGCCTCGATGCCCTGGGCGGCGTCCACCAGCAGGATGGTGGCCTCGCACGCGGCCAGCGAGCGGGAGACCTCGTACGTGAAGTCCACGTGCCCGGGCGTGTCGATCATGTTCAGCGCGTAGTCCGTGCCGTCCACGTTCCACGGCATGCGCACCGCCTGGGACTTGATGGTGATCCCGCGCTCGCGCTCGATGTCCATCCGGTCCAGGTACTGGGCCTTCATCTGCCGCGGCGTCACCACCCCGGTGGCCTGCAGCATGCGGTCCGCGAGCGTGGACTTGCCGTGGTCGATGTGGGCGATGATGCAGAAGTTCCTGATCACCGAGGGGTCGGTCGAGGCAGGTGCCGGTGGATTGACGGCCAACGGTGACACGGGCGGTCCTTTCGTTCTCAGGATGACTCCCCAGTTTCCCATGATCCCGGACCGGGGGCGAACCGGTCCCCCTACGATGTCCCCATGGCCGACTTCACTCGACTCCTGAACCAGGGGCTGCGCCTCTTCCGCATGTACCAGCGCTACTCGGGCTCCCGCGGGCCCGCCTCCCGCTCCGGGGGCACGACGCCGCCGCCCACCGTGGCGCACGAGCGCGGCCCCTCGCGCGCGCGGCCGGGCACGGCGGCGTCGTCCGGCCGGATCACGGACTACCCCGGGGACTGGACGGGGCCGGTGAACCCCCGGTGGGCCGCGAAGCCGGACGGGCGCCCGGATCCCGGGGAGGTCGTGTGGACGTGGGTGCCCTACCAGGAGGACCACTCGCGCGGGAAGGACCGGCCCGTGCTGATCGTGGACCGGGTCGGCGAGCACCTGCTGTGCGTGATGCTCACCTCCAAGGACCACGACTCCGCGGGTCACGACGACCCCTCCTGGGTGGACGTGGGCGTGGGTGGCTGGGACCGGTCCGGGCGTCCCTCGGAGGCGCGGGTCGACCGGATCATCCCCGTGCGGCCACAGGACGTGCGGCGTGAGGGTGCCGTGCTGGACCGAGCGCGGTTCGAGGCGGTGGCCGCGGAGCTGACCGGGCGGCGCTGACGGGGCGGCACTGCCCGGGCAGCCCTCACTCGGGACCGCCGCGCCGCGCCGCTCCGGGCACCCGGGGCGGGTTTCTGCTAAAGTGGTCCGCTGTGTGTCCGCGCTGGTCGTCGGGCACAGCGGATGGTTGCCACCGAGCATCCCCACTCTCACAACTCAGTCGATGACCATCCGTGAGCCCTCACTGACCTACTTCCGCAATCGTTCTAGGAGCTATCCGTGGCCAACATCAAGTCGCAGAAGAAGCGCAACCTCACCAACGAGAAGGCACGCCTGCGCAACAATTCTTACAAGTCCGAGCTCAAGACGCTGATCCGCAAGGTGGACGCGGCCGTCGAGTCCGGCAACAAGGACGCCGCTGCGGAGACCCTCCGCAAGGCCTCCCGCAAGCTCGACAAGGCCGTATCCAAGGGCGTTCTGCACAAGAACACCGCGGCCAACAAGAAGTCCGGTCTGGCCAAGAAAGTCGCGAAGATCTGAATCGGCTGACCCCGTCGCGCTGACGGACTGGACGGGCCCGGTACTCCTCGTGAGTGCCGGGCCCGTTGTCATGCGCGGGATGGTTCCGCGCTCCCTGCGGGCAGCTCTCGGCGCAGCCCCCGAGGAGTCGGCTCAGTGGTGCCCGGAGGTGGCGATCACCGTGATGGCCCGCTCCACCGCGAAGTACGGGGAGCGGGAGGCGCCCTTCACCTGGGCGTCCGCCTCCGCAATGGCCTGCAGGGCCCGGGCGACGTCCTGCGCGGTGAACCGACGCGCCTCGTTCTGGGCGCGCTCCACCTGCCACGGGGCGGTGCCCACGTCTCTGGCGATCTGCCCCGCTCCCCCGCGGGACCCCGCGGTGAGGGCGATCAGGCGCATCTTCGAGCCCAGCGTGGCCACCATGGGCACCGGATCCACACCCACGTCCACGGCCTGGCGCCACAGCTTCAGCGCCTGGTCCGCGTTGCCGGCCACGGCCGCATCCGCCACCCGGAACGCGGTGACCTCCACACGACCGCCGTAGTACTTCTCGACCAGGTCGAGGTCCACGGTCACGGGCCCGTCCGCGATCAGCTGGGAGCACGCGGCGGCCAGCTCCGCCGTGGAGGTGCCGACGGCCGCGGCCAGCGCCCGGGCGGCGTCGGGCTCGATGCGCTTTCCCTGTGCCCGGAACTCCGCGAGGACGAACGCGGACTTGTCCCGGTCCGACTTCGGCGGGGTGCAGTCCAGGACGAGGGCGCGCTCCTTGAGCGCGTCCAGCAGCTTCTTGCCGCGGTTGCCGCCGGAGTGCTGCCACAGGACCGTGACGTCCGGGTCCGGGCTGGCCACGTAGGCCAGAGCGTCCGCGAGCAAATGCTCGTTCATGCTCGCCAGCTCTTGGACGCACACGAGCTTGGGGTCGTCGAACAGCGAGGGGCTCGTGACCACCGCGAGCTGACCCGGCTGGTAGTCCCCGGCCGCGATGTCCGTGACCTCGCACGAGCCGCGTTCCATGCGGATGGCGTCCCGCAGGGTCTCCCGGATGCGCTGCAGGATGTACTCGTCCGAGCCGGAGGCCAGCACGAGGGGCTGCGGGGTGGCGTCGCGCCACGACGTCTGCGGGGCCGAGGGTGCCTGTCGGCGGGAGGTCGTGCGTGCCGGGGTCATGGTGCTCCTCGTTCGTGGCCGGGTGCTCGGGCGTCGACGCCGCCCGTGCCCGGTCCCGGGTGCGCTCGGCACGTTCGGCCGGGCGGGGCGGGCACGCCGTCGCTGCGTCCCCATGCTAGCCGCGGGCGGGGACACCCCCGGGGCCCTGTGCAGTGCGGGTGCCGCGGCGCGGCACGGGACGCCGCGAAGGCAGCCCGGGTACCGCGGAGTTTCGTGGCCCGAGCGCTCCGGCTCAGCTGCTCGTGGCCCCTCTGGTCCCCGGAGGCGCCGTCGCCCGGCGAGCGCCCATTCTCAGCGGGTGCGCGGCGGGCGGCGGTAGGCGCGTTCGTACTGGCCGGGGACGGGCGCGTCGGGAACGCCGAGGGCGTGGGCGGCGGTGAGGGCCACGTGGGGGTCTCGCAGGGCTTCGCGGCCCATGAGGACCACGTCCGCGAGTCCGGTGGCGACGATCTGCTCGGCCTGCCAGGCGGTGTCGATCATGCCGACCGCGGCCACGGGGACGCCTGCGGTGCTCCTGATCTCGGTGGCCAGGGGCACCTGGTAGCCGGGGCCCACGGGGATCTCGGCGGGCACGTTGGCGGCGGAGGACACGTCGATGAGGTCCGCTCCGTGCTCGGCGAGCCATCCGGACACGCGGGAGGTGTCCGCCACGGTGAGGCCGCCGTCGGTCCAGTCGGTCGCGGACAGTCGCACCAGCAGCGGCATGTCGCCGGGGATGACGTCCCGCACGGCGTCGGTCACCCGCAGCAGCAGCCGGGCGCGGTTCTCCAGGGAGCCGCCGTGCTCGTCCGTGCGCTCGTTGCTGAGGGGGGACAGGAACTCGTGGAGCAGGTAGCCGTGGGCGCCGTGGAGCTCCACGAAGTCCATGCCGACTTCCACGGCGCGGCGGGCCGAGGCGGCGAAGGCGGCCACGACGTCGTCGATCCCGCGCGCGTCCAGTTCCTCGGGTGCGTCCAGGCCGGGGAAGGCCACGGCGGACGGGCCCACGGTCTGCCAGCCGCCCTCGGCCGCGGGCAGGCTCTGGCCGGGGTGCTCGGTCCCCCACGCGGCGTGGGTGCTGGCCTTGCGGCCCGCGTGGGCGAGCTGCACGCCGATGGCCGCGCCCCGGCCGTGGGCGAAGTCCACGATCCGCGCGAGGGCGTCCCGCTGCTCGTCGTTCCACAGGCCCAGGTCTCGGGGGCTGATGCGTCCCTCGGGCACGACGGCGATCGCCTCCACGATCACGGCCCCCGCCCCACCGGCGGCGAGTGAGCCGTAGTGCACGAGGTGCCAGTCCGTGGGCACGCCGTCCTCCCCGAAGGCTGCGTACTGGCACATGGGCGGGATCCAGAGCCGGTTGCGGACGGTGAGCCCGCGCAGGGTGATCGGTTCGAAGAGGGTGGAGTGCATGGGGGTCCTTCCGGTCGGGGACGCCCGCACCGGGGACGGGCAGCACCCCGAGCGGGGTGAGCGGGTCCGGGTCTGCGGCGGGCGCCCTGTGGTTCCTCCCGGTCAACGGATCGGCCGCCGGGGTTATTTCTGCTCCGGGGCAGCACGGGTCACCCGCGGGCGGCCACCACGCGGCCGCCCTCCCGGCGGATCCACAGTGCGCCGTTCTGGTCGGTGCGGGCCACCGCCGCCCCGACCTCATGCAGTGCTGCCAGCGTCTGGGGGTGCGGGTGGCCGTAGCTGTTGTCCTTCCCGACGGAGATCACCGCGAGCGCGGGGTGGGTGTCGTGGACGATGTCGGTGCCGCCGTTGCGGGCGCCGTGGTGGGAGACCTTGAGGACGTCCACGTGGGGTGTGTGGCCACCGGGGAAGGTGGGCAGCTCTCTTCGGTACCCGTCGGCTTCGAGGTCCCCGGCGGACAGCCAGGTGGTGGGGCCGTCGGGACCGTCCATGGTGAGGAGCAGGACGAGGGAGGCGTTGTTCTCGTCCTCGGAGGTGATCTTCCGGTGCGTGGAACGTGGTGGTCTGGCGCCGCCGCTCGAGCTGGGAGCCGAGCTCTCGACGGGTGTCGGCGGCGCGGGGGCCAGGACCTCCACGGTGAGCGGTCCCAGGTGGAGCTGCTCACCGGGTGCGGGCCGGGTGGTGATGCCGTGCCACTGCTGGAGCTCATCCGGAGGGGTGTCTCCGGCGGCGGAGTACCAGACGCGGTCCACGTCCACGGTCTCGGCGAGCCCGTCGAGCCCGGCCACGTGGTCCGCGTGGTCGTGGGTGGCGATCACCGCGTCCAGGTGGGTGACGTCGGCCTGCCGCAGGCACCGGGTGAGCGCGCGGGGGTCCGGTCCCCCGTCCACGAGCACGGCACGGTGCTCGCCCGTGCGGTGCAGCACGGCGTCCCCCTGGCCCACGTCGCACACCACCGACTGCCACGCCGGGGCCGGGCGGAACCACCACACGAGAGCGGTCACCAGCAGCATGACCAGGGCGAGGGACGCGGTGACGGCGAGCAGGCGGCGTCGTCCCCGGAGACGGTGCGCGCGGACGCGCCACACGGCGTCGGGCACCGGTGCTGCGGCGGGAGCGGGGTCCACGGTGCCCGCGACCGGCGGTGGGCGGCGCATGCGGGCGTCCACCGTGTGCAGGGCCGCGAGCGCGAGGACGGTCAGGACGGTGAGCAGCAGGACGCCCGGGAGGCCGGGTGGCCAGGGGACGTGGGCGCCGGGCAGTGCGGCGAAGGTGTCCGCGATCCAGCCGAGGGCGCGGGCCGGGTAGGAGGCGACGCCCACGGGCAGGCTCGCCCCGCGGTCCCACGCGGTGACGGCGGCCGGGTCCGCAGGTCCGGGCACGAGCAGGGCCAGGGCGGGGTCCAGGAGGTGCCCTGCGAGCAGCACGCACACCGCGAGCAGACCGGCCACCGTGACCACGGGCACCAGGGGCGCGGCGGCCATGTTCGCGGGCAAGGAGTAGAGGGGCAGGTCCGGGTTGAGCAGGAGCAGGGCGGGCCCGCACCACAGCTGGGCCACGAGCGGCACGGAGATGCACACCGCGAGCACCGTGGGCAGGCGGGTGCCGAGCACGCGGGTCACGGGGCGAGCACTGACCACGATGCCCGCGGTGGCCAGGACGGAGAGCACGAAGCCCATGTCCGCGGCGAGGTCCGGGCGGGTGAGCACCAGACCGGTCACCGCCGCGCACAGGGCGTTGAGGCTCACCCCGGGGCGTCCGCTGAGCATGGCGACCCCGCCCAGCGCGCCCATGACCCCGGCGCGGAGCACGGAGGGGTCCGGTCCCACGAGCAGCACGAAGCCCGCGAGCGCGGCGAGGCCCACGGTCACGCACATGCGTCGACCCGCGCCGAGGGTGAGGGCGGTGAATCCGGTCAGCGTCATGACGAGGGCGCAGTTGGACCCGGAGACCGCCGTCAGGTGGGTGAGTCCGGTGTCCTTCATGCTCTGGGCGAGGGCGGCGGGCAGCTGGGAGGTGTCCCCCACGGACATGCCGGGAACGAGTCCCGCGCTCACGGCGCCGAAGCCGCCGGCCACGCGGGTGAGGTCGGCGCGCACGGCCTCCAGCAGACCGGGGTCCTGCCCGCCGTGTCCCGCGGAGACGGGTGGCGACGTCGCTCGGGCGAGCAGCCGTGCGGGTGCGGCGGTGTCCGCCACGGTCACGACGGCGCCCACGCGCTCCCCGTCCCGCACACCGTCCCAGCCGGGATGGGTGGCGAACACTGTGAGTTCCCCGGTGGTGGGTGCCCCGTCCGCGCGCTGCACGTCCAGGGTCACGGCAACCCCGTGCGCGGCCTCCTGCTCCCCCGCGCCCGCGTGGGAGGTGTAGGGGGACGGCGTCCCGGACACGGTGGCCTCCACCCGGACCACCGATCCCTGGGGGTGCTGCACCAGGAACGCCCGGGCCGGTGCTGTGGCCGCGAGGGTGCTCACGAGGGCCGCCGCGCCGGCCAGCAGGACCACCAGGGTCAGGACTGCTGTCCCGTGGTGTCCCGTCACCATGGCGTTCCGCGCGTGGGGGCGGGGCACGGTGCCCGGGCCGCTGCGGCGAACCGTCCACGTGCCCCGCTGGGAGGGCCGCGCGCGAGTCCGCCGTCCTGCGCCGGGCATCCCCTTACCGGAAGCGGGCGTGCGAGACGAGCGACGGGCCCGTAGCCACCGCCACCCGTGCGGGGCCAGGCACACCAGCAGGTGTCCGGCCGTGCACAGCAGCGCACACACGGCACCGGCCTGCCACTGCCCCGCGAGCGTCACCACCGCTGTGATCCACACCGCGAGCGCCACGGGCAGCAGCCGCAGGTCCCACGTGACGGTCATACCGTGACCAGGGGCAGCAGCGCCTCCAGCATCGCCGGTCCCACACCGCTGACGTCGTCCAGCTGCTCGGGTGAGGTGAAGGGGCCGTGCTGGGTGCGGAACTCCACGATCCGCTGCGCCAGCACCGGACCCACCTTCGGCAGGGCCTCCAGCTCGGCCTCGGTGGCCGTGTTGAGGTTCACGGGGGCGCCGGGGGCCGCGGCCGTGGAGCCGCCGCCCCGAGCACCCGGCTCGGGGGCACCGTTGGTCGCGCCCGCGGGCCTGCTCGCGGCGTTCGGGGCGGGGGCACCGGATCCTCCGGACCCGCCGCCGGGAGCGGTGCGCGCCGCCAGCACCTCATCCACATTGCCCCGGTTGGGAATCACGATCTGGGCGCCGTCCGCCACGTTCTCCGCCAGGTTGATGCGGTCCTTCACGGCGGCGGGAGTGAATCCCCCGGCGGCCTCCACCGCGTCCATGACCCGCGCCCCGGGCGAGAGGGTGACCACGGAAGGATCTCTGACCTCTCCCACCACGTGCACGGTCAGGACACCGCCCGTGGACCCGGCGGAGGGCGCACCCGCTGATCCCGAGGGGCCGGGCACCCCGCCTCCGGAAGTGGTCTTGTCCGATGCCGTGCCCCCGGAGGAGCTGCCCCCAGGGGCGCCCGAGGTCGCCCCTGCCC
>NZ_PHOA01000010.1 GCF_003687455.1 Kocuria tytonicola | reverse complement strand
GGCCGCGAGGGCGGTGCCGAGGGCATTGCCGAGTACACCACCGTCCAGTACATGGGCATGCCCTCGGCACCGCCCTCGCGGCCCACGCCGGACTCCTTGACGCCGCCGAACGGAGCGGCCGCGTTGGAGATGACGCCCACGTTCAGGCCCAGCAGGCCGTACTCGATGCGCTCGCCGATGCGCAGCGCGCGGGAGATGTCCTCGGTGAACACGTAGGAGGCCAGGCCGTACTCGGTGGTGTTGGCCAGGCGCACGGCGTCGTCCTCGTCCGTGAAGGTGATCACGGGCGCCACGGGCCCGAAGATCTCCTCCTGGAACACGCGGCAGTCCTCGGTCACGCCGGTGAGCAGGGTGGGCTCGAAGAAGTAGCCGGGCCCGTCCACGGGCTTGCCGCCCACGACGGCGCTCGCGCCCTTGCTCAGCGCGTCCTGCACGAACTCGTTGACGGAGTCCAGGGCCTTCTTCTCCACCATGGGACCCACGGTGGAGTCCTCCTCCAGACCGTTGCCGGGCTTGAGGGCGGCGAGCTTCGCCGCGAACTTCTGCGAGAACTCCTCGGCCACCGACTCGTGCACCAGGAAGCGGTTGGCCGCGGTGCACGCCTCTCCCATGTTGCGCATCTTCGCCGCCATGGCGCCCTCCACGGCCTTGTCCAGGTCCGCGTCCTCGAAGACGATGAACGGGCCGTTGCCGCCCAGCTCCATGGAGGTGCGCAGCACGTGGTCCGTGGCGGTCTTCATGAGCTGCTTGCCCACCGGCGTGGAGCCGGTGAAGGACACCTTGCGCAGGCGCGGATCCGCCATGATGGGGTCCGAGACGTTGGCCGCGGACTTGGAGGAGACCACGTTCAGCACACCCGCGGGGATGCCCGCCTCGATCATGAGCTTCGCGAAGAACTGCGAGGTCAGCGGGGTGAGACGCGCGGGCTTGAGGATCATGGTGCAGCCGGCGGCCACGGCGGGAGCCACCTTGCGGGTGGCCATGGCCAGCGGGAAGTTCCACGGGGTGATCAGCAGGCACGGGCCCACGGGCTTGTGGGAGACGAACATCCTGAGGTTGCCCTCGGGGGTGGACGCGTAGCGGCCGTAGTGGCGGACGGCTTCCTCCGAGAACCAGCGCAGGAACTCACCGCCGTAGACCACCTCGCCGCGGGCCTCCATCAGCGGCTTGCCCATCTCCAGGGTCATCAGCAGCGCGAGGTCCTCGGCGTGCTCCTGCACCAGGTCGAACGCGCGGCGCAGGATCTCGGAGCGCTCGCGGGCGCTCGTGCGGGCCCAGGACTCCTGCGCGTTCGCGGCGGCGTCCATCGCGGCGCGCGAGTCCTCCTCGGTGGCCGAGGCCAGGGTGGCCAGCACCTCGCCGGTCGCGGGGTTCTCGACGTCGAACGTGCCGCCGTCCGAGGCGCCCCGCCACTCGCCGTTGATCAGCAGGCCCTTGGGCGTGGCCTCGAGAACGGCGGAAACCTTGTCGTGGATGCTCATCTGTGTCCTTTCGGCGCGCACGGGTGCGCTTCGGTCTCGGGTTCGTGGGACAGAGCTGTCTGCGTTCATCGTATGCCCGGGCGCAAGGGGCGCCGGGCCGGAATCCTCCATTGTCCTGGGGCAACCCGCTGACGCGTCGAATGTGCCGGTTCGTGACGCCGGCCACGACGGGCCGTCTTACGGGGGCGCGACGCCGGACGGCCGGCTCGGCAGCCGGGGGGCACCGGGCGTCGTCGTCGTGTGCTCTCGCCCAGGGTGAAACCCCTGCCACCTGGGTGTGACGACGCCTACGCTGGGGCCATGGCTTACGCAACCACCAACCCCGCGACCGGGGAGACCGTCAAGACCTTCGAGACCGCCACGGACGAGCAGATCCGGGACGCCGTGGCCCGCTCCGCCGCCGAGTACCGTTCCTGGCGCTGCGTGCCGGTGGCCGAGCGCGCGAAGCTCATGCACCGCATGGCGGAGCTGTACCGCGAGCGGCAGGACGAGCTGGCCGCCCTGATCACCGAGGAGATGGGCAAGCCGGCCGCGCAGGCGGTGGGCGAGGTCCAGCTGGTGGCGGACATCTACGACTACTACGCGGACAACGCCGCGGAGTTCATGAAGGGCCGCACCCTCACCCCGTCCACCGGGGGAGAGGCCCGCGTGGTGCTGGACTCCACGGGCGTGGTGCTCGGGATCATGCCGTGGAACTTCCCCTACTACCAGGTGGCGCGCCTGGCCGCGCCCAACGTGATGCTCGGCAACACCGTGCTGCTGAAGCACGCCCCGAACGTCCCTCAGTGCGCGCTGGTCCAGGAGCAGCTGTTCCGGGAGGCCGGATTCCCGGAGGACGTCTACCTCAACATCTTCGCGTCCAACGAGCAGATCGCGGACATCGTGATCCCGGACCCCGCCGTGCAGGGCGTGTCCCTCACCGGTTCCGAGCGCGCGGGCGCGGCCGTGGCCGCCACCGCGGGCAAGAACCTCAAGAAGGTGGTGTTGGAGCTCGGCGGTTCCGATCCGTTCATCGTGCTGGACGACCAGAACGTGGAGCGCACCGTCAAGCAGGGCGTGTTCGGGCGCATGCTCAACAACGGCCAGGCGTGCACCAACGCCAAGCGCTTCATCGTGCTCGAGGACGCCTACGACACCTTCGTGGAGAACTTCGCGCAGGCCGTTCAGGGCGTCACCCCGGGGGACCCCACCGACCAGAAGACCTTCCTGGGCCCACTGTGCACGGTGGCGGCCCGTGACGGGATCATGGAGCAGGTCCAGGACGCCGTGGACAAGGGTGCCACCGTCCTCGCCGGCGGCAAGAAGCTGGACAAGCCGGGTGCCTGGATGGAGGCCACCGTGCTCGCGGACGTCACGCCCGAGATGCGCGCCTACACCGAGGAGATCTTCGGCCCCGTGGCCGTGGTCTACAAGGTCAAGGACGCCGACGAGGCCGTGGAGCTCGCCAACTCCTCGCCGTTCGGCCTGGGCGGCTCCGTGTTCGGCGCGGACGAGGCCGCAGCCCTGGAGGTGGCCCAGCGCGTGGACTCCGGCATGGTGTTCGTCAACGAGGTCACCGGCACCGCCCCGGACATGCCCTTCGGTGGCGTCAAGCGCTCCGGCGTGGGCCGCGAGCTCGGCCCGTTCGGCATCGAGGAGTTCGCCAACAAGAAGCTGATCCACACGCCGAAGAAGAAGTAGCGCCCCCGCGCGCCGCACCCGCCGCCCCCGCGCCTGCACAGGCGCGGGGGCGGCGTCGTGTCGGCGTGGGGACGGCCACGTGGGGGCCGGGCGGTGCGGTGGGCGACGCCGCTGCGCGCGGTGAGCGGGCGGCGTCGACTGCCGGGACAACGCCGCCGGGCGCAGTCCCCGGGGCCGGTCAGTCCTCGCGCTGGTAGCGGATCTGGGCGCCCACCACGGTGGCCTCCACCACCGTGTCGCGCACGGCCTCGGCGTCCACGGCGAAGATGTCCCGGTCCACGCTCACGAAGTCCGCGAGCATGCCGGGGGCCAGGCAGCCCTTGAGGTTCTCCTCGTAGGACGCGCGGGCCACGGCGTGGGTGTAGTAGGTGACGGCCTCGGGGCGGGTGACCACCTCGTGGGGCTGCCAGCCGCCCTCGGGGGCGCCGTCGCGGGTGCGGGTGATGGCGGCGTGGATGCCGTGGAACGGGTTGGGGTCCTCCACGGGGGCGTCCGAGCCGAAGACCAGCTCCACGCCAGCCTGCCGCAGGGTGTTCCACCCGTACGCCACGAGGTCGCGGTCCGCCAGGAAGCCGTTGAGCGGGATGTCCGTGGTGCAGTGCAACGGCTGCATGGAGGCCGTGACCCCCAGCTCGCGCAGCCGGGGGACGTCGCTGCGCTTGATGTACTGCGCGTGCTCGATCCGGTGGCGCAGCCCGAACGCGCGGGCCACGGACTGGCTCGCCGCCATGGCGTCCAGGGCCTCCGTGGCGGCCTGGTCCCCGATGGCGTGCACCGCCGCCGCGATCCCGGCCGAGGCCGCCGTGCGGATCCAGTGCTCGATCTCCCCGGGCTCCATGACGGCCATCCCGTGGTCGTGGGTGCCCGGCCACGCCTCGGACATGTGGCACGTGTGGGAGCCCAGGGCACCGTCCGCGAAGAGCTTGAGGGGACCCATGGAGATCCACTCGTCCCCGGAGTGGGTGCGGATCCCGCGCTGGATGAAGTCCTGGATCTGCTCCTGCCGCAGGATCTTGTGCACGCGCAGGTCCAGCTCGCCGCGCTCGTGCAGCTTCCGGTAGGCGTGCAGGCAGTCCACGCCGTCGATGTCGTGGAGGGACGTGATGCCCCGCTTGAGCAGCTCCCGCTGGCCCAGGGGCAGATAGGAGTCGATGCTTCCGGAGACGTCCGACTGCATGAGCCCGTCCCGGATGGGGATGGCCGCTGCCTCCTTGAGCACGCCGGTCAGTTCGCCGTGCTCGTCCCGCTCGAACTCCCCGCCGTCCGGGTCCTTCACCGTGCGGTCCAGGCCCAGTTCCTGCAGCGCCCGGGAGTTCAACCAGAGGGTGTGCAGGTCCAGGGAGCTCAGCGCCACGGGAACGTCCGGGGCCACCGAGTCCAGCACCCGCCGGTCCGGGCGCTGCGGCGTGGTCCACGCGTTGATGTTCCACTGCCCGCCGAAGATCCACGTGATGGTGGGGTCCACCCGGGCCTGCTCCACGTAGGGCCGCAGCACGGCCAGGGCCTCGTCAAGGGTGGTGCAGTGGCGCATGTCCGGCTCGATGAGCGAGCGCGAGTACATGGCGGAGTGGATGTGGCCGTCGCCCATGCCCGGCAGGACATACGTCCCGCCCAGGTCCGTGCGCTCGGTGCCCAGCGGGGCCAGGTCCCGCAGCTCGCGGTACTCGCCCACCGCCACGATCCGGTCCTCGGAGGTGAGGATCGCGTTGGGGTGGGGCATGTCGTGGGAGTGCCACTGCCCCTGCGGCGTCCAGCCCGTGGCCGGGTTCATGGCGTGGACCGTGGCGTTGTGGAACAAGCGGTACATCGGGGAACTCCTCGTGGTGCGCCGGGCACGGCGACGGCCCGGCAGCCGCCGGTCGTCAGGCACCACCCTACGACGCCGCCGCCGCGCCGGGTCGGGCACCTCGCGCTCACCCGGGCGCCCGGCGGGGACCGCGCCACGGTGCCGAACGGCGGGTGCCGCAGCGCACGCGCCTGGCCACGGGGCGGACAACGCCCGGGCTCCCGTGGCCCGGGGGCGTGGCGCCGCGGCGCCGCCGTGCGGGGCTCGGACTACATGCCGGGGAGCAGCTTCGCGGGGTCCGCGAGCACGTGCACCACGGCCGGGACCCGGTCCTCGGTGACGGCGCGGACGGCGTCGGCAATGACGCCCTCGATGTCCTCGTTGCGCTCCAGACGCGCACCGAAGGCCCCGTAGCCGCGCGCCACGGTGGCGAAGTCCGGGTTCTGCAGCTGGGTGCCGGAGACGCGGCCGGGGTAGTGGTTCTCCTGGTGGGCGCGAATGGTCCCGAACTGGCCGTTGTCCACCACGATGATCAGCGGGTGGGCGCCGAACTGGCGGGCGGTGGCCAGCTCCTGCGAGTTCATGAGGAACTCGCCGTCCCCGGCGATGGCGAACACGAACCGCTCCGGCTGCTCCAGGGACACGGAGACCGCGCCGGGCACGGAGTAGCCCATGGTGCCGTTGCGTACCGAGAGCTGCGACGGGAACGCACCCGTGGGCACGTACGTGTTGGCCCATGCGGTGTGGTTCCCGGAGCCGTACACCACCGCGGCGTCCTCGGGCAGGTGGGGGATGAGCGCCTTCATCACCAGTTCCATGTCCGCGGTGCCCTCGGCGTTGTTCCCCGCGGTGGCCGGGATCTCGAAACGCCTGCGGCGGGCAGCCACGGGGGTCTCGAGCCACGCGGACCAGTCCGGGTGCTCGCCGAGCTCCAGCTCGGCCAGGGCGCGCCCGAACGCCACGGGAGAGGCGAGGATCTGCCGGGTCACCGCACCGGAGTGCTGGCGCAACGAGGAGTCGATGTTCACGATCCAGTTCACCGCGGCGGGGTCCTGGCGCACCGTGAAGCCGTCCGTGGGGATGTCCGAGAGGGTGCCGCCCACCACGAGCAGCACGTCCGCGTTCTCCAGCGTCTCCACCGTCTCCCGGCTGCGGCCGTAGCCGGTCTCGCCCGCGTTCACGGGGGACGTGCCCGGCACGCGGTCCGCCGCGCGCCAGTCCGAGACCACGGGGATGCCGTGGCGCTCGGCGAACTCCGTGACCTGCCGCGCGGCCTCCGGGGTCCAGCGGGGCCCGCCCACGAGGATCGCGGGGCGCTGCGCACTTTCCAGGGCCGCGCGCAGGTCCGCGAGGTCCTCCCGCCCCACCGCGCCCTCGGTCACGGGCACGGGCTGGACCACGGGGGCGTCGGTCTGCCGGGTGATGACGTCCTCGGGCAGGCCCACCACCACGGGGCCGGGGCGCCCGGACGAGGCCGCGAAGAACGCCTCTGCCACGTACTCGGACGCCCTGTCCGGGTCGTCCAGGACCAGCACGCGCTTGGCCTGGGAGCCGAACCACTGGTGCGGGTCGAACTCCTGGAACGCCTCCCGCTCCCGGTGGGCCACCGGGACGAGCCCCACGAACAGCACCAGGGGAGTGGAGTCCTGCCACGCCAGGTGGATACCTACGAAGGCATTGGACGCACCCGGCCCGCGGGTCACCATGGCCACGCCCGGCCGCCCGGTGAGCTTGCCGTGCGCCTCGGCCATGTAGGTGACCCCGCCCTCCTGGCGGCACACCACGTTCTGCACCCCGGAGTCGTAGAGCCCGTCCAGCACGTCCAGGAAACTCTCCCCGGGCACGCTGAACACACGTTCCACCCCGTGGGCCTTGAGCGATTCGACGATGAGGTGGCCGGCGGACTGCTGCGCCATGGGTTCTCCTGACTCGGGTGCGGGTGCGGGTGCGGGTGCGGGTGCGGGTGCGGGTGCCCTGCCGGTCGTGGGTGTGACCGGGAGCACCTGCGGTGGCTCGTGCGGCGATCCTACCGCCGGGCCCTGCGCAGCCCGTCCCCTCGAGTCTGCAGTTCCCGTCCCCGCCCCCGACGAGGCCGACGCCGCCCGGAAGGTTCACAGCGTCCCGTGCACCACCTCACCGCCCACCACCGTGGCCGTCACGCCCAGGTCCTTGATGGTCGTGGGGTCCACCGCGAAGATGTCCGCGGAGAGCACCGCGAAGTCCGCGAGCATCCCCGGGACCAGCCGCCCCTTCTCATGCTCTTGGTGGGAGGCATACGCGCTGCCCACGGTGTAGGCGTGCACGGCCTGCGCCACCGTCAGGCACTCCTCGGGCACGAACTGCGCCCCGGAGGCGGTGCGCCGGTTCACCATGTCGTGGATGTTGGCCAGCGGCGGGGAGTCCACCACGGGCGCATCGGTGGAGGCGGGGACCTGCATCCCGGCGTCCAGCAGGGACCTCATGCGGTAGCACAGCCGGGTGCGCCGCTCGCCCATGGCCGTGGCGACCCCGTCCCCGAGCTCGTTCACGAACCGCCCCTGCGGCACGGGCACCACCCCGAGGGCCGCGGCGCGCGCCACCTGCTCGTCACTGGCCACGCCGAAGTGCTCGATGCGGTGGCGGCAGTCCTCGCGCGGGAACCGCCGCTGCGCCTCCTCGAGCACGTCCAGGACCACGTCCACGGCGCCGTCGCCGATGGCGTGCACCGCGAGCTGCCAGCCGTTGGCGTGCGCCGCGACCAGGTGCTGCGCGAGCCAGTCCCGCGAGAACTGCAGGTACCCCGCGTTGTCGACTCCCCGTGCGGCGTCGGCCGCGTAGTCCTCCGTCATGAAGGCCGAGCGGCCGATGAGCGAACCGTCGGAGAGCACCTTGACCGCCCCGATCCGCAGCCGCTCGTCCCCCAGCCCCGTGCGCAGACCCAGGTCCAGGCCGAAGGGCCGGTCCGCCAGGTCCGTGGCCTCGTCGTGCGCGTCCTGCGGGCCCACGGTGTGCAGCGTGGTCAGGTACGGCATGACGGTGGCGCGCACCCCCAGTCGCCCCTGCTCGCGCGCGAGCTGGTACGCCGCGACGTCCGTGACGGACTGCCCCAGGTGCTCCGGGGCGCCCAGCCCCGGTTCCGTGACGGACGTGATCCCGGCGGCCAGGGCGACGTCGCTCGCGGCCCCGATCTGCTCGGCCACCTGCGCGGCGGTCTTGGGCGGCATGGCTCCGGAGACGAGGCCGCGCGCCGTCTCCTCGAGCAGTCCCCGGGCGGCGCCGTTCGCGTCGAGCGGCACGCTGCCGCCCTCGGGGACCGTGAACCCGGTGCGTCCCGGGTACCCGGCGGCCTCGAACGCCGCGGTGTTGACCACCGCCATGTGCCGGGAGTTGTGCCACAGCCACACGGGATTCTGCGGTGCCACGGCGTCCAGTTCCTCGGCCGTGGGGTGCTCGCCGCCCAGGTGGTTCTGGTCGTAGCCCTGGCCCAGGACCCACGCGCCCGGTGCGGCCCCGCGCGCGGCGGCGGCCACGACGTCGAGCAGCTCGGCCATGGTCGAGACGGTCGAGGGGCGCAGGTCCGCCTGCACCAGGGTCTCGCCCAGCATGGTGAGGTGGCAGTGGGCGTCGTGGAAACCGGGCACCACGGTGGCACCGTGCAGGTCCACCGAACGCTCGAACACCTCCGTGGGCAGCTCGTCGTCCAGGCTCACGACTCTGCCCCCGTGGACCCCCAGGGAGTGCACCACCGGCCGGTCCGGGTCCTGCGTGTGGATGCTGCCGTTGCGGTAGATGACGTCGAGAGCCATGGGGCGCCGTCCTCGGGGATCGCGGGCTGCGGACCGTGGAGGCACGTCTGCCCGACGTGCCGCCGCCGGCCGGTCCGGGGACGCGCGGCGGTTCCCCATGCTCTCGCGCGGAGGTGCGCCGTGTCACGTGCCCTGCTGAACGGTCCGGCAGGCCTGTGCCGCACCGCAGCCGTGCGGAGGCCCTGGTGACCGGCACTCCCGCGCCCGCCTGGGTGAACGCGTCCACCCGTCCGGTCCGCGCGCCGTCGCCGGCCCGACCGGAGCCGCCTGCACCGGCACCGGGACCGGTGCGCGATGTTCTCCAGGTCACTGGGCGGGGCGCTACCCTCGTGGACAGCACTCAGCACTCAGCACTCAGCGCTCGGCACTGCTCGACCTGCGCCGCACCGCTCCACCTGCACCGCACCGCCGGCGCCGCGCAGAGCCGAGCCCACCCGGTCGTCCTGCCCCTCGCACCCAGGAGAACCCATGCCCTTCGATCCCCAGGCACCGGCCACCGGCCCCATGCCCGTCTACCAGGAACGGGGTGACCAGGGGTACAAGAAGTCCCTGGGCAACTTCCAGATCCAGATGATCGGCATCGGCGGTGCCATCGGCGTGGGCCTGTTCCTGGGCATCGGCGGACGTCTCGCCGCGGCCGGTCCCGCCCTGATCGTGTCCTACCTGGTGGTCTCCACCGTGGTGTACCTGCTCATGCGGGCCCTCGGGGAACTCGTGATCCACCGCCCCACCACGGGCGCGTGGGTGTCCTACGCACGCGAGTTCGTGGGGGACCGGTTCGCGTTCATGACCGGGTGGATCTACGTGGCGCTCTCCGCCGTGGCGGGCGTGGGCGAGATCGCGGCGCTCGCGGTGTACGTGCAGTTCTGGTGGCCGGAGATCCCGGGGTGGATCCCCTCGCTCGTGGCCGCCATGGTGATCGTGGGCTGCAACCTGCTGAGCGTGAAGCTCTACGGTTTCATCGAGACGTGGGCCGCGGCCATCAAGGTGCTCGCCATCCTGCTGTTCCTGGCCGCGGGCATCATCCTGGTGGTGGCCGGGGACATCTTCCACGCCCCCACGGCCGCGTCCGTGAGCAACCTGTGGAACCAGGGCTTCGCCCCCCAGGGGGTGCTGGTGCTCGTGGTCGTGATGACCGGCGTGGTGTTCTCGTTCTCCGCCATCGAGATCGTGGGCGTCTCCGCGGGTGAGGCCAAGGATCCCGAGAAGTCCATGCCCAAGGCCATCAACTCCGTGGTGCTGCGCATTGCCATCTTCTACATCGGCTCCATCCTGGTGCTGTCCATGCTGCTGCCCACGGACCAGTACTCCGGGGAGCAGTCCCCGTTCGTGACCGCCCTGTCCTCCCTGAACATCCCGGCGCTCGCGGGCATCATGAACTTCGTGGTGCTCACCGCGGCAGTCTCCGGCGTGAACGCCACCCTGTACGCGTGCGTGCGCCTGCTGCGGAACCTGGCCGCCCACAGACAGGCCCCCGAGGTGATGTCCAAGGTCTCGGAGCGCGGTGTGCCCTCCGGCGCGCTGGTCTGCATCTTCGGCTTCGACCTGCTGGGCATCGCGCTGATCTACGTGCTGGGCGCCTCGGACGCGTTCGAGGTGGTGCTCAGCGCCTGCTCGGTGTTCGTGCTCTTCGGGTGGATCTCGATCTTCGTGTCCCACCTGGGCTACCGCCGCCAGGTCTCCCGCGGACTCCTTCCGGGCGTGCACTTCAAGATGCCCGGCGCGCCCGTGACCAACTGGGTGTGCCTGGTGTTCCTGAGCGTCCTCTCGCTCTACATCATGTTCGACCTCTCCAACCCGCACTGGTACTACAGCCTGCTGGCGGGCGTGCTGATCCTCGTGGCCACCAACATCGGCTACGAGTTCTCCAAGCGCCACGTGGCGAAGAACGGCCTGCCCGAGCTCACGACCACCGGCGAGGAGGACGACGTGGAGGAGGCCCCGCGGACCGAGGCGCGCTGAGCGGCGTCGTCGTCGCACGCTCCGGCACGGGGCAGGCACGCGGTGCCACGGCGTGGGGCGGCCCGCGGACGTGGCCGCTGCCACTAAGGTGGACCACCGAACGAATCCGTGCGAGCGATGATGGAGAACGCCGTGGACAACGTGAACAACCTGCCGTCCGCCACCGTGGACGAGATCCCCGAGGGTGCCCCCGTCCTGGACGTGCGCGAGCAGGACGAGTGGGATGCCGGGCACATCGACGGCGCCCAGCACCTGCCGCTCTCCCAGCTCGCGGAGCGCACCGAGGAGGTGCCGCTGGACCAGGACGTCTACGTGATCTGCCGCTCCGGCGGTCGCGCGCTGCGCGCCACGGCGTACCTCGCGCAGTACGGCTACGACCCCGTGAACGTGCTGGGCGGCATGGGTGCGTGGGCGGACGCCGATAAGCCGATGGTCTCCGAGACGGGCGAGGCGGCGCGCGTTCTGTGAACGCAGCTCTGTCCGGCGTGGCCTCGGGTCCTGCGGATCCGGGGCCACACGCCCGTCAGTACGCCTTTCTGGGGCCCGCGGGCACGTTCACCGAGGCGGCGCTCATGCAGGTCCCGGGGGCCGACGCCGCCGTGCGCACCCCCATGAGCTCGGTGCCCGCCGCGCTCGCGGCCGTCCGTGAGGAACGTGTGGACGCGGCGGTGGTGCCCATCGAGAACTCGGTGGAGGGCGGGGTGACCGCCACCCTGGACGACGTCTCCTTCGGGGCGGAGCTGCGGATCCTGCGCGAGATCGTGGTGCCCATCCGGTTCACGCTCGTGGCCCCGGCCGGGACCGAGCTCGCCGAGGTCCGCACCATCTCCACCCACACGGTCGCGTGGGCGCAGATCCGCCGCTGGGTTGCGGAGAACCTTCCCGAGGTGGCCTACGTGCCCGCCCCCTCCACGGCGGCCTCCGCGGTGGCCATGCTCGACGGCGCCGGGGGAGTGAGCACCGACGGCCTCGGCTACGATGCCGCCGTGTGCTCGCCCGTGGTGGTCGAGCAGCACCCCGAGCTGCACGTGCTGGCCGAGGACATCGGGGACAACAAGCAGGCCGTCACACGCTTCGTGCTCGTGGCCCGCCCGGACGCCCCCATGCCCGCACCCACGGGGGCGGACAAGACCTCCCTGGTGGTGCCCCTGTGGGAGGACCGCCCCGGTGCGCTGCTGGACATCCTCGAGCAGTTCGCCACCCGGGGGGTCAACCTCACCCGGATCGAGTCCCGCCCCACCAAGACCCACCTGGGCGACTACTTCTTCTCCGTGGACATCGACGGGCACATCCAGGACGACCGTGTGGCGGACGCCCTCATGGGCGTGCGCCGGATCTGTCCCCGCACCCGGTTCCTCGGTTCCTACCCCCGCGCCGACGAGCGCGCGGTACCCGTGGCCTCGCAGCACAGCGACGCCGCATTCATCCAGGCCCGTTCGTGGGTCGACAACCTGAAAGGACAGTGACGTCCATGGAGATCGAGGGCTGGAGCCAGACGCTCACAGCGGGGCCCCTCCTGCTCATTGCAGCGGCGGCCATTGCGGTGCTGCTGGTGCTCATCATCAAGTTCCGGGTGCACGCGTTCCTGGCGCTCATCATCATCTCGGCCCTCACCGCTTTCGCCACGGGCATCCCCACCGACCAGGTGGTGCCCGTGATGCTCGACGGGTTCGGGAAGACACTGGCCAGCGTGGCCCTGCTCGTGGGCCTGGGGGCCATGCTCGGGCGGCTGCTCGAGACCTCCGGCGGTGCCCAGGTGCTCGCGGACCGGCTGATCCAGGCGTTCGGCGAGAAGCGGGCGCCCCTGGCGCTGGGCGTGGCGTCGCTGCTGTTCGGCTTCCCCATCTTCTTCGACGCCGGCCTGGTGGTCATGCTGCCCGTGGTCTTCTCGGTCGCGCGCCGACTGGGCGGCAGCGTGCTCACGTATGCGCTGCCGGCCGTGGGTGCGTTCTCCGTGATGCACGTGTTCCTCCCGCCCCACCCGGGCCCGGTCACCGCGGCCACGTTCTTCGAGGCCAACGTGGGCTACATCATCCTGGTGGGCCTGATCTGCGCGATCCCCGCGTGGTACATCTCCTCCTACCTGTTCGGCAAGATCGCCGGGCGTCGCATCGACCTCCCCGTGCCCAGCATCCTGGGCCGCGCGGAGGACGTGTCGAACCCGCCGAAGGTGGGCACCGTGGTGGCCATGCTGCTGCTGCCCATGGTGCTGATCTTCCTCAACACCGGTCTGGGGACCCTCGCGAAGTCCGGTGCGGTGTCCAAGGACACGGCGTCCCAGACCTGGTTCCAGCTGCTGCGGGCACTCGGTGAGACCCCGATCGCGCTGACGGTCACGCTGATCATCGCGGCCCTCACGATCGGCCGCGCGCGCGGTCTGAGCGGCAGCGCCATCGAGAAGACCTTCGAGTCCGCCCTGGGCCCCGTGTGCTCGGTCATCCTGATCACCGGTGCGGGCGGCATGTTCGGCGGCGTGCTGCGCACCTCCGGCATCGGCGCCGCCCTGGAGGACGTCCTCTCGGACCTCGGCATCCCCGTGATCCTCGCGGGCTTCCTGATCGCCGCCGTCATGCGCGTGGCGCAGGGCTCCGCCACGGTGGCGCTGACCACGGCCGCCGGCCTCGTCGCTCCCGCCGTGCTGGCCGGGGGCTACAACGGGATCCAGCTCGCGGCCGTGGTCGTGGCCGTGGCCGCCGGTTCCGTGGTGCTCTCCCACGTCAACGACTCCGGGTTCTGGCTCGTGGGCCGCTTCCTGGAGATGGATGTGCGCACCACGTTCAAGACCTGGACGGTGCTCGAGACGATCATCGGCGTGGTGGGCTTCGCTCTCGCCGCGGTCGTCTTCGCGGTGGCCGGTCTCGTGTGACACCTCCCGCGCCGGGGTGCTCGGCACCCGCGTGACGAACGGCCCGCCGTCTCCCCGCAGGGAGGCGACGGGCCGTTCGCGTGGGGCGGTGCGGCGTCGTCGTGCGGCCCGGCGCCCGTGCGCGGCCGTGCCGCTCGCACTGCCGGGGGACGACGCCGCCCGCGTCAGTCCGCGTGGGACGGCGGGACGCGCACCTTGAGGGACTTGTGGTCCACCACGGTCTCGAAGGCCTTGACGGAGCCCAGGGGATCCCCGTCCACCTCGGACTCGATGGGCTCGTGGAACTCCACGCGCACGGAGCGGCCGCTGAAGTAGTTGATGACGGGCAGCTCGTGGCGGTGGCGGAACACCAGCATGGCCGCCATCCGCAGCCAGCCCACGGCAGTGCGCGGGGTCATCACCACGAGGTCCAGCAGGCCGTCGTCCAGCCTGGCCCTGGGGGCGAGCACGAGCCCCGCGGTGAGCTCACCGCAGTTGCACACCATCACCGAGCGCACCAGCCGGGCGTCCCACGGCCCGCCGTCCACGCTGAACCGCGCCCAGCGCGGACCGTTGAAGAGGTGCCTGGCCCCGGCCTCGGCATAGGCGGCCCACCCCACCATGTCCTTGAGGTCGTCCCGGGTGTCCGCCATGATCTGGGCGTCGAAGCCCGCGCCGCCCATCACGAGGAACCGGTGGTCCTCGGTGCGCCCGTCCTCGGTCTCCAGGTGCATGGAGATGGTGTCGATGGCCTTCTCCGAGCCGAACAGCGCCACGTCCACCGAGTTGTGAGGGTCCGCGAGATCCGCCTGCAGGTTGCGGGCCAGCAGGTTGCCCGTGCCCAGGGGCACCAGGCCCAGGGGGATGTCTGTTCCGGACAGGGACTCGCCCACGGCGCGGATGGTCCCGTCACCGCCCGCGGCGAGCACCACGTCCACCCCCATCTCCACCGCCCTGCGGGCCATGGAGAAACCGGGATCGGCCGCCTCGGTCTCGAGGATCACGGGGTCGGGCCACCCGGCCTTGCGGCACGCGATGATCACCGCGTCCTGCGCGACGTGCGCGAGGGTCTTGGTCGGGTTGACGACGACGGCCACTCGCTGGGGCGTCCATGAGGTGTGACGCACGGGCTCCCTTTCCTGGATCGGTTGAAGGGCGGCTGGAGAGTCCCCCAAGTGTACGGGCGCGGGCCGCACGGCCCGCCCCGGGACGCTGCATCGCGTCCCCGAGCATCCGTTGGATACCCTGGTGCCGTGATCGACATCAACGAGCTGCGCGCAGACCCCGAAACCTACCGAGCCTCCCAGACCGCCCGCGGGGCGGATGCCGGTCTGGTGGACCGCGTCCTGGAGGCGGACGAGCGGCGTCGCAGTGCGATCACGGACTTCGAGTCCCTGCGGGCGGAGCAGAACGCGTTCGGCAAGCGGGTGGCCAAGGCCCAGGGCGAGGAGAAGCAGCAGCTGCTCGCCCAGGTCAAGCAGCTCGCCGCAGACGTGAAGACCGCGCAGGCGGCGGCGGACGAGGCGCAGGCCGTGCAGCAGCAGCTCGTGGCGCAGTTCCCCAACCTCGTCGTGGAGGGCATCCCCGCGGGTGGCGAGGACGACTTCGTCCAGCTGCGCACCGAGGGCACCCCCCGGGACTTCGCGGCCGAAGGCTTCGAGCCCCGGGACCACCTGGAGCTCGGCGAGCTGCTGGACGGCATCGACATGGAGCGCGGCGCCAAGGTGTCCGGCTCACGGTTCTACTTCCTCAAGCGGGACGTCGCCCGGCTCGAGACCGCGCTGCTGATGGCGGCCCAGGACCTCGCCCTGGACAACGGCTTCATCCCCATGACCACGCCCAACCTGGTGCGCCCGGCCGTGATGAACGGCACCGGCTTCGACGTGGAGCACGACGACGAGATCTACCGCGTGGGCAAGGACGACCTCTACCTGGTGGGCACCTCCGAGGTGGCCCTGGCCGGCTACCACATGGACGAGATCCTGGACCTCTCCGGGGGCCCGCTGCGCTACGCCGGGTGGTCCTCGTGCTACCGCCGCGAGGCCGGCTCCGCGGGCAAGGACACCCGCGGGATCATCCGCGTGCACCAGTTCAACAAGCTGGAGATGTTCGTCTACTGCCACCCCGAGGACGCCGCGGCGGAGCACGAGCGGCTGCTCGCGTGGGAGGAGCAGATGCTGCAGGCGTGCGGCCTCGCGTACCGCGTGATCGACACCGCCGCCGGGGACCTGGGCACCTCCGCGGCCCGCAAGTTCGACTGCGAGGCGTGGATCCCCACCCAGGGCAGGTACCGCGAGCTGACCTCCACCTCCAACTGCACCACGTACCAGGCCCGCCGGCTCAACATCCGCGAGCGGCTGCCCGAGACCACGGACGCGAACGGCAAGGTCAAGAAGGGCGGCACGCGCGCCGTGGCCACCCTCAACGGCACGCTCGCCACCACCCGCTGGCTCGTGGCGCTGCTCGAGACCCACCAGCAGGCCGACGGCTCCGTGACCGTCCCCGAGATCCTGCGGCCCTACCTGCGCGGCCAGGAGGTCCTGCGCCCGGTCGCCTGACCGGTCCACCCCTCCGGCTCTCGACGCCGCCCGCCCATCGTGCCCGCGCACGGCGAGCGGGCGGCGTCGTCGCGTGTGCGGAGGGAATGTGGTGGGCCCTTCACCCGCGCTTCACCGGCGGGTCCGCGCCCGGTCATGCGGGCGTGCTCGTGTGACACCATGACAGTCATGACTCACATCCAGGCCGGCACCGACGACCGGCACACCGACAAGAACCTCTCCCACGTCGGGGCCGAGGACCGCACGAAAGAGCACCACGCAGCCGGGGCTTGCCCGTCCGACGACCCCGTGGCCGCCGCCCGCGCGGCCGGCGAGCGTGCGCAGAGTGCGGCCAGCGCGTTCGCACCCGTGGAGGTGCAGACCCCGCGCTCGAGCGACTGGGCCCTGGAAACCGGGGTCTCCTACCTGGTGGCACTGGACGTGGACGGCACCCTGGTGGACCACGACGGCCACATGTCCCGCGGCGTCAAGGACGCCCTGCGCGCGGTGGTGGCCGCCGGGCACCACGTGGTGATCTCCACGGGCCGCTCCAAGGGGGCCACCCTGCCCGTGATCCGGCAGGCGCACATCGACTCCGGCTTCGCGGTCTGTTCCAACGGGGGCGTGACCCTGCGCCTGGACCCGCAGCTGGAGGAGCACTACGAGGTCACCGACCGCGTGAGCTTCGACCCCGCCAACGCCCTGAAGGCGCTGGCGAGCAAGCTGCCCACCGCCAAGTTCGCGCTCGAGGGCGCGGACGGCCGGTTCTACTCCACGGAGCGCTTCCAGGACGCGTCCTTCGGGATCGAGGCCGTGGGCGTGGACATCCACGAGCTCGCCGAGATCCCGGCCGTGCGCCTGGTGGTCTACAGCGCCACGGACGCCCCCGGGGACTTCGCGGACGCCATCGAGCAGGCCGGGCTCCACGGCGTCGCCTACTCCGTGGGCTGGTCCTCGTGGCTGGACGTGGCCGCGAACGGCGTCTCCAAGGCCAGCGCACTGGAGCAGATCCGTCAGCAGCTGGGCGTGGACCCGGCCCACACCGTGGCCATGGGGGACGGCCGCAACGACATCGAGATGCTGCAGTGGGCGGCCCGCGGCGTGGCCATGGGCCAGGCCCCGGACGAGGTGGCGCAGATCAGCCGGGAGGTCACGGGCAGCGTGTACGAGGACGGCGCGGCGGCGGTGCTGCGCACCCTCCTCTGAACCGCGAGGGGACCACTCGCGGGACACGACCTGTGAAACCTCATGGAACTGCGATACTGGGACCGTGTTCGTCCTGACCCTGACCCAGCGCGTGGCGGACGCACCCCGCCCGGATCCCGCCGTGGACCGCGAGGTGTGTCGGCTGCTGAGCGGGCTCCCCGCGCGGGCACCGTTCCAGCCCACGGGGCCGGGCCTGGTGCGCGGGCTCACCGAGGACGCAGACGCCGCGGTGGACGCCACCATGGTCGCGCTGCGGGGGAACCGCTACGCCGTGGGCATCGGGGTGGGGGACGTGTTCCTCACCCGCGTGGACCAGGAGGACGGCCGTGTGGCCGTCACGGCCGAGGGCCCGGGCATGGGTTTCGGCCACGACGCCGCCCAGTACGTCCGCGGCGCGGGCCGGGTGTCCGTGCGGGTCAGCGCGGCGGATCCGGTGGCCGCCGAGCAGGCCGAGGCGGTGCTCACCCTGGTGGGCCAGATCGTGAGCGAGCGCAGCGAGGCCGAGTGGCGCGTGGTGGACCTCATGGTCCCGGGCGCCCGCGGGCAGCAGAAGGCCGCGGCGCAGCAGCTCGGGATCACCCCCCAGGCGGTGTCCAAGGCCGTGGTCCGTTCCCTGTGGCACGAGGAGTGGCGGGCCCGCCCCGCGGCGGCCACCCTGCTGCGGCTGTGCGAGTCCACGGAGCTGTTCGGGGGCTGAGGGGTCGGCCGCCACTCACCACCAGGTGTCCACCGGGTGACCGGCGGCCGTGAGGTCCGCCTCCAGCAGGGGCAGGCACTCGGCGGGCAGCCGCAGGGACCCGGCGACGTCCCGCGCGTCGAAGTAGCCCGTGAGCCACGAGAACGCGGGGTGCTCCCGTGCCAGGGCCTCGCAGCGGGCCACGACGTCCGGGACGTCCTCCTCCGGGGCGAACACCCAGAAGGACTCCAGGTCGGTCAGCTGGAACAGCCCGATCCCGTGGTGCGGTGCACCGCCCGACCGGTTGGCCTGTGCCGCGGGCACGGCGGGTCCGGGCTCGTCCCAGGCCTGAGCGGGGCTGCGGACCCACCCGCCCGACGCCGCCGGGCCCAGGGCCGGGGCCAGCGGGTCCAGTTCCCAGCGGGGCGCCTCCGCGAGCCAGTCCGGGGGGCTCGGCGGGAACAGCGGTCCGTGGGTGGGCTCGGGCCAGCTGCTCTGCCACGTGGCCCAGCTGCCGGCCTCGACCCGCTCCCAGAACGCGTCCGCACCGAGTTCCACGGAGACCTCGGCCACGGAGCTGCGCTCCCGGGGCCACGGCAGCGGGCGCCCGTCCCCGGGGTGCTGGGCCGATTCTGCGGTGAAGGGACGTGAGGCGATGTCCGGGTGCCCAGGGGGAGCGGAGGCGGGAACCACTCCTGCGGCGGAGAGCAGGGTGCGCACCCGGTCCATGAACTCTGCCGGGCCGAGCACCTGGGTGCACCCGGTGCCGTGGAAGACGTACACGCGGTCGGCGGCATCGTGCTGCGGGTCGAACACGGGAACCACCTCCGGGAGGGAACGGACGAGCAGCGGGACGACCGCGCGGGCGCAACCGCCCGGTGGTGCGAACACCCCGGGCGGCTGCGGCGTGGTGCGGCGCCCGCTCTGCAAGCATCCCACCACGGCCCGCCGACAGGCATAAGCAGCAGCCACGGGAACGGGGTTCCCGTCGCCGGTTGGTGCACCGGCTGCGGGAACCCCGTGGTGGAGCGTGGAGGTCGCGTCGCGCTCCTCGCGGCCCGGCGGGGGTGCCGCTGGCGGGGTCGGAGAGGCGCGGGGCAGACTCAGTCGTCCTGCTCGGCCTCCGCGGCGTTGTCGTACTGGGACTGCTGGAAGCGCTCCTGCGCCTCGACGATCAGGCGCTCGGCGGTCTCCTTGCCCTCCCACCCCTCGCCCTTGACCCACTTGTTGGGCTCCAGGTCCTTGTAGCGCTCGAAGAAGTGCTGGATCTCCTTCTGCAGGAACTCGTTGACGTCCTCCAGACCCTGGATGTCGTCGTAGCGCTTGTCGGTGGAGACGCACAGCACCTTGGCGTCCCCGCCGGCCTCGTCCGTCATGTTGAACACGGCGATGGGGCGGGCCTCCACGATCACGCCGGGCATGATGTCCACGTCCATGATGACCATGGCGTCCAGCGGATCGCCGTCCTCGCCCAGGGTGTCCTCGAAGTAGCCGTAGTGGGTGGGGTACTGCATGGAGGTGAAGAGCACGCGGTCCAGCCGGATCCGACCGGTCTCGTGGTCGATCTCGTACTTCACGCGTGAGCCGCGCGGGATCTCGATGGTGACGTCCAGCTCCATGGTGAAACTCCTTGGGTCGTGGTGGTGTGAACCGGGCTGTGCGTCCACCCGGCGCCCGGGCGCACACCTCGGTGCGCGCGGACGGACGAGACCACGATACCGGCCGTTGTGCGTGTCGGGCGGGTTCAGGAGGATGGGACCATGCCGCAGACCTCGCTCTCCCCGCCCCGCCGCTCGGGCTGGTCGCTGGTGTGCGCGGTGCTGGCGGTGGTCCGCCCGGCCCTGGCCGGTGCCCGCACCGAGGCGGCTGCCTCCCCGGCGGCCACCGGCAGCACCGCGGCGGTCCCGGCGTCGCCGTCCGCGCCCGTGTCCACGGACGCGGTGGAGCGCGCCCTGCGCTCCGGGCTCGACGGCGCCCCGGGCACCACGGCGGCGGTCGTCACCGAGGCGGGCGCGGACCGGGTGCTCGCGGGTGAGGCGCAGACCCGCCCCGTGGCCCCGGCCAGCAACCAGAAGCTGCTCACCGCGCTCAGCCTCGCGGAGCACGTGGGCCCGTACGAGCGCCTGGCCACCCGGGTGGTCGTGGGGGAGGCGCCGGGGGAACTCACGCTCGTCGCGGGCGGGGACACCCTGCTCGCCCCGGGAGAGGGGGACCCCGAGCAGGTGAACGGCCGCGCCGGACTGGGCACCCTGGCGCAGCGCACCGCCCGGGCCCTGCGCGAGCGCTCGCCGGACGCGGCGTCGGGCCCCGTGAGCGTGGCCGTGGACACGAGCTTGTTCACCGGCCCGGACACCAACCCCGCGTGGGACCCGGAGGACCTCGAGAGCGGGGAGATCACGCGGGTGGCGCCCATTGCGCTGTACTCGCACCGGGTGCCCACCGGGGACGGCGGTGATCCCGGTGGTCGCGGGGACCGCCCGGGGGACCCCGCCGGGGCGGCCGTTGCGGAGTTCGCGCACCGGCTGGGGGAGGAGCTCGGCGGGACGGAGGTCACCGTGCGGGCCACCTCCCGGGCCCCGGAGGACGCCACCGAACTCGCCCGGGTGGAGTCCGCGCCCGTGCACGAGCAGAGCGCCTACATGCTGGCGCACTCGGACAACTCGCTCGCGGAGACCCTGGCCCGCGTCGCGGCATCCCGCTCGGGGCGGGAGGCCGGTGTGGACGGTGTGCGGGAGCTGCTCCCGGCCACCCTGCGGGAGCACGGGATCGACACCACCGGGCTGCGCGTCCTGGACGCGAGCGGGATGGCCGCGGCGGACCGTGTCACCGCCACCACCCTGGCCGAGACCGTCAACTCCCTGATCTCCGAACCCCGCTGCGGTCCCTACGGGCGCGGGCTGCCCGTGGCCGGGGGCGCCGGAACCCTCTCCGAGCGGTTCGACGACCCGCCGGAGGACCCTGCCCGCGGGATCGCGCGCGCCAAGACGGGCACGCTGCTGGACGTCGTGGCCCTGACCGGCTACGTGCAGCGTGCGGACGGGCGCGTGCTGGTCTACTCGATCGTCCTCAACGGCGTGAGCGGCCACGCGGACGAGGCCAAGGACCGGGTGGACCGCACCGTGGCGGAGCTGGCCCGGTCCGCCTGAGATCCGTCGCGGCGGTGGGGGGAGTTGCCAGCCGGCGCGCCTCCGCGGGTCGGAGCCGTGTGGTTGAGTGAGCGCATGAGCCGAGAACTGACGCACCGTTCGCTCGTGGACTGGGACGCCGCCGCGCAGATCGCCGCGAAGGTGACGCCTCCCGGTCCCACACCTGCGCCCCGTGAGATGTCCCGCGCCGTGGAGTCCCTGCGGTACTTCGCGCACGAGTCCGTGCACCACGTCCACACCATCACGGGTCTGGACGCCGCCGAGAACCTGCGGGACTCCACCGTCCTGGTGGTGGACCGCGCCGGGTGGGCCAAGGCCAACACCCAGACGTTCTCCGTGCTGATGCAGCCCGTGTTCGACCGGTTGCAGGCCAAGGACCCCGCCAAGTTCGGCGCCGCGCAGCGCGGGATCGCGCCCACGGCCACCGCTGCGGAAATGGGTGCCCTGGTGGGGTTCCTCTCCTCCAAGGTGCTGGGCCAGTACGACCCCTACGCGGGGCTGGTCTCGGAACAGGCCGCGCGGAGCCACCCCGGTGGGCGGCTCATGTTCGTGGCCCCCAACGTGCTGTGGACGGAGCGGGAGCTGAACGTGGCACCCGAGGACTTCCGGCTGTGGGTGTGCCTGCACGAGCAGACCCACCGCGTGCAGTTCGCGGCGGCCCCGTGGCTGCGGGACCACATGCTGGGCCAGATCACGCAGCTGGGCTCGCTGGACGCCACGGCGTGGCAGCGGCTGCGGGCCGTGGGTTCCTCCCTCGCGGGGCGGTCCAGGGGCTCGCACCCGGACACCGGGCTCGGGCCGCTGACCCACCTGCTCACGGAGTCCGAGCGGGAGACCGTGTCCCACGTGACGGCCGTGATGTCCCTGCTGGAGGGCCATGCCAATGCCGTGATGGACGCCGTGGACGCGAGCATCGTGCCCTCCGTGAAGACCATCCGCCGCCGCTTCGACGCCCGCTCCTCCACGCACGGCGCCCTGGACCGGCTCATCCGCTCCCTCATGGGCATGGACGCGAAGATGCGCCAGTACAGCAACGGGCAGAAGTTCGTGGAGCACGTGGTGCAGCGCGTGGGGATGGAGGCGTTCAACACGGTGTGGACCTCGCCGCAGACCCTTCCCACGGAGGCGGAGATCCACGATCCGCAGGCCTGGGTGCGCCGCGTCCTCGGCTGACCCATCCGGGAGCGCAGGGGAATCCCCCTGGTCCGTGTGCCAAGATGACCCCCGTGAGCTCTGAAAACATCAATCAGCAGATCCGGCTGTACGGTCAGCCGTTGTCAGAGCGTTTTGGCGCCGTGGTGGGGGCTTACGGCATCACGCAGCGCAGGCTGGCCCAGGTCCTGGGCCTGTCCGCGCCGATGCTCTCCCAACTCATCAGCGGCAGACGCATCAAGATCGGCAACCCGGCGGTGTATGAACGCCTGGTCATGCTCGAGGACAGCGTGGGGTCCTCGGACCGGGAAGCGGTGCTCTCCCGCGTGGAGGCGTCCCAGCCGGTGCTCTCCACGTCCCAGATCCGTTCGGGCATCACCACGGACACGGACGCCGTCTCCGCCCTCGCCTCCGTGGTTCCCGCGGGGGAGCTGGAGCGGGCTCTCGTGATGCTGGGGGAGAACACCCCGGTGCTGTCCAAGGTGCTGGCCATGGCCGAGGAGAGCGCCCGCCGCTCCGGCACGTCCCAGGGCTGAGCGCGTGCAGCACGGACGCAGCGGTCGGCTGCACCCGGCCGTCGCACGCGCACGGCGCGCCGTGGCCCGCGCGGTCAGGCCCCTGCTCGCCGACGCCGCGGGGGGCGGTCCCTCGCGGCCGCCCCTGGTGCTGGTCGGCTGCAGCGGCGGCGCGGACTCGCTCGCGCTGGCCGCGGCCACGGTGCACCTGCAGCGGCGGGGCGAGGTGCGCGTGGGCGCGGTGGTGGTGGACCACCAGCTGCAGCCCGGGTCCGCCGAGGTCGCCGCGCGAGCTGCCCGCACCCTGCGCGAGACGGGCCTGGACCCCGTGCTGGTGGAACGCGTGAGCGTGCACCGCGGGGGCGCGGGTCCCGAGATGGCCGCGCGGCTCGCCCGTTACGAGGCGTTCCGCGGTGCCGCCGAACGCACCGGGGCCGCCGCCGTCCTGCTGGGCCACACCCGTGACGACCAGGCCGAGACCGTGCTGCTGGGGCTCACCCGGGGCTCGGGCACCCGCTCGCTGTCCGGGATGCCCGGCAGTCTCGTCCGGGACGGGGTGCGCTACCTGCGCCCCCTGCTCAACATCACCCGGGTGGAGACCGAGACGGTCTGCGCGGCCGAGGGGCTCGAGCCGTGGCACGACCCCACCAATGCGGACACCGCACTGACCCGTTCCCGCATTCGGCACGAGGTGCTCCCGTTCCTGGAGGCGCAGCTCGGGCCCGGGGTGGGCCGTGCGCTCGCGCGCACCGCAGCGGTGCTCGGGGCGGACGCCGACTACCTGGACGAGCAGGCCGAGGCCGCGTACGACGCCGCCCTGGTCACCCCTCCTGCCCCGGTTGCCGCTCCCTCGGCGTCCCCGCTCCCCGCACCGGAGGACGGGCACGCAGCGGGCAGCGAGCGGACGACGGCCCCTGGGCACGCGGGGGCTGGAGCGGCGTCGCGGACCTCCGTGGTGCTGGACTGCCGCCTGCTGCGGGAGACCCCGGCGGCGCTGCGGCGTCGTGTGCTCGCGAGGGCGTGCGTGGCCGCGGGCGGCGAGACCCCCACGTTCGAACGGCTCGGAGCGCTCGAGGACTTCGCCCTGGGCTACGGCGCCGCGGGCCCCGTGCAGATGGCGGGTAAGGTGACAGCGTGGCGGCACCGCTCGGACGCGGCCCACGCGCGGGGGTGCCTGGAGCTGCGGGGTGGGAGCACGCCGCACGAGAGTACGACCAGCCAGAACAACCCCGGGAGCGCCCAGTGAAGGCCGAACACGTCAAAGACGACCTGAGCAGCATCCTGTTCACCAAGGAACAGATCGCGAAGAAGGTCAGCGAACTCGCGCAGCGGATCGACCACGACTACCAGGGCCGCGACGTCCTGCTCGTGGGGGTGCTCAAGGGTGCGGTGCCGATCATGGCGGACCTGATGCGCCAGCTCGACGGGCAGTACCCCATGGACTGGATGGCGGTCTCCTCCTACGGCTCCGGCACCAAGTCCTCCGGTGTGGTGCGGATCCTCAAGGACCTGGACACAGACCTGCACGGCAAGGACGTGCTGATCGTGGAGGACGTGATCGACTCGGGGCTCACCCTGTCCTGGCTGCGCACGAACCTCGAGTCCCGCGGCACGAGCTCCGTGGAGATCTGCGCCCTGCTGCGCAAGCCGGAGGCCATGAAGACCAGCATCGACGTCCGCTACGTGGGCTGGGACATCCCCAACGAGTTCGTGGTGGGCTACGGCCTGGACTTCGCGGAGCAGTACCGCAACCTGGACTGCATCGCCACGCTCGCCCCTCACGTCTACGAGTGACCCGGAGGCGGCGCCCCCCCGTTCTCACAGTCAACGCAGGGCCGCCGCATGTACCGTGACGACTTCGTGTGCGCTGAGAAAGAACGGGCTGCGCACGGGACGCCACGGCGTCAAACGAAACGATAGATTGTGCCGTACGCGCCACGGTCGCCGCATCCGGGTCCGGGATCCCTCGGGGTCCGGTCCGCAGGCAGGCCCACCGTCACGGCGCGTGTCACGTCCACGGGAGGATCAACGGCTTGGCCACGGCAAAAAAACCCACCAGCTTCTTCAAGGGCCCCTACTTCTGGATCCTTCTGGCCGTCGTGGTCCTGGTGCCCGTGGGTGCCAGCCTCTTCAGCCCCACCACGTCCCGCGTGGACACCAACGTGGGCCTGGACCTGTTGCAGGACGGCAAGGCCAAGGAAGCCAAGATCTACGACGGCGAGCAGAAGGTGGAGCTCTCCCTCAAGGACGACTACCACCAGGGTGACCAGAACCTCGGCAAGGACGTGGAGTTCTACTACGTCAAGCCGCGCGCCGAGGACGTGGTGCACGCCATGGACAAGGCGACCCTGGAGGGCTTCACGGACCAGCCCGTGGAGAACAACTGGTTCCTCTCCCTCGTGCGGTTCCTGCTGCCGTTCCTGATCATCATGGGCCTGTTCTGGTTCATCTTCTCCCGCATGCAGACGGGCGGGCAGGCCATGAAGTTCGGCCGTTCCAAGGCCAAGATGTTCAACAAGGAGAACTCCGAGGTCCTCTTCGCGGACGTGGCCGGCGCGGACGAGGCCGTGCAGGAGCTGGACGAGATCAAGCAGTTCCTCGTGGAGCACGACCGCTTCACCGCCGTGGGCGCGAAGGTGCCCAAGGGGGTGCTGCTCTACGGCCCTCCCGGCACCGGCAAGACCCTGCTCGCCAAGGCCGTGGCGGGCGAGGCGGGCGTCCCGTTCTACTCGATCTCCGGCTCCGACTTCGTGGAGATGTTCGTGGGCGTGGGCGCCTCCCGCGTGCGGGACCTCTTCCAGCAGGCCAAGGAGAACGCCCCTGCCATCATCTTCGTGGACGAGATCGACGCCGTGGGCCGCCAGCGCGGTGCCGGCATGGGCGGCGGCAACGACGAGCGCGAGCAGACCCTGAACCAGCTGCTCGTGGAAATGGACGGCTTCGACGCCAACACCAACGTGATCCTGATCGCCGCGACCAACCGCCCGGACGTGCTGGACCCCGCGCTGCTGCGCCCGGGGCGTTTCGACCGGCAGATCGGCGTGGACGCCCCGGACATGAAGGGCCGCGAGCAGATCCTGCGCGTGCACTCCAAGAACAAGCCCCTCGCGGACAACGTGGACCTCGCGGCCGTGGCCAAGCGCACCCCCGGGTTCACCGGCGCGGAGCTGGCCAACGTGATGAACGAGGCCGCCCTGCTCACCGCCCGCTCCCACGCGCAGCTGATCGACGACCGCGCCGTGGACGAGGCCATCGACCGCGTGATCGCCGGGCCCCAGAAGCGCTCCCGCGTGATGAAGGAGCTCGAGCGCAAGGTCACCGCCTACCACGAGGGCGGCCACGCCCTGGTGGCCGCGGCCCTGCGGAACACGGACCCGGTCACGAAGATCACCATCCTGCCGCGCGGGCGGGCGCTGGGCTACACCATGGTGATGCCCTCGGACGACAAGTACTCCACCACCCGCAACGAGCTGCTGGACCAGATGGCCTACGCCATGGGTGGGCGCGCGGCGGAGGAGATCGTGTTCCACGACCCCTCCACGGGTGCCTCCAACGACATCCAGAAGGCCACGGACACCGCGCGCAAGATGGTGACCCAGTACGGGATGAGCTCCAGGATCGGCTCCGTGAAGATCGGCGGAGACAACTCGGACCCGTTCGTGGGCCGCGAGATGGGTTCCGGCTCCAAGGAGTACTCGGACCGCACCCTGGCCGTCGTGGACGACGAGGTGCGCGTGCTGCTCGAGCAGGCGCACGACGAGGCCCACCAGATCCTGCTGGAGAACCGCGACGTCCTGGACCGGCTCGCGCTCGAGCTGCTGGAGAAGGAGACCCTCAACGAGGCCCAGATCCGGGAGATCTTCCACGACGTCCGCCAGCGGGAGCTGCGCCCGGTGTGGCAGTCCGGCGAGGAGCGCGAGATCTCGGGCGTCCCGCCCGTCGTGACCTCCGCCGAGCGCGAGGAGGCCCGCCGCAAGAACCTGCAGGACCCCGGCACCATGGCCCCGCAGGACCAGGCCGTGGCCGCCAAGCCCGAGCACCCGCTCGAGGTCCCCGAGCACCAGGACCCCCGGCCCGGTGGTGAGGGGCAGTCCGGACCCGGCAGCTCCGCTGGTGGGGACACCGGCCAGGAACCGGGCGGTGTGCGGCGGGAGAACCGCTGAATGGCGCCCCCGCCCCTGCACGAGACCCCGGAACCCGTCTCCGGGTCCTTCGCCGAGCACTCCGGTGAGGGCGTGTCCCCGGCCATCGACCAGCCGCGCATTGCCGCGGCCGTGCGGGAGATCCTGCTGGCCGTGGGCGAGGACCCGGACCGCAATGGGCTGCGGGACACCCCTGCCCGTGTGGCCCGCTCCTACGCCGAGGTCTTCGCGGGCCTGCACGAGGACCCCGCGGAGCTGCTCGCCACCTCCTTCGACATCGGCCACTCGGAGATGGTGCTGGTGCGTGACGTCCCGTTCTACTCCACGTGCGAGCACCACCTGGTGCCGTTCCACGGCGTGGCGCACGTGGGCTACATCCCGGGTCCGGAGGGCAAGGTCACGGGGCTGTCGAAGCTCGCGCGGCTCGTGGACCTCTACGCCAGGCGCCCGCAGGTCCAGGAGCGGCTCACCACCCAGGTGGTCGAGGCCATCGTGGAGCACCTGCACCCGGCCGGGGCCATCGTGGTGGTCGAGTGCGAGCACCTGTGCATGTCCATGCGCGGGGTCCGCAAGCCCGGGGCTAAGACGGTCACGTCCGCGGTGCGGGGCCAGCTGCGCAACCCCGCCACCCGCGCGGAGGCCATGAACCTGATCGCGTCGGGTCACTGACCGTGAGCGCCCCGCACGACGCCGCCGGGTCCCGTCCGGACGCGCCGGCCCCACCGCACGGCGACCGTCTCGGATGGGGGTCCTTCGACGCCCTGCCACAGCACCGCACGCTCGTGATGGGTGTGCTCAACGTGACCCCCGACTCCTTCAGCGACGGCGGGGTCCACGACTCCGAGGAAGCGGCCATCGCCCACGGGCTGCGCCTCGCGGAGCAGGGCGCCGACATTGTGGACGTGGGCGGGGAGTCCACACGACCGCACTCGCAGCGGGTGGACCCGCGCGAGGAGCGGCGCCGTGTGCTGCCCGTGATCCGGGAGCTGAGCCGCAGGGGCGTCGTCGTCAGCGCGGACACGTTCAACGCCGGGACCGCGGAGGCGGCCGTGGCGGCGGGGGCGCACATCGTCAACGACGTCTCCGGCACGAACGTGAGCCCGGAGATGGTCGAGTTCGCGGGCGCGAGCGGCATCCCGTACGTGCTCATGCACTCCCGCGGCACGCCCCAGACCATGACCACCCTCACGCACTACGAGGACACCGTTGCGGACGTGCTCGCCGAGCTGTGCGCGGTCCGCGAGCGGCTGTACGCGGCCGGCGTGCGCCCGGAGCGGCTCGTCGTGGACCCCGGGCTGGGGTTCGCCAAGGCCGGCGGGCAGGACTGGGAGCTGCTGCGCGCCCTGCCCCGCTTCCGTGGGCTGGGGAACAGGGTGCTCGTGGCGGCCTCCCGCAAGCGTTTCCTCGGCGCACTGCTCGCGGCGGACGGCGCACCCCGGCCGGTCACGGAGCGGGACGGCGCCACCGCCGCGATCAGCGCGCTGGCCGCGTTCGGGGGAGCGTGGGCCGTGCGCGTGCACGACGTCCGCGGCACGTGCGACGCGGTGGCCACCGCCCACGCGTGGCTCGGCATCGACCCGCCGGTGCTGCGCCCCCGCGACCACGACTGAACGGAGCACCAGCATGGACAGCCCTCACCAGCCGCCCCTCGACCGCATCACCCTCACCGGCCTGGGCGCCGTGGGGTACCACGGGGTGTTCGAGAAGGAGCGGCGCAGCGGCCAGCCGTTCTTCGTGGACCTCGTGCTGCACGTGGACCTGCGCCCCGCCGCCGCCACGGACGACCTCACCCTCACCGTGCACTACGGCGAGGTGGCGGAAATGGTGCGGGAGATCATCATCGGCACCCGCTTCCAGCTGATCGAGGCGCTCGCGGAGGAGATCGCCCGCGCCCTCCTCGCGAGTTTTCCGGCCATCGTCGCACTGGACGTGACCGTGCACAAGCCCAAGGCGCCCATCGACGTCACGTTCTCCGACGTGGCGGTGAGCATCTGCCGCACGCGCGCCGGCCTCCCGGATGGAGGCGCACGGTGACGGCCCGGTGCATCGTGGCCCTGGGCGCGAACCTCGGGGACCGGGTGGCCACCCTGCGCGCGGCCGTCCGGGACCTGGCAGGATCGCCCGGAACCACCGTGAGCGCGGTGTCGCCCGTGGTGGCCACCCGGGCCGTGGGCGGTCCGGGGGACTCCCCGGACTACCTCAACGCCGTGGCGGAGCTGCGCACGGAGCTCACCCCGGAGCAGGTGCTCTCCGTGTGCCAGGAGATCGAGAACCGGCACGGCCGCACCCGGGAGGTCCGCTGGGGACCCCGCACCCTGGACCTGGACGTCGTGAGCTTCGAGGGGGTGTGCAGCACGGACCCGCGGCTCGTGCTGCCGCACCCCCGGGCGCACGAGCGGGCCTTCGTGCTGCAGCCGTGGGCCCTGATGGACCCCGCGGCAGAACTGGCCGGCGCCTCCGTGGCCGAGCTGGCCCGCGCGGCACCGGACCTCGCGGACCTGACCGTCACCCACCACACCCTGAGACCGGAGGAGGAGCCGCCGTGCGCTACCTGAACCTGCCGTCCCTCGCGGCGGCCGCCGCGGTGGCCGGGGCCGTGGGGTGGAGCCTCGACCGCGTGGCGGGCGGCACCGTCCAGAGCCTGCTGATCCTGCCGTGGCTCAGCCTGGTTGCGGAGCTCGGCGCGGCACTCGTGCTGGGCTACCTGGGCCTGCGCGTGCGCGCCTACCGGGACCCGCACAAGGGGAGCGGGCGGCGTCGTGATCCCGCCCGGCGCGCGCCGTACGACCCGGTGTGGGCCGTGGGCACCGCGGCGGCGGCGCAGGCCGTGGCGTTCTACGGTGCCCTGTGCGCCGGGTGGCACGCCGGGATCGGGGTGGAGCAGATCGCGCTGCTCGGCGTGCGCTCCACCCAGGAGCCGTTGTGGCTGTGCGTGGTGCACGTGGTCGCGGGCATCCTGCTGGCGGTGCTCGGGTGGATCGTGGAGAAATTCTGCAGGCTCCCTCCGGATGACCCGGACGCGGAGGAGGAGACCCCTTACGGTGGACGGCAGGATCCGTACGCCGCCGGAGAGGGAGGATATGCCCGCGACCACTGAGCTCAGCCCGCCGGGCCTGCAGTGGCGGCACGTGTCGCCCAAGTACCTGCGGGTCCGCCTGATCGGCGCCGTGATCACCACGCTCGTGTGGGCGGTGGTCGTCTCCGTGCCGCTCGTGCTGCACCTGCTGGGCACGTGGGAGGGGAGCGCACCGTGGTGGCTGTGGCTGCCCGCCGGCGTGGTGCTCGTGTGGGGCGGGGTCAACCTCTTCCTGGTGCCGCGCCGCGTGCGAGCCATCGGCTATGCGGAGGCGCCCACGGAGCTGTGGCTGCGCAAGGGGTTGTTCTTCCGCACGGTGACCGTGGTGCCCTACGGCCGCATGCAGTACGTGGACATCAAGACCGGGCCGGTGCTCAACGCGTTCGGGCTCGCCTCGGTCACGCTCCACACTGCCTCCGCGAGCACTGACGCCGTGCTTCCCGGGCTGCCCCGGGAGGAGGCGGACCGACTGCGCGAGCAGCTCACGGAGCGCGGGGAAGAGCACATGGTGGGGCTGTGACGGGCGGGGAGGAGACCCGTCCGGAGCTGCCCGCAGCCCCCTGGGAGAGGTCCGGGGGCGGAACCGCGGACCCCGGCACCCCGTCACCCCCGGCTGCGGCATCCGCCCCAGCCGTCGCGCCCGGAGCACCCCAGTCCCGCGACGCCGCGGCCCCGGGCGGGGAGGTGGACGGCGAGTGGCACCGGGTCCACCTCCTCACCCCCTTCGTGCGCAGCTGGCTGCTGCTCGTGGCGCTGGTGTGGGGCTTCGCCAACACGTTCGTGGACGACGTCGTCTCGTCCTTCGTCAAGCACGAGCCGATCCAGGTGGACGTGGGCGGTGCGGTCCGCGTGGTCGGCGCCGGTCTCGGGCTCGCGGTGCTGTGCGGTGTGCTGGGGGTGCTGATCGGTTTGGGCCTGCTGTCCTGGTGGTTCACCCGCTATCAGATCACGGGCGAGCACGTGCGGTTTCGCAGTGGCTGGCTCTTCCGCACCCAGCGGCAGGCGCGCCTGGACCGGGTGCAGGGCATCGACGTGGAACGCCGGTTCCTGCCCCGCGTCCTGGGGCTGTCCTCCCTGAAGTTCGACGTGGCCGACGGCGGCTCCAGCGTGCTCGAGCTCTCCTACCTGGGACGTGACCACGCGCGGGAGCTGCGGAGCCAGCTCCTCGTGGCCGCCCACCGTGCCGCCGAGCGGCAGGAGACGGCCCGGGCGACGTCGCCCGCGGCCGTTCCGGACGCCGAGGCGGGCAGCGCCGGTGCAGACCCGGCCCCCGGCACCCGGTCCGGGCGCTCCCGCGAGGGTGTGGACGTCCGGGTGGCGCAGAAGTACGGGATCCTCAGCGAACGGGACGAGCTGCGGCGGGTGTTCACGGTCCCCACCGCCCGCGTGCTGCTCGCGCTCGTGTGCTCCCCGCCCGCCGTGGTGCTGCTGCTGCTCGCACTGCTCATGGCGGGTCTGTCCGTGTGGTTCCCCGAGGCGCTGGTCGTGGTGCTGCCCACGGCCGTCCCGCCCCTGCTGGGCGTGGTCTCCGGGCTGTACTCCCGGCTCGAACGCAGCTGGGGATTCACCCTGAGCGAGGTCCCCGAGGGCGTGCGGACCCGGTCGGGGCTGTTCAACGAACGCTCCTCCACCATCCCCACCGGCCGGGTGCAGGCACTGGAGGTCACCGCGCCGTTGCTGTGGCGGTTCTTCGGCGGCCACCGGGTCACGGTCACCACGGCGGGCAAGGGAGGGGCCGGTGGGACGGAGACGCTCGGCTCCGTGGTGCTGCCCGTGGGCACGTGGGAGCAGGTCCGCGGCGTGCTGGAGCTGGTGCTGCCGCTGGAGCTGACCCCCACGGATCTTGTGACCGAGGGGCTCCGCGGAATCGGGGGCGGCGAGAACTTCACCACGAGTCCGCGGCGGGCGCGCTGGCTGGACCCGCTCACCTGGCGGCGCACCGGTTTCGCGATGGACGAGGCGGTTCTCGTCCTTCGGCGCGGACGACTCGCCCGCCACGCGAGCGTGGTCCCGCATCACAAGACCCAGTCCGCAGCACTGTCCCAGGGGCCTTTGGAGCGTCGGTTCGGGCTCAGCGACCTCTCGGTGCACGTGACCCCTGGCTCCGTGACCACGGCGGTGGCCCACCTGGATGTCGCGGACGCCCGTGCCCTGCTGGAGCGGCACACGCAGCTCGCCCGCGCGGCCAGGGCCCGGGTCGGCGCCCGCGCGCCCGAGCGGCCCTGGAGCACGGCGGCCCCGGCACCCGACACCGTGCGCTAGCCTGTGCGTGCCGTGGCCGCACGTGCTCCCGCCGCGCAGACCACCATCCCGTCTGCGGTGCGGGCGCGCCCGGCCGTTCCCCTGCAAGGAGTCTTCGCGTGTCCTCACCCAGTCACCGTCCCGGCCGTCTCGGCGTGGGAGTCATCAGCGCCGGAAAGGTGGGTGCGGTCCTGGGGGCCGCGCTGCGGGCGGCGGGCCACGCCGTGGTGGGGGTCCACGCGTCGTCGGCGCAGAGCCACGAGCGGGCCGCGGCCCTGCTGCCGGACGTCCCGGTGCTGGACGTGGAGACCATTGTGGAGCGCAGCGAGCTCGTGCTGCTCGCGGTCCCGGACGACCAGCTCCCGGGACTCGTGGCCGGTCTCGCGGCCACCGGTGCGTGGCAGCCCGGCCAGCTGGTGGTGCACACCGCGGGCCGTTTCGGCACGGACGTCCTGGAACCCGTTCGCTCCGCCGGCGCCATCGGGCTGGCCGTGCACCCCGCCATGACCTTCACCGGGCTGAGCATGGACCTGCAGCGGCTCGTGGACTGCAGCTTCGGGGTGACCGCCGCGGCCCCCGTGCTCCCCATTGCCCAGGCGCTCGTGGTGGAGATGGGGGCCGAGCCCGTCGTGGTTGCGGAGGCCGACCGCCCGCTGTACCACGCCGCTCTCGCCCACGGCTCCAACCACGTGATGACGGTGCTCGGCGAGGCCATGCAGATCCTCGGGGAGATCGGTGTGGAGCACCCCGACCGCGTGCTGGGCCCCCTCGTGCGCGCCACGGTGGACAACGCCCTGGCCTCGGGGGAGTCCGCGCTCACCGGGCCGGTGGCCCGCGGGGACATCTCCACCGTGGCCGCCCACGTCGCAGCGCTGCGCGAGCTCTCCGGTCAGGGCGGCGTCGCCCCGGGAGCGCACGCGGTCGACGCGGCCCGCGACGAGCACGGCGCCCGGGCGCCTGCCGCCGACGCGGCCCACGCGCCGTCGGAGGTGCGTTCCGCAGCGGGGGCCAGCCCGGGAGCGCAGCTGCTGGCCGGGTACCGGGCGCTGGGGCGGCAGACGGCGGCCCGCGCGGTGACCTCGGGCAGACTGGATGCCACGACGTACCGCGCGGTGCTGGCCGCGCTCGAGGACGAGGAGTGACCGTGGGCGAACCCGTGGTGTGCACCACCGTGGCAGGACTGCGCGAGGCGATCGCGCAGCGGGTGGCGGGCGGTGCCGAGAGCCTGGGCCTGTTGCCCACCATGGGTGCGCTGCACCGCGGGCACCTGGAGATCGCGCGGCGCACGCGGGCGGAGAACGACCTCGCGGTCGTCTCGGTGTTCGTGAACCCGCTGCAGTTCGGCCCGGGGGAGGACTACGAGAGCTATCCCCGGCAGCTGGAGCAGGACGTGGCGCTGCTGGCCCGGGAGGGCGTGGACCTCGTGTTCGCCCCGGACGTGCGGGAGATGTACCCGGACGGCACGCCCGTGGTGTCGGTGACCTCCGGAGCCGCGGGATCGATCCTGGAGGGCGCCACCCGGCCCGGGCACTTCGACGGCGCACTGACGGTGGTCAGCAAGCTCCTCACCATCATGGCCCCGGGCCCCGGCGTCCCGTTCCGCGCCTACTTCGGGGAGAAGGACGCCCAGCAGCTGCTGCTCATGCAGCGCATGGTGCGTGATCTCGACCACCGGGTGGAGATCCGCCCCGTGCCCATCGTCCGCTCCCCGGAGGGCCTCGCGCTGTCCTCGCGCAACCAGTACCTCTCCCCGGAGCAGGCCGGGCACGCGCTGGTGCTGCACCGCACGCTCAGCGCCCTCGCCGCCGGGGAGCTCACGCTGGAGCAGGCCCGACGCCGCGTGGCCGCCGAGCCCGACGTGCGCCTGGACTACCTGGTGACCGTGGACCCCGCGAACCTCGCGCTCGTGGAGCCCGCTCCCGGGACGCTCGCGCTCGTGGCCGCGTGGGTGGGGCCCACCCGGCTGATCGACAACATGCGGATCCGAGCGCGGACGGTATCCTGGTCCACTGTGACCGAGCAGCCTGAGACCACCGTTCCCGCCGAGCCCGCCAGCACCGATCCGGAGCTGAGCGCGCGCGAACTCAACGACCAGATGGCCGTGCGCGCCGCCAAACGCCAGGCCGCCGCGGACTCCGGCATGGAGCCGTACCCGGTGGACGTCCACCGCACCACCACCCTCGCCAGCGTGCGCGAGGAGTTCGGCCACCTGGAGCCCGGTGAGGAGACCGACCACGTGGTCACCGTGGCGGGGCGCGTGGTGCACGTGCGCAACACGGGCAAGCTGTGCTTCGCCACCGTGCAGGAGGGGGACGGCACCCGGCTGCAGGCCATGCTCTCCAAGGCCAATGTGGGGGACGAGGCGCTCGCGCAGTGGAAGTCCGTGGTGGACCTCGGGGACTTCGTGGCCATCACGGGTCGCGTCATCAGCTCCCGCCGCGGGGAGCTCTCCGTCATGGCGGACTCCTGGACCCTGGCCTCCAAGGCGCTGCGGCCGCTGCCCACCATGCACAAGGAGCTCAACGAGGAGACCCGGGTGCGCCAGCGCTACCTGGACCTGATCGTGCGCCAGGAGGCGCGCGACGTCGTCCTCACCCGCTCCCTGATCACGCGCACCGTGCGCCGCGTCATGGAGGAGCAGGGCTACGTGGAGATCGAGACTCCCATGCTCCAGCTGGTGCACGGCGGCGCGGCGGCACGGCCGTTCGAGACCCACCTCAACGCGTTCGACCAGGACATGACCCTGCGGATCGCCACGGAGCTCTACCTCAAGCGCGCCGTGGTGGGCGGGATCGACAAGGTCTTCGAGATCGGCCGGGTCTTCCGCAACGAGGGCGTGGACTCCTCCCACAGCCCCGAGTTCACCACCCTGGAGGCGTACGAGGCCTACGGGGACCAGTTCACGATGGCGGAGCGGATCAGGGAGATCATCCAGGAGTGCGCCCGCGTGCTCGGTGTGGAGGGCATCGACACCCCGCAGGGCCGCATCGAGCTGTTCGGCGAGTGGGCCTGGGTGCCCGTGTACCCGGGCCTGTCCGAGGCCGTGGGGCGCACCGTCACGCCCGAGACCCCTGCCGCGGAGCTGCGGGAGCTCGCGGCGGAGCGCGGGATCGCCGTGAACCCCGCGTGGGATGCGCAGAAGCTCGTCATGGAGCTCTTCGAGGAGATCGTGGAGCCCACCCTGCTCCAGCCCACGTTCGTGTACGACTACCCGCCGGCCGCCCAGCCCCTCGCGCGTCCGCACCGCAGCGAGCCGGGACTGATCGAGGCGTGGGACCTCATCATCGGCGGCATGGAGCGCGGCACAGCCTTCTCCGAGCTCGTGGACCCCGTGGTGCAGCGGGAACGACTCGTGGAGCAGTCCCGGCTCGCGGCGGCCGGTGACGACGAGGCCATGCAGCTGGACGAGGACTTCCTGCGCGCACTGGAGCACGGCGCTCCCCCCATGGGTGGCCTGGGTCTGGGCCTGGACCGGCTCATCATGCTGTTCACCGATCTGGGGATCCGGGAAACCATTCTCTTCCCGCTCATGAAACCCGAGTGAGCCCCGCGCGGCATTCCCGCGCCCAGGAACCGTCCAGTCCCGGAGAGGATCATCACCACCATGGAATACCTGGCAGTCTTCGCCCCCTCTCTCGGTGTGGGGGTGGTGTTCTACCTGATCATGCGGTGGTTGCTGCGCGGCGACAGGGCGGAACGCGGTGCCCAGAAGGACGCCCAGGAGGATGCCGAGCAGTGGTACCGCGCGGTGCAGGAGCGTGAGGGGGAGAACACCCCCTTCGGCAGCACGGAGGAAAACCCCCGCGCGCAGCGCGGCCTGGGACTGCGGGGCAGCATTCCCATTCGTGATTCATCCGAGGACCACAATCGCGGGAAATAGCCCGTGATGACATTCCTGCAATGCCGTGCAATGATGGACGCAGTGATTCAGCAATAGATCTCTCTCCCCGCGCGAACCGGGTATTCACCCCCGCGTTGATCCCAGCGGCATTTGCGGGAATACACGGTCCGGCAGCCGGGACGAGATCCTGTGTTTCACCTCACACCATTGACGTGCAAGTGCGCACAATTCGACGAGACAGCCCGCGGGGCGTTTGGAGGAGCTGACCATGGCTCAGACCGTGAAAATCATCCTGGAAGACGACATCGACGGTGGCGAGGCCAACGAGACCGTGCGTTTCGGCCTCGACGGCGGCCAGTACGAGATCGACCTCAGCTCCGAGAACGCCACCAAGCTGCGTGACGCGCTGCGCCCCTACGTGGCGGCGGGCCGCCGGGCCACGTCCTCCGCGAAGGGGGCCCGCAGCTCGGGGACCACCACGCGCCCGAGCCGCTCCGGCAACCCCGAGACCCCCAAGATCCGCGCCTGGGCCAAGGAGCAGGGCCTGCAGGTCTCGGACCGCGGCCGCATCCACCAGGACATCCAGGACAAGTACTACGCCGCCCACAACGGCTGAGGTCTCCCGCACGTCGCCCGGTGGAAGCACCGCGCGGCGCGCGGTGTGACACCCGGGCCGCCCGGGAATACCGCAGATCCTGCCGCACCGGCCGGAATGCGCCAGAGATGGCGTGTTCCGGCCGCTGCTGTTCCCGGCCCCGGGTGGGAACGGTAATCGCGGCCCCGCCGCACCGGAAAACGCGGATATCGCTGAGAGCCGCACACCGTGCGCCAGTGGCGAACAGTGCCCATGGCGGCGAATCGGGTGCCTAGCATCGTGGGCAGAGATCAATGAAGGAGTATCCATGTTCGAACGCTTCACCGACCGTGCCCGCCGGGTGGTCGTGCTGGCCCAGGAAGAGGCCAGGATGCTCAACCACAACTACATCGGGACCGAGCACCTGCTGCTCGGCCTGATCCACGAGGGGGAGGGTGTTGCCGCCAAGGCCCTCGACTCCATGGGGATCACCCTGAGCGCCGCGCGGGAGCAGGTCCAGGACATCATCGGCCCGGGGCAGCAGGCCCCCTCGGGCCACATCCCGTTCACGCCCCGCGCCAAGAAGGTGCTGGAGCACTCGCTGCGCGAGGCGCTGCAGCTGGGGCACAACTACATCGGCACCGAGCACATCCTGCTCGGCATCATCCGCGCCGGCGAGGGCGTGGCCTCCCAGGTGCTGGTCAAGCTCGGGGCGGAGCCCGCCAAGGTGCGGGCCACGGTCCTGGAGCTGATCTCCGGCTACCAGTCCGGCAGCTCCGGTGGCGAGAAGGAGGCCGCCGGTGTGGGCGGCGGTGGCCGTGCGGATGGCACCCCTGCGGGCTCCGCCGTGCTGGACCAGTTCGGCCGCAACCTCACGGCCGCGGCGCGCGAGTCCAAGCTGGACCCCGTCATCGGGCGCTACCGCGAGATGGAGCGCGTCATGCAGGTCCTCTCGCGCCGCACCAAGAACAACCCCGTGCTGATCGGCGAGCCGGGCGTGGGCAAGACCGCGGTGGTCGAGGGGCTCGCCCAGGCCATCGTGCGCGGAGACGTGCCCGAGACCCTCAAGGACAAGCAGCTCTACACGCTGGACCTCGGCTCCCTGGTGGCCGGTTCCCGCTACCGCGGTGACTTCGAGGAGCGCCTGAAGAAGGTGCTCAAGGAGATCCGCACGCGCGGGGACATCATCCTGTTCATCGACGAGATCCACACCCTGGTGGGCGCGGGGGCCGCCGAGGGCGCGATCGACGCCGCCTCGATCCTCAAGCCCATGCTGGCCCGCGGTGAGCTGCAGACCATCGGTGCCACCACGCTGGACGAGTACCGCAAGCACATCGAGAAGGACGCCGCGCTGGAGCGCCGCTTCCAGCCCATCCAGGTGGACGAGCCCTCCGAGGCCCACGCCGTGGAGATCCTCAAGGGGCTGCGGGACAAGTACGAGGCGCACCACCGGGTGTCCATCTCGGACGAGGCCCTGGAGTCCGCGGTCAGCATGTCCGCCCGCTACGTCTCGGACCGGTTCCTCCCGGACAAGGCCATCGACCTGATCGACGAGGCCGGTGCCCGGCTGCGCATCAAGCGCATGACGGCCCCGCCCGAGATCAAGGCCCTGGACGAGCGCATCGCGGAGACCAAGAGCGCCAAGGAAGCCGCGATCGAGGACCAGGACTACGAGAAGGCTGCCTCCCTGCGCGACACCGAGCAGAAGCTCATCGCGGAGCGGGACGAGAAGGACACGGCCTGGCGCGAGGGCGACGACCAGATCTCCGAGGTCACCCCCGAGGTCATCTCCGACGTCCTCTCGGCGTCCACGGGTGTGCCCGTGTACAAGCTGTCCGAGGAGGAGTCCGGCCGTCTGCTGCACATGGAGGACGAGCTGCACAAGCGCGTCATCGGGCAGAACGAGGCCATCAAGGCCCTGTCCCGCTCCATCCGGCGCACGCGTGCGGGTCTGAAGGACCCGCGTCGTCCCGGGGGCTCGTTCATCTTCGCCGGGCCCACCGGTGTGGGCAAGACCGAGCTGGCCAAGGCGCTCGCCGACTTCCTGTTCGGTGACGAGGACGCCCTCATCACGCTGGACATGTCCGAGTACCAGGAGAAGCACACCGTCTCGCGGCTCTTCGGTGCCCCTCCGGGCTACGTGGGCTACGAGGAGGGTGGCCAGCTGACCGAGAAGGTCCGCCGCAAGCCGTTCTCCGTGGTGCTCTTCGACGAGGTGGAGAAGGCCCACCAGGACCTCTTCAACTCCCTGCTGCAGATCCTCGAGGACGGTCGTCTCACCGACTCGCAGGGCCGCGTGGTGGACTTCAAGAACACCGTGATCATCATGACCACGAACCTGGGCACCCGGGACATCTCCCGCACCGTTCCCGTGGGCTTCCAGGCCAGCGGTGACGCCGCCACGTCCTACGACCGGATGCAGGCCAAGGTGCAGGAGGAGCTCAAGGAGCACTTCCGCCCCGAGTTCCTGAACCGCGTGGACGAGATCATCGTGTTCCCGCAGCTGAGCGAGTCCGAGATCGTCCAGATCGTGGACCTGTTCGTGGCGCGGCTGCAGCAGCGGCTGCGCGAGCAGGACATGTCCATCACGCTCACGGACGAGGCGAAGAAGCTCGTGGCGAGCAAGGGCTACGACCCCGCCATGGGCGCCCGTCCGCTGCGGCGCACCATGCAGCGCGAGATCGAGGACCAGCTCTCCGAGCGGATCCTGTTCGGGGAGATCGCCTCGGGCGAGAAGATCACGGTGGGCGTCGAGGGCGAGGGCGACGCCGCCACGTTCACGTTCGCCTCCACGCCCATGTCCGAGCTGTCCGACGAGGAGATCCAGGAGATCGAGAACACCCCGACCCTCTCGGACCGCGACGACAGCCAGTCCGGCAAGGACGTCCCGCGGGCACCGCACACCGGCGGGGATACCGGCGGCGGGGCGGCCCAGGCGCAGGCCTGATCCCGCGGCGCTGACGCCCTGCCGAGGTGCGGGGCGCGGTCACGACGAGCGGGCGGCGTCGTCCACCACCACGGTGGACGACGCCGCCCGGTCGCGCATTCCGGGACGGCCTGCGGGCGCACGGGGCGGCGGGCACCGTGGCCCCGCGTACAGTCGGAACCATGGCTGAGATCCGCATCCGTCCCGCGAGGACGTCCGACGTGCACGGCATCAAGGAGCTCGTGGCTCCCATGGCGGCCGAGCGCATCCTGATCACCAAGGACACCGTCACGTACTACGAGAGCATCCAGGAGTTCGTGGTCGCGGAGGACGAGTCCGGCACCCTGGTGGGCTGCGGGGCGCTGCACGTGATGTGGGAGGACCTGGCGGAGGTGCGCACCCTGGCCACGTCCCCGGCGGCACGCGGTCACGGTGTGGGAACGCGGATGCTGCGCGAGCTGATGGCCCGCGCCGAACGGCTGGGGGTCAGCCGCGTCTTCTGCCTCACGTTCGAGGTGAGCTTCTTCGCGGCTCACGGCTTCGAGGTCATGGCCAACCAGGAGACGATCCCCGCCGAGGTGTTCGGCGAGCTGCTGCGCTCCCACGACGAGGGCGTGGCGGAGTTCCTGGACCTCGCGCGCGTGAAGCCCAACACGCTGGGCAACACGCGGATGATCCGGTCCCTCAGCCCGGGAGCCTGATCCCCGCCGGCTCCTCTGCCGCCAGACCGTCGGCCAGCAGCCCGGCCAGGGCCCGTTCTCGTTGCTCCGTGGGCGCATCCAGCCGCCACAGCGCACCGAGCCGTTCCACCACCACGTCCGGGGGCGCACTGTGCCCGGCCGCGAGCTGCTCGGAGCCGGCGAGGTCCGTGAGGAGCAGGGGCCTGGGCACGGGGTCCTGGGCGGCCCGCAGCACGGCCATCACGGCGCCGCGCACCTGGCGGTCGGTGCCCTGCCACGACTGGCCGCGGGGCTTCTCCGCCGCGGGCGGGCTGCCGGCGGCCACCCACGCGCACTCGTCCCGCACGGGACACTGCCCGCACCGGGGTGCCCGGGCGGTGCACACGAGCGCACCGAGCTCCATGACCGCCTGGTTCCACGCCACGGACCCGGCCACGTCCTCGGGCATCACGGCCTCTGCCAGCCGGTTCTCCGCCGCGGTCAGGGAGCGCGCGGGCAGGGCGTGGCCGGTGAACAGCCGCGCGTGCGCCCTGCGGATGTTGGTGTCCACCACGGTGTGGCGCTGCCCGAACGCGAAGACCGCCACGGCGGCCGCGGTGTAGGCGCCGATCCCGGGCAGGGCGAGCAGCTCGGCGTGGTCCTCGGGCACACGTCCGCCGTGGATGTCCCGGATGCGCTGGGCCGCCGCGTGCAGCCGCAGCGCGCGGCGGGGATAGCCCAGCCGGTCCCAGGCCCGCACGACGTCCGCGGGACTCGCCGCCGCGAGGTCCGTGGGCTCGGGCCACCGCTGGAGCCACCGGGTCCACACCGGCAGCACCCGCACCACGGGCGTCTGCTGCAGCATGATCTCACTGACCAGAACGCCCCACGGGGTGCGGTCCGGGGCGCGCCACGGCAGGTCCCGCGCCTCGCGCCCGTACCACTCCACCACCGCCCGGTGCAGGCGCGGCAGGTATCTGGGAGCGGGGGTTTCGGCGTTCGGGTTCATCACCGTCCACGGTAGCCTGGAGCCCATGGCTTCCCACGGTTCCGAGCACCACGATCCGCGAACGTCCCCCGCTGACCGGGACCCGGAGACCCGGCTCCCGGACCACGTCTACCGGCGACGCCGCCTGGTGGCGCTCGCGGTGCTCGTGGTCCTGGTCCTCCTGCTCGTGTGGGGTGTGGCGGCCGGGGTGCGCGCGGTCACCGGTTCCGGAAGCGCTGACGACGCCGCGCCGCAGGCCGCCCAGGAACCGGCGGTCTCGCCCACCGCGGAGGCCGGACCGCAGGAGAAGTTCGGTGACTTCACCCCGCGCCCGGACCCCTCCGAATCCGCCTCCTCCTCCGGCTCGCCCGCGCCCAGCGCGAGCAGCTCCGCAGCCCCGGAGTGCGGGGCCGATCTCTCCGTGACCGCGTCCACGGACAAGGAGTCCTACCCGGCCAAGGAGCAGCCGGTTCTCGCGATGACCCTCGAGAACACCGGGGATCACCCCTGCAGGGTCAACGCGGGGAGCAGGAGCATGACCTTCACCGTGGTCTCGGGAGCGGACACCGTGTTCGACTCCCGCCACTGCGCCGCGGCGGGCGAGGACCGGAGCATCACCCTCAACGCGGGGCAGAAGGAGACCGCCAGGCTCCCCTGGAACCGGGGGCGCACGGCGGAGGGCTGTCCGGCGGGCCAGGGAGAGGCGCGCGCGGGCTACTACAAGCTCACCGCGTCCCTGGGGGACACCACGAGCGAACCCGCGGCCTTCGTCCTGGAGTGATCCACCGCGCCCCGGGCCCTGCGTCCAAGCGGTCCCACGCACGCCCGGCGCCACGCCAGTGCGGCCCGATGCGTGCCCGGTCCAAGGTTTGCTCGGCCACATGCGCGTTCGGCCCGACGCCCGTCCGGTCCCGGGCGCGGAGGCGCTGACTCGTGGGGCCTCACCTGCCGAGCCGCGAGCCCCATGAGCCCTGCCCACCGAGCGGCCGTGACGCTCAACTCCGCCCACTGAACCGCGGGTGAGTGCGCCCGCCGGCAGCAGCGCCGGGGGAGAGGAGCGGGGTGCTCACATGAAGCGGTCCAGCAGGCTCGTCTCAGCCATCCGGGACAAAGACTCGCGCACGGTGCGCGCACGCTGCTCGCCGATGCCCTCCACGGACATCAGGTCCTCCAGGTTGGCGGCCATGAGGGACTGGAGACCGTCGAACTGGGACACGAGCCGCTTGGCCACGGCACCGGGCATGGACTTGATGCCCTCCAGCAGCCGGTAGCCGTGGGGGTGCAGGTCCGTCTCCAGTGTGGCCTGGGGCCCGGTGAGACCCGCGGCCACCGCGACCTTCTGCAGGTCGATGAGCTCCGCCGGGGAGAGCTCCGCGAGCTGGTCGAGGCAGCCGACGATCACCTCGGGGGCCGTGGCCTCCGGGAGGTAGTCCCGCAGCACCACGTCCGGGCCCGGTCCGTTGCCCGCCGTGAGCTCCTCGAGCTGCAGGGAGATCAGGCGGCCGTCCGCGCCGAGCTCCAGCACGTACCACGCGATCTCCTCGGAGATCCGGCGCACCATCTCCATGCGCTGCAGGGTGAGTGCCACGTCGCGGACGGTCACCGCCGCCTCGATCTCCAGGGCCGAGAGGCTGCCCAGCACCTGCTCCAGCCGGTTGCTGTAGTGCTCGAGGGTCTGCAGGGCCTGGTTGGCACGGGCCATGATGGCCTGGGAGCCCTCGATCGCGTAGCGGTGCTCGTTCTTGTAGATGGTGATCACGCTCATGGAGGCGCTCACCGAGATCACGGGCACCCCGGTCTGCTTGGCCGTGCGCTCCGCCGAGCGGTGCCGGGTGCCGGACTCCTGGGTGGGAATCCCCGCGTCCGGCATGAGCTGGATCCCGGCCTTGAGGATGCGGGTGGCGTCCCTGTCGCACACGATCGCCCCGTCCATCTTGGCGAGCTCGCGGAGCTTGGTGGGGGTGAAGTCGGTGTCGATGTCGAAGCCCCCGGAGCACAGCGACTCCACCGAGCGGTCGAAGCCCAGGACGATCAGGGCGCCGGTGCGGCCCCGGAGGATGCGTTCCAGCCCGGTCCGCAGCTCGGTGCCGGGGGCGACCCTGGCGAGGGTCTTGCGCAGGGCGCTTTCGCGAGAGTTCACCACGGCCTCATTCTACGGGCGGGCAGCGGCCGCACCCGCCGGCCTCACGGGCCCGGCTGTCTC
>NZ_PHOA01000109.1 GCF_003687455.1 Kocuria tytonicola | reverse complement strand
GGGCTGATGAGGGGGGTGGGGCGGGGGTGGGGTCCGCCATGGGGCGATCATCTCCTTCGGTACGGTTCACACCGATCCTGTGCGGGTTCATTCTCCCAGGTTCTGCGCCCCGGTGGGTTCGTCACCGGAGAACACCGTGTCGGCGGTGTCGCTGCCACCCGCATCGGGTTCGGCACCGGTGTACTCGCTGCTCAGGGACTCCGCGGTCCAGTCGCTCGGCCCGTCCCACGTGACGAGCAGCGTGCCCAGTACCTCCTCCTGGTGCAGGCGCACCACGCGGTCCCGGTACATCTCCAGCAGCGCCAGGAAGCGCACCACGATCACCAGCGTGGACTCGGCATCCGCGATCAGGGAGCTGAACGCGTGGTCCGCGCCGTCGCGCAGCGCGACCGCCAGGGACTCGGCCTCGTCCGCCACCCGCACCTGCGCGCCGTGGAGGTGGGCGACATCGACCTCCGCCGGCACGTGGCGCTCGGGGTCGAGCGCCGTGACCGCGAGGTGGGCGAGCTGCTCCGGGGTGAGCGTCCACGTGAGCGGCGGCAGGGCCGTGGTCACCGCGGGGTCCAGGTCCACCTGGCGCGGGACGCGCACGGACTCGGCGGCGAACCGCACGTTGAGCTGCCCGGCCACCTCCTTGAACGCCTTGTACTGCAGCAGCCGGGCGAACAGCAGGTCGCGTGCCTCGAGAAGTTCGACGTCGTACTCGTCCTCCACCTCGCCGCGCGGCAGCAGCCGGGCGGCCTTGAGGTCCAGCAGGGTGGCGGCGACCACCAGGAACTCGCTGGCCTCGTCCAGGGCCTTGGGCGAGGCGGTCTCCTGCAGCGCGCCCACGTACTGGATGAACTCGTCCGTGACCACCGAGAGGGACACCTGGGTGATGTCCATCTCGTGCTTGGCGATCAGTGACAGCAGGACGTCGAACGGGCCCTGGAAGTTCTCCAGGGCCACGGTGAACCCGCCGCCCGCGCCGCCGCCGTCCCCCGTGCTCGTTCCCGGCGCGGCGGCCAGCTCGGCGACGTCGCTCACGCGCCCCGCCGCGGCCGGGCCCCGCAGGTCACGGCGCGCCGCCGCGCGAGATCAGTTCGCGCGCGAGCTGGCGGTAGGACTCCGCTCCCGGGTGGTTGGTGGCGAACGCGAGGATCGGCTCGGCGGCCACGGTGGCGTCAGGGAACTTCACGGTCCGCTTGATGACGGTGTCGAAGACCTTGTCCCCGAACGCGTCCACGATCCGGGCGATCACCTCGCGCGAGTGCAGGGTGCGAGAGTCGAACATGGTGGCCAGCACACCGTCGATCTGCAGCTTGGGGTTGATCCGGTCCTGCACCTTGGAGATGGAGTCCACCAGCAGCGCCACGGCGCGCAGGGCGAAGAACTCGCAGATCAGCGGGATGATCACACCGTGGGAGGCCGTGAGGGCGTTCACGGTGAGCAGCCCCAGGGAAGGCTGGCAGTCGATGAGGATGACGTCGTAGTGGTCCTCCACCTTGCGCAACGCGGAGGCGAGCACCTGCTCACGGGCCACCTCGTTGACCAGCTGCACCTCCGCGGCCGAGAGGTCGATGTTCGCGGGCAGCAGGTCCACGTTCTCCACATGCGTCTGCTGCACCACGTCCCACACGTCCACCGAGCGGTCCATCATCACGTTGTAGACGGTGAGGTCCAGCTCGTGGGGGTTGGAGCCGAAGCCCGCGGAGAGCGCGCCCTGCGGGTCGAAGTCCACGAGCAGCACCTTGCGGCCCAGTTCCGCGAGCGCCGCACCCAGGTTGATCGTGGAGGTGGTCTTGCCCACCCCGCCCTTCTGGTTGACCATCGCGATGATGCGCGCGGGCCCGTGGCTGCCCAACTCGGGCGGGTCCGGGAAGGTCCGCACGGGGCGGCCGGTGGGGCCTACGGCGTCCGACGCCGCCGCCTGGGTCTGCTGGGGCCTGTCATCACTGGCGTTGCTCACGGGCGACTGCCTTCCTTCCGGGTCCGGAGTGCGGTTCTCACCGGCCTACCCTACCGCCCACCTGCGGCGGGACCTCCCCGACGACGGCGGGATCCTGAGCAGGCCGGGTGCGGGGGCGGGCCGCGGCGAGCAGGCACGCCGCGGTGACCACGGCCAGCGCCGTGGGGACACCGCGGTTGACGAAGAACGCATGGATTTGGGAGTGGTTGCTCACCACGGTGTACCAGAACGGCACCACCGCGGCGGGCAGGCTCAGCACGAGGGCCACGCCCCACCGGCGCACGCCACCGCGCAAGGCCGCGATCACGAGGGCCACGAGCACGGTGATGAGGCAAGCCCAGAGCACCAGGTGCGCGGTGGGAATGTGGGTCCACCAGAACGCCACGTTCTTGGTGACGCCCGCGCCGAAGGCGTCGGAGACGCCACCCCAGGTACCACCCGTGCGGAATCCCACGTTCTGCTTGACCATGGCGACGGTCCTGTCGAGACCCAGGAGCGCCGCGCCGAAGACCCACCGGGACACCCAGGTGAAAGCGAAGGCCCCGCCCCAGGCCACGGTGCCCAGGACACCCCACAGCGCCGCGGTTCCCAGCCGCCGTTCGCGGAACCAGACCGCGGCGGCCAGCGTGAATGCGGACAGCGCCCACGGGATCGCGGGGGTGGTGAGCAGGTCCACGTAGCAGAACATGCCTGCACCCACCACGGCCCCCAGCAGCCCCAGGTACGCGCTGCGTCCGGCGCCCGCGGCGGTGAGGGCGACCGAGATGAGGATGAAGGCGATGGAGATGGACTGGCTGAAGGAGGTGGACGGTGTGGAGAGCATATTCGTCCCCGCCACGAACGGCAGGAGCAGGCCCACGGCCACCGCGGTGGTGGTCCGTGCCCGCACCGCCAGGAATGCGACGAAGAGGGCCGCGACCATGAGGGTGCCGGAAGCTATCCGCAGCCCGTCCATTCCCGCCACGGCGAGCACCGGGCGGGTGAAGACCGTGTAGCCGGCCCAGTACTTGTAGTAGTCCATGTCCACGAAGACCTTCCCGGCAGTCACGGCCTTGACGTCCTCGGCCCCGCCGTCGCAGTTGCCGATCCGCGGCATGCGAGCGGCCCGGCTGCGCGCCGACTCTTCCGGATCAGCCCCAAGACCGGTGCCCACGACCACGCACTCCGTGAACGCATCCGATTGCGTCCCCATTCGATCGGGGATCCCGCTGGGTCCGTAGGTGCCCTCCTTGATGGCCGTGAGCAGGTTGTCCACGATCGGTTTGTCCGGCACTGCCTGCCCCACCACGAGTAGGCCCATGAACACGAACTGCAGGCACACCAGCACACCCAGGACGCGCAGGGTCAGGCGCACGGGCCCTTTCCCTGGACGCTGCACTGCGGCGGTGGAGGCCATCACCGGGCCTCCCCTGCGGTTGTCCGGCCGTGGGAACCGTCCTCGGCGGGACCGGTGCCCACCCCGCCGACGGTACCCCCGGGGCCCTCGGCGCTCGTGCCGGATGTCCCGGACGGCGCCGGACGGAAGGGCGGAGGGTTCAGTCGCAGATAGAACAACCGGGAGGTCTCACGGCGGGACATCACCAGCCCGTTGAGCACCACCCCCAGCACCAGGAACGCCCCGGCGAGGATCATCAGCGCCGCCGCCAGCAGAGCGGTGGGCAGCCGTGGCACCAGACCGGTCTGAACGAAGTCCCACACCACGGGAAGTCCCAGGAGCAGTGCCGTGGCCCCGAGCAGCAGCGACAGCAACCCGTTGACCAGGAACGGCCGCTCCAGGAAGAGCAGCTGGGAGAGGATGCGCAGGATACGGAACCCGTCGTGATAGGTCCGAAGCTTGCTTTCCGTGCCCTCCGCGCGGTCCCGAAATCCCACCGGCACCTCCACCTGTGGAACTCGGGCATTGACGGCGTGGATGGTCAGTTCCGTCTCGATCTCGAACTCCCGGGACAGCGCGGGGAAGGACTTGACGAAGCGCCTCGAGAAGACGCGGTAGCCGCTGAGCATATCCGTGACCTCACGGCGGAACGCGAAGCTCACGATGCCGTTGAAGAGTCGATTCCCCGATTCGTGACCGGTCCGGTACGCGGAGGACGTGACCTGTCGTCGTACCCCAAGCACGTGGTCGTACGGGCCGGACAGCAGGGTCTCGACCATCATGGGCGCGTCGGCCGTGTCGTAGGTGTCGTCACCGTCGATCAGCAGGTAGACGTCGGCGTCGAGGTCGGCGAATGCCCGGCGCACTACGTTGCCTTTACCTTTCTCGTACTCCACTCGGACGTGCGCACCCGCCTGCCTGGCGATGTCGGCAGTGCGGTCCGTGGAGCAGTTGTCGTACACGTAGACCTCGGCTCCGGGAAGGTCATGGTGCAGGTCAGAGACGACCTTGCCGATGGCCGCTTCCTCGTTGTGGCAGGGGACGATGGCCACCACCGATGCAGACGGGCAAATGCTCATGGGGAATCCTGTGGGTGCTTGGGGGGGGGGACGGGCGGATGCTGCTTCAGTGTAAGGGAACCACCGCTGTCACGATGCCGTTCACGCGGGTCCACCAAGTGACCGGCGCCCGTCATGGGACCGGGCGCCGGTCACGACACTGGGGCTGGGGCTAGAGCTCGTCCCCCGGGCGTTCGGCCGCGGCTCCGGACCCCGGTAACGCAACGTCCCGGGAAGTGCGTCCCGCACCGGGTTCGCCGTGCTCGGCACCGTGCGGAGCGGCGTCGGCCCCCGCAGCGGCCGCGTGCCCCTGGGCGCCGGAGGAGAGGTGCGGGTCCACCGCGAGGGACGCCTCGTCGAAGGGCTCGGCGCCGGAGAGGACGCGCTGCATCCGCGCCTTGTCCACTTCCCTGACCCACGTGCCGAGCACGACGGTGGCCACCGCGTTGCCGGAGAAGTTGGTGAGCGCGCGGGCCTCGGACATGAAGCGGTCGATGCCCACGATCAGGTCCACGCCGTCGAGCAGGTCCGGGCGGTGGGACTGCAGACCGGCGGCGAGCGTGGCGATGCCCGCACCGGTGACGCCGGCCGCGCCCTTGGAGGCAATGATCATGAACACCAGCAGGGCGATCTGCTCACCGATCTCGAGTGGCTTGCCCAGGGCGTCCGCCACGAACAGGGCACCCATGGTCAGGTAGATGGCGGTGCCGTCCAGGTTGAAGGAGTACCCGGTGGGGACCACGATGCCCACGACCGGCTGGGACACGCCCAGGTGCTCCATCTTGGCGATCAGCCGCGGCAGGGCGGCCTCGGAGGACGAGGTGGAGAAGATCAGCAGGTACTCGCGGCCCAGGTACTTCATGAGCTTGAAGATGTTCACGCCGGAGACCAGTTTGAGGATCAGCCCCAGTACCACCACCACGAAGAGGATGCACGTGATGTAGAAGGCCACCATGAGCCCCAGCAGGGAGAACACGGCCTTCATGCCGGTGGCGCCCACCACGGCGGCGATCGCGCCGAACGCACCAAGGGGAGCGAGCCACATGATCATGGACAGGATCTTGAACACCACGGCCTGGAGGTAGCCCACTGCCTTGAGCACGGGCTGACCCGCGGAGCCCATGGACTGCAGGGCGAAGCCCACGAGCAGTGCCACGAGCAGGGTCTGCAGGATCTGCCCCGAGGTCAGTGCCGAGAACATGGTGGTGGGGATGATGCCCAGGATGAAGCCCGCCGTGCCCTCGCCGTGGGACTCCTGGCCGCCCGCGCCCAGGGACGACTGGTCGAAGTGGGCGTTGGCCAGGTCCAGGCCCTCGCCCGGTTGCACGATGTTGCCCACCACCAGGCCGATGGCCAGCGCGAACGTGGACATCACGATGAAGTAGAGCAGCGCGAGTCCACCGACCTTGCCCACCGTGGCCGCCTTGGCGACCGATCCCACGCCGAGCACGATGGTGCAGAAGATCACGGGCGCGATGATCATCTTGATCAGCGCCACGAAGCCCGTTCCGATCGGCTTCAGCGCCACCCCCACGGACGGGAACAGCAGTCCCACGACGACGCCCAGCACCACTGCGGCGATCACCGCGATGTAGAGGTAGTGGGTGCGGTCGCGCTTCTTGCCGGAGGGTTTCGCGGGCCGTGCGCCACCCGGCGTCGACGCTGACGCGAGGTCCTGGGTCATGGAGGGCTCCTGGGAGGTCGTGGAGGAGATGGGTGTGCGGACCCCACCCGGTACGCCGTACGGGGTGGGGTCCTCACATTGTGCGCCCGCCGCGGTCCCCGGGCCGGGCGCACACGCCGGGTGGGCGGCGCATGACGCACCGACCCACCCCGCGCGTCAGGCCTTGGGGGCGAGGATCGAGCTGAGCGCCTCGAGCACCGAGTGGTCCTCAATGGTGGAGGGCACCACGTACTGCTCGCCGTCCGCCATCTGGCGCATGGTCTTGCGCAGGATCTTGCCGGAGCGGGTCTTGGGCAGGGCCTCGACCCCCGCCACGTCCTTGAAGTCCGCCACCGGCCCGATCTGCGAGCGCACCATGGACACCAGGTCCTCCCGCAGCTGCTCCTGGGTGATCTCGGCACCGGTCTTGAGCACCACGTACCCCGAGGGGCGCTGGCCCTTGAGGGGGTCGTTCACGCCGATCACCGCGCACTCCGCGACGTCCGGATGGGTGGCCACGATCTGCTCCATCTGCCCGGTGGACAGCCGGTGGCCGGAGACGTTGATGACGTCGTCGGTGCGGCCCATCACGAACACGTAGCCGTTCTCGTCGATGTACCCGGAGTCGCCCGTGGCGTAGTAGCCGGGGAACGCGGCGAGGTAGGAGGAGACGAAGCGCTCGTCGTTGCCCCACAGCGTGGCGAGTGTCCCGGGCGGCAGGGGCAGGCGCACCGCGATGTTGCCCTCCTCCCCCGGGCCCAGGGGCTCGCCGATGGGGTCGAGGATCTCCACGTGGAACCCCGGCACGGGCACCGTGGGCGAGCCGGGGACGATGGGCAGCCGCTCGATGCCGAACGGGTTGGAGCAGATGGCCCACCCGGTCTCGGTCTGCCACCAGTGGTCCACCACGGGAACGCCGAGCACCCGGGTCGCCCAGTGGTAGGTCTCGGGGTCGAGCCGCCCCCCCGCCACGAACAGGGCCTGCAGGGAGGTGGTGTCGTACCGGGCCACGAACTCGCCCTCGGGATCCGCCTTCCTGATGGCCCGCAGCGCCGTGGGTGCGGTGAACAGCACCTTCACGCCGTGCTCCTCCACCCGCTTCCAGAACGCGCCGGCATCCGGGGTCCCCACGGGCTTGCCCTCGTAGACCACGGTGGTGGCCCCGGCGAGCAGGGGCGCGTAGACGATGTAGGAGTGGCCCACCACCCACCCCACGTCCGACGCCGTCCACATCACGTCCCCGGCCCGGATGTCGTAGATGTTCGCCATGGACCAGGCCAGCGCCACGGCGTGGCCGCCGTTGTCGCGCACCACGCCCTTGGGCTTGCCCGTGGTCCCGGACGTGTAGAGGATGTAGAGCGGATCGGTGGCCTTCACGGTCACGGGCTCCGCCGGCTCCACGCCGTCCTGCGCCTCGGCCCACGAGAGCCAGGCCGGCCCGCCGTCGTCCCCCGCGCGCTCGCGGGCATCGGCGACGCTCGTGGTGAAGCCGTCCCGCTCGTGCACCAGCACCGCCGTCGGCGCGTGGCCACTCAGCTGCAGCGCCTCCTCGATCGCGGGCAGGTACTCGATCCGCCGCTTGGGCTCCACCCCTCCGGACGCGGTGACGACGGCCACGGGCTGCGAGTCGTCGATCCGGCTCGCGAGCTCCTTGGGCGCGAAGCCCCCGAACACCACGGAGTGCACCGCACCGATCCGGGCGCAGGCGAGCATGGCGACCACGGACTCCGCGATCATGGGCATGTAGAGCAGGACACGGTCTCCTTTGCGAACCCCCTGGGCGGCGAGCGCACCCGCGAAACGGGCCACACGCTCCTGCAGCTGGGAGTAGCTGATGTGCTCCTGGACCCCCAGCACGGCGGAGTCGTAGACCAGGGCGGTGCGCTCCCCGTGACCGGCCGCCACGTGGCGGTCCACGGCGTTGACGCACGTGTTCAGCTCACCGTCCGGGAACCACCGGTACAGCGGGGCTGCGGAGTCGTCGAGGGCACGGGTGGGCGG
>NZ_PHOA01000108.1 GCF_003687455.1 Kocuria tytonicola | reverse complement strand
GTCCAGAACCCGGTGCCCGCCCAGAGCACCGCCCCGGTCCAGACCACCGCCCCGGCCCAGCCGGTCCAGGAGCAGGTGCCCGGTGCCGCGGCTCCGGCCGCGCAGCCGGTGCAGGCACCGGTCGTGGACCAGCGCCAGAACCCCACCGCGTGATCGTCGTTCCACCAGCGGCGCGCGCGTGATGCCGGGGGCCGGACCAGCAGGTCCGGCCCCCGGGCCGTGCGCGTGCGCAGCTCCGTCAGAGAGGTCAGGCAGCCATGCCCACCACGGACTCCGGGACGGCCGAGGAGTCGGCCCGTCGCCAGCGCCGCGCGCGCCGCAGGACCACCGGGCGGCGTCACAACCCGCAGGCCCAGATGGCGCTGCGCGAGCACCTGCGTGAGCTGCGCAACCGCCTGATCAAGTCCGCCGTGGCCACCGTGCTGGGGGCCGTGACCGGGTTCATGGTGTACGAGCCGTTCATGCAGTACATCACCGAGCCGCTGAAGCGCCTCGCGGAGACCGGACGCACCGCCACGATCAACTACTCCTCCGTGGGCGGTTCGTTCAACACCATGGTGGAGGTGTCCGTGGTGCTGGGGCTGATCCTCGCCTCGCCCGTGTGGCTCTACCAGCTGTGGGCCTTCATCACCCCGGCGCTGCACAGGAACGAGCGCCGCTACGCCATGGGGTTCCTCGCCGCGGCGATCCCCCTGTTCCTGGGCGGCTGCGCGATCGCGGTCACGGCGCTGCCCGCGGCGGTCTACGCGCTCACGGCGTTCACCCCGGAGGGCGGCTCCAACTTCGTGGAGGCCGGTGTGTACCTCCGGTTCTTCCTGCAGCTCATCCTCACGTTCGGGATCGCGTGCGTGGTCCCCGTGCTGCTGGTGGGGCTCAACATGCTGGGCCTGCTCTCGGGGCGCACCGTGCTGAAGTCGTGGCGCGTGGTGGTGGTGATCGTGCTCGTGGTGGCCGCCATGGCGGCGCCGGGGCCCGACCCGGTGACCATGCTGTACCTGGCCATCCCGCTGCTCGTCCTGTTCTTCGTGGCCGTGGGGCTGTGCCTGTGGCTGGACCGGCACCGGGCCAGGAAGCATGCCAAGCAGGCCGCCGCCACGGGGCTGAGCGCGGACCGTGGCACCTCCGCGGAGCAGCTGCGCTCCCTCGGGAGCACCGCGGCCGGGGAGTGATCCCGCGGCTGCGAGGGTGTCGGGGCCACCGCGTAGGCTGATCGCATGTCTTCCCCCGCCGAACGGTACACAGCCGCGAAGGCCCGCGCGGCGCACGCGGCCACCGAGCTCTCGGCCTTCGAGAACACCCTGGACTTCGAACTGGACCCCTTCCAGGTGCAGGGGTGCCGGGCCCTGGAGGAGGGCCGGGGTGTTCTCGTGGCCGCTCCCACGGGTGCGGGCAAGACCGTGGTGGGGGAGTTCGCCATCCACCTGGCACTGCAACAGGGGAAGAAGGCGTTCTACACCACACCCATCAAGGCCCTGAGCAACCAGAAGTTCCACGAGTTCTCCCGCCGCTGGGGGGCGGAGCGTGTGGGGCTGCTCACGGGGGACACCTCCGTGAACTCCGAGGCGGACGTGGTGGTGATGACCACCGAGGTGCTGCGCAACATGCTCTACGGCGGGTCCGCCACCCTGGCGAACCTCGGTTTCGTGGTCATGGACGAGGTGCACTACCTCGCGGACCGCTTCCGCGGCGCGGTGTGGGAGGAAGTCATCATCCACCTGCCCGAGTACGTGCAGCTGGCCTCGCTGTCCGCCACCGTCTCCAACGCGGAGGAGTTCGGGGCGTGGCTGGACGACGTCCGGGGCAGCACGGACGTGGTGGTCTCCGAGCACCGGCCCGTGCCACTGTGGCAGCACGTGCAGGTGGGCCCACGGCTCTACGACCTCTTCCTGGGCGACACCACGGTGGAGGAGGCCGCCCAGCGCCAGTCGGACAAGCACCGCGAGGAGCCCGCGGTGAACCCCGAGCTGCTGCGCCTGTTCCGCTCGCAGCACCCCCGCGGTGGGCGCTCCGGGGGCCGTGGACCGGGCCACCGGGGCCGACGCCGCGGCGGGCACCACCAGGAGCACCGCACCGGGCGCCAGGAGCGCGTCTCACGCCCGCACCTGCTGCGACGGCTGGACGCCGAGGGCCTGCTGCCGGCCATCACCTTCATCTTCTCCCGGGCCGGGTGCGATGCCGCCGTGGCCCAGTGCGCGGCCGCGGACCTGTGGCTCACCACTCCCCAGGAGCAGAAGACCATCAAGGCCTACGCCGCCGAGGCCACCGCGCACATGTCCACCGCGGACCTCGCGGCACTGAACTACGAGGACTGGTACCAGGGCCTGGTGCGCGGCGTGTCCGCCCACCACGCGGGCATGCTGCCGGTGTTCAAGGAAGTGGTGGAGCAGCTGTTCTCGCAGGGGTTCATCAAGGCGGTCTTCGCCACGGAGACCCTCGCGCTGGGCATCAACATGCCGGCCCGCTCCGTGGTGCTCGAGCGACTGGACAAGTTCAACGGCGAGTCCCGCGTGGACATCACCCCGGGGGAGTACACGCAGCTCACGGGGCGCGCGGGCCGGCGCGGCATCGACGTCGAGGGTCACGCCGTGGTGCTGTGGCGTGACGGGATGAACCCGCAGGCCGTGGCCGGGCTGGCCTCCACCCGCACGTACCCGCTGAACTCGAGCTTCCGGCCCACGTACAACATGTCCGCGAACCTCATCGCGCGCTTCGGTGCCAAGCGCTCCCGCTCGATCCTGGAGACCTCGTTCGCCCAGTTCCAGGCGGACCGCTCCGTGGTGGGCATCGCCAGGCGCGTGCGCTCCCAGGAGAAGACCCTGCAGGCCTACCGGGAGGCCATGTCCTGCCACCTGGGGGACTTCTCGGAGTACGCCGCGCTGCGGCGCGAGCTGGCCGGGGAGGAGAAGTCCGCGAGCAGGTCCCGCACCGCTCGCCAGCGCAACGACGCCGCGGTGGCCCTGCAGGACCTGCTGCCAGGGGACGTCATCGACATCCCGCAGGGCCGCAACGCGGGCTGGGCCGTGGTGCTGCGCGAGGACGCACACCCGTTCGACCCGCGCCCCCACATCCTCACGGTGGACGGCAAGCTGCGCCGGGTGGGCGTCAACGACCTCGACGGACCGCTCTCGCCCGAGTCCAGGATCCGGATCCCCAAGCACTTCTCCGGCAAGTCCCCGCAGGAGCGCAAGGACCTCGCCGCCACGGTGCGCGCGGCCCTGCGCGAGCACCGGCCCGCCCGTGAGGGCTCCTCGGGCCGGGCCATCCGCTTCGACCGCGGCACCTCCGCACGCGACCACCGGATCGAGGACCTGCGGCGTCGGCTGCGCGCGCACCCGTGCCACGGCTGCTCGGACCGCGAGCAGCACGCACGCTGGGCCGAGCGCGCGTGGAAGCTGGAGAAGGACACGCAGGGGCTGCGCAAGCAGATCGCCGGGCGCACCGGGAGCATCGCCGCCACCTTCGACCGCGTGTGCGGGGTGCTCGCCCACTTCTCGTACCTGGAGCGGGACGGCTCCGGCCACCTCGTCCCCACCGCGGCGGGAGAACAGCTGCGCCGGCTCTACGGGGAGCGGGACCTGCTCCTGGCCCTGAGCCTGCGGGACGGTTTCCTCGACGGCCTGGACGCCCCCGGTCTCGCGGGCGTCATGACGGCGCTCGTGTACCAGCCGCGCAGGGAGGACCAGGGCGGCCGCCCCAGGATGCCCACCGCCCCCATGGACGCGGCAGTCCAGACGCTGGTGCACAACTGGTCCGTGCTCTCCGCCCAGGAGGCCGAGCACCGCCTGCCGCTCACGGCGGCACCCGAGCTGGGTCTCGCGGAGGCCATGCACCGGTGGGCCCGGGGATCCACGCTCACCCGCACGCTCACCGGCACCGACCTCGCGGCCGGGGACTTCGTGCGGTGGGCCAAGCAGACCATTGACGTCCTCGACCAGCTGCGGACCGTCGCGGACCTCGACCCCGTCCTGCGGGAGACGGCCCACCAGGCCATCGAGTCCGTGCGCCGCGGCGTGGTCGAGTACAGCGTCTTCGAACAGTAGGAACCAACCGGCCCGGGCACCGGCCCGCGGCCAGGAGAGGGAGCACGTGACGGCAGCACAACAGCACACCCGGGTGTGGCTCAACGGATCGGTCTACTCGCCGGCGGACCCGTTCGCCACGGCACTCCTCGTGACCGGCTCCACGCTCGCGTGGGTGGGCTCGGACGACGCCGCCCGGTCCGTGGCCGGCCCGCAGGTCACCCCCGGCGATCTTCGGGCCGCCGTGGTCACCCCGGCCTTCGTCGCGCACCACCGGGTCGCGGGCGCCTCCCGGGACGCCGGCGCGCTGCCGCGCACGGAACAGGGCTACGGGGCCGTGGAGCTGCTCGGCGCGGATGCCGAGGCGCTCGCGGCGGTGGCCGAGCAGGTCGTGGCGGACGGCGCCCACGCGCTGCCCGTGCTGGTGCGGGCGGTGACCGGCGAGGCGGAGATCGCCACGTCCGAGCTCCCGTCCCCGGCACTGGGGTTCGACGCCGCCGCGCACACGGATTCGGCGGCGCTGCGGGATGCGGCACGCCACCACCTCGTCGCGTGCACCCGCAAGGGGATCCAGGCGGTCCTCGTCCTCCCGGAGCGCCCCGCGGGGGTCCACTACTCGAACAGCGGGTCGCCCACGACCGGGGGAGGCAGCACCTTCGGCGTCGCACCCACGACGGAGACCGGCTCTGCGGGTGTGGGCTCACCCCTGACTGCGGACACGCCCGGCGGGGGTGCCGCGGCGTCGTCGTCCGGGCTTGCACCGAACGCCGTGACGAACGCGCTGCTGGAGGCGGCGCAGGGAGCGCGGGACGAGGTGGGGGAGCGCGCCTTCCGCGCCCGGGGCCACCGGCTCGTGGGGGTGGGACCCCTGGACGACGAGCAGTGTGAGCGGCTCGCGGAGCTCAACCTCACCGTGTCCTGCCGCGCCGGGGCCGCCCCGCTGCGCGAGCTCTCCCGTGCGGGGGTGCCCGTGACGCTCATGACGGACGCGTCCAACCCGTGGTCCGCGGTCAAGGACGCCCTGGAGGCCCCGGAGGAGAGGCTGCGCACGTCCGCACGCGCGGCGTTCCTGGCCCTCACCCGCGGGGCGTGGCGGGCCCACCCCGGTGGCAGTGCGCTCGCGGGTCAGCTCGTGCCCGGCGCGGAGGCCACCCTCGCCGTGTGGGACGCGGAGTCCGTCATGGTCCAGCAGGCCCAGGGCACGGGGGCGTCCTGGAGCACCGACCCCCGCGCGCGGACCCCGGTACTGCCCGCCCTGGACGACGCCCGTCTGCCCCGTTGCGAGGCCACGCTCGTGGCCGGAGAGCTCGTGGCGGGGACCGAACCCCGCCCCTGAACGGGCCGCGACGTGTTGGTCCTGGACCGGGCTGAGGTTAGACTGGGTTCTTACTGCCGGGTGGGTCCATCCGTCCTTAGAAAACAGAGCGTGACCCCGCGTCCCCTCTGGTCCGAAGGCGGATGGGCCTGCCCAGTGGTCTGTCCGGGCCCGGATGCCCGGATGCCAGCGGCATGAAAGGACGCTCGGTGCGAGTTCTCACCATCATTCCCACGTACAACGAACGTGAATCGCTGCCCACGGTCATCACGCGGCTGCGTGCCGCCGTGCCGGACGCCCACGTGCTCATCGCGGACGACAACAGCCCGGACGGCACCGGGGACATGGCGGACGAGCTCGCGGCCCGGGACGCCAACATCCACGTGCTGCACCGCGCCGCGAAGGAGGGCCTCGGTCCGGCGTACCTCGCGGGCTTCGCGTGGGGGCTCGAGCGCGGCTACGACGTCCTCGTGGAGATGGACGCGGACTGCTCGCACCAGCCCGAGCAGCTGCCCCTGCTGCTGGACTCGATCGAGCGCGGCGCGGACATGGCCATCGGCTCGCGCTACGTCCCGGGGGGACGCACCGAGAACTGGCCGCTGCAGCGCCAGCTGATCTCCCGCGGCGGCAACCTCTACTCGCGTGTGCTGCTGGGAACGTCGATCCACGACATCACCGGCGGGTTCCGCGCCTACCGGGACACCACGCTGCGCGCCCTCGAGCTGAACTCCGTCCAGTCCCGCGGCTACTGCTTCCAGATCGACCTCGCGTGGCGCGCGGAGCGTCTGGGGTTCACGATCGTGGAGGTGCCCATCACGTTCGTCGAGCGCGAGGAGGGCGTGTCCAAGATGAGCAACGACGTCACCATCGAGGCCGCCACGAACGTGGCCCGTTGGGGTCTCACCGCCCGCGCCGAGACGCTCGCGCGGAAGCTGCACCTCCGCGGCTGAGCGGCGACCGCCGGAACCTCTGCGCCCCGGCACAGTCCCGCTGAACAGCTGGATCCCGCCGAACGGCTGTGGCCCCCGTCCTCGGACGGGGGCCACAGTCGTCGGTGCGCCACGGTCCGGGCCGCGGCGGTGCGGGTCAGAGCGCGTGCTGCTCCTTGTAGAACGCCAGGCGCTGCTGGAGGGTCTCCTCGAGCTCCTCCACGCTGCGCCGCTCCAGCAGCATGTCCCAGTGGGAGCGCTGGTGCTTCTCGTTGGGGTTCTCCGGCTTCTCGCCGTTGACCAGGATGGCCTCCTGGCCGGTCTTGGTGGTCCACACCGGGGGGATCTCCGCCTCGGCGGCGAACATCACCGAGACGGACTCACCGTCCGCCGTGCGGTACTCCACGCGCTGACGCGGTGCGGGCTCCACACCGGCCTCGGTCTCCATGGACTGGGAACCCAGGCGCATGCCTCGTAGGCTGCGATCACTCACGCAACGATCCTTCCTGACGTACGGTCACGCGGGGCGCCTCCGGGAGCCGAGGAGCTCGGACCGGGCGCGACCCGCCCTTTTCCACCAGCGTAACGAGGCGTCAGCGGGATTCATTCCCCGGCACGGGCCCCTGGTCCGGGCCGGTGTGGCGCGGTGTGGCACCATCCGCGGCGGTCTCAGGGTCTGCGGTGCCCGACGCCGCGGCGTCGCCCGGCGCGTTGCCCACATGGGGGTCCGCGGCCTGCTGCGCGATCGGCGAGGAGTACGGGGACTCCGGCATCTCGAACTCGCGCGGGTCGGTCAGGGTGAGGTCCGGTTCGAGGTCCTCCTCCGTGACCTTCACGGCTTCGTGCGCCACGATGGGGGCGTCGTGACCCGTGGCGCGCGGCGCGACGTCCTCGTCCGCGGCGTCGTCCTCCGGGCCCTCCGAGGAGCCGGGGTTGAGGTAGGAGCCCACGCCGCGCAGGGCGGTGGAGAGCTCGGCGGGGATCATCCACACCTTGTTCGCGCTGCCCTCGGCCACCTTGGGCAGGGTCTGGATGTACTGGTAGGCCAGCAGCTTCTGGGTGGGCTTCGCACGGTGGATCGAGTCGAAGACCTTGGCAATGGCCTGGGCCTCGCCGTCCGCACGCAGGATGGCCGCCTTCGCGTCACCCTCGGCGGAGAGCACGGATGCCTGGCGCGAGCCCTCGGCGGTGAGGATCTGGGACTGCTTCTCGCCCTCGGCCGTCAGGATGGCCGCGCGGCGGTCCCGCTCGGCGCGCATCTGCTTCTCCATCGAGTCCTGGATGGACGGCGGGGGAGTGATCTCCTTGATGTCCACGCGGGAGATGCGGATGCCCCACCGTCCCGTGGTGGAGTCCAGGACACCGCGCAGCTCGGCGTTGATCTTGTCGCGGGAGGTCAGGGTCTCCTCCAGGTTCAGCCCGCCCACCACGTTGCGCAGCGTGGCGCTCGTGAGCTCGTCCACGGCCTGGATGTAGTTCGTGATCTCGTAGGTGGCGGCCCGGGGATCGGTGACCTGGAAGTACACCACGGTGTCGATGCCGACCACCAGGTTGTCCTCGGTGATCACGGACTGGGCGGGGAACGGGACCACCTGCTCACGCAGGTCGATCAGCGGCAGCAGCCGGTCGATGAACGGGATCAAAAAGTGCAGCCCGGGATTGAGCGTGGTCTGGTACTTGCCCAGCCGCTCCACGATGCCCGCACGCGACTGCGGGATGATCCGCACCGCCTTCACGAGTGCGATGACCGCGGCGAGCACCACCACGATCAGGAGGATGAGGATGAGGGTTGGCATGGTGTCCTTTCGG
>NZ_PHOA01000107.1 GCF_003687455.1 Kocuria tytonicola | reverse complement strand
GCCCAGCCCGCCCTCTTCGACGCACCCCCGCCGCACGGGACGCGGCCGGTTCCCCGGTGGGCGGGGGTGCGTCGAAGAGGGCGGGCTGGGCGTCGTCGGGATGTTGCGGGGAGGCCATGGACCCACGGTACCGGGCGTGCTCCAGGTCCTTATGGATGTCGGAGCGCCGTGGTGGGATGGGCGCATGCCGAAGCAGCGAGAAGCCTCCTGGCGGGTCCTCCCGCCCCGCGGTGCCCAGGTCGCAGGGGCGGCCGTGGAGCTGGACCCGGCCCAGCGCGCCGTCGTGGAGCTGGGCCCCGGACACGGGCCCGTGCTGGTGCTGGGCGCCCCGGGCACCGGACGGAGCACGGTGGTCGTGGAGAGCGTGGTGCGACGGATCCGCGAGGGCGCGGACCCCCAGCGGCTGCTGGTGCTCACCCCGTCCCGCGAGTCCGCGGCCACGCTGCGGGACCTCGTGAGCCGGCGGACCGCGGCCACCATCAGCACCCCGCTCGTGCGGGCGTGGCAGGCCTACGCGTTCGACGTCCTGCGACGCGCGCACGGGGAGGGGCTGCTGCCCGGCGTCACCACGGCTCCCGTGCTGCTCTCCGGGCCCGAGCAGGACGCGTTCCTCGCGGAGATGATGCGCGGCCACGCCCGGGGGCACGGCGGCGCCGTCGTGTGGCCCGCGGACCTGGACGACGCGCTCGGGACCCGGGGCTTCCGCGGCCAGCTGCGGGAGCTGTTCGACCGGATGAACGAGTACCGGGTGCCCGCGGACCTGCTCGCGGCGTGGGCGGAACCGCTCGGCCACCCGGAGTGGCGCACGGCCGCCGCGTTCCGCGAGGAGTACCAGCAGATCCGCGCGCTGCGCATGCCCAACGCCTTCGACCCCTCCGAGCTCGTGGACCGGGCGGCCCGGATCCTCGAGGCGAACCCCGAGTTCCTGGCCCGGGAGCAGCAGCGCCTGGACCTGGTGGTGGTGGACGACCTCCAGGAGGCCACCCCGTCCGCCCACCGGCTCATCGGGGTGCTCACCCGGGGGCGGGACGCCGTGTTCACCGCGAACCCGGACACCACGGTGCAGGGTTTCCGCGGCGCCCGGCCGGATCTGCTGCGCACGCTCGAGGACCGGGTGGGCACGCCCGAACGCCCCGTGCAGCGCATGCACCTGCGCACGAGCCACCGCATGCCGCTCCAGGTGGCAGCGGCGTGGCAGCGCGTGGCCCGAGCCGTCGGCGTGGTGGCAGGGGCGCGGGTGGACCGCGCTCCGGCCGCGGACGGCAGCGGGGAGGGCACGGCCCGGGTGGCACTGTTCGAGTCCCCCACGGCCCAGGCGCGCTGGTGCGCGGACCACTTCCTGCGGCTGCACGTCCTGCACGGTGTTCCCTTCCGGGAGATGGCCGTGATCGTGCGCAGCGGGTCGCAGCTGTCCGCGCTCACCCGGCAGCTGGGCGCCCTGGGTGTTCCCACCACCACCTCGGCCGCGGAGACCCCCCTGCGGGACGAGCCGGCCGTGATCCCCCTGCTCGACGCCCTGCGGCTGCTGCTGGCCGCCCAGGACACCGCTCCGCCGGAGGAGGTGCGGCGGGATCCGGCGGAGACGGAGGAGACCGCGGCGGAGGAGCCCCGCGCGGTGGAGGCCGTGCTCACCGCCGCAACGGCGGTCTCGCTGCTGACCTCGCGCATCGGGGGCGCCTCTCCCATGGAGGTGCGCCGGATCCGGCAGCGGCTGCGCGGCTACGAGCTGCGCACGGGAGGTGGCCGCACGAGTGACGACCTCCTCGTGCAGGCCCTCACGGACGGTGTGCTGCTGGAGCTCGCGGAGGTCCGCTCGGACGCCGCGGCCCGGGTGGCGGACATGCTCGCCGCAGGACAGCAGGCCCTGGACGCACCCGGTGCCACCGCGGAGTCCGTGCTGTGGGCGCTGTGGGAGGCCTGCGGCGTGGGCGTGCGCTGGCGTCGTCGTGCGCTGGAGGGAGGACCGGACGCCGTGCGCGCGGACCGGGACCTGGACGCGGTGGTCGGGCTGTTCGAAGCCGCGGAGCGCTTCGTGGACCAGGTCCCCGGGGCCACCGCCCAGGCGTTCATGGAGTACATGGACCACCAGGAGCTGCCCATGGACACCCTGGCGGCACGCGCGCCCGCCGAGGACAACGTGTCCGTGATGACACCGGCCGGCTCCGCGGGGCGGGAGTGGTCGCACGTGGTGGTGGCGGGGGTCCAGCAGGGAGTGTGGCCCAACACCGCGCTGCGCGGCCAGCTGCTCGGCACGGACGTCCTGACCGATGCGCTGGACCACGGTCCGGAGGAGGCCGCCCGGCTGGGCGCGGTGGACCGGCTGCGCCAGGTGCGCTCGGACGAGCTGCGCCAGTTCGCCACGGCGGTCTCCCGGGCGCGTGAGGGGGTCACCGTCACCGCGGTCGCCACCCAGGACGAGCAGCCCTCCGAGTTCGTGGCCCTCGTGGCCGGGGGGCGGGGGGAGGACCCCGGCATCCCCCTCGAGGAGCTCGACGCCCCCGAGCCCCTCACCCTGCGCCAGCTCACGGGTTCGCTGCGGCGCGCCCTCCAGGACCCCGTGTCCACCCCGGAGGAGCGCGAGGCCGCGGCCCGTCTGCTGCACCGGTTCGCCTCCCAGGATGACCCCGTGGCGGGTGCCGACCCGGACCAGTGGTGGGGCTGCGCGCCGCTGTCCACGGAGGATCCCCTCTACGCGTCCGACGAGCTGGTGCGCGTGTCACCCTCCAAGATCGAGACCGTGCACCGCTCACCCCTCGACTGGTTCGTGGCCGAGGCCCGTGCCACGGAGACCACCGACCTCACCCGCAGCCTCGGCACGCTCGTGCACGACATCGCCGAGAACATGCCGGACGCGGACGCCGTGGAGCTCGTGGCCGAGCTGCGGCGTCGCTGGCCCTCGCTCGGCATGCCGCGGGGCTGGACGGGGCTGCAGGAGCTCGAGCGGGCCGAGGCCATGCTCCGCAAGTTCGCCCAGTACTCCCGGGAGATGCGCACGGAGCACGGCCGTGAGCTCGTGGCCGTGGAGGGCAGCTTCCAGGTGCTCGTGAGAAGTGCCGCCAGGGATGCCCTGCTGACCGGTCGCGTGGACCGCCTGGAGGTGGACGCCCACGGCCGCCACGTGGTGGTGGACCTCAAGACGGGCAAGCACAAGCCTCCGGCGGAGGACCTCCCCGAGCACCCCCAGCTCGCGGCGTACCAGGTGGCGCTGCAGGCGGGCGCGGGCGGGGCCATGCAGAACAGCGCGGGCCGCGAGGACCTGCACGCCACGCAGCCACCGGAGCGCATCGAGCTGCCCGAGGGGGCCGTGCTGGCGCGTCCCGGTGGGGCGCTGCTCGTGCAGCTCGGGGGCAGCACCGTGAAACCGGGGGTTCAGCAACAGGACCCCCTGGATGAGGACCAGCAGTGGGCCCGCGAGCTCATCACCCAGGCCGCGCTGCTCATGTCCGACGCGCAGTTCGAGGCGCGGCACACCGCGGAGCAGGAGCAGGGCGGGCACGGCCGGTCCTGCGCCGTGCCGTGGGTGTGCCCGCTGTGCGCCCAGGGAAGACAGGTGACGGAGAAATGACGGACCAGAACGTCGGCACGGAGGAGATCAGGTACTCCCCGTACGAGATCGCCGAGGCCCTCGGGGACTTTCCGCCCACGGAGCAGCAGGCCGTCGTGATCTCCTCTCCGCTCACACCGCGGCTCGTGGTGGCCGGTGCGGGCTCGGGCAAGACCACCACGATGTCCGACCGCGTGGCCTGGCTCGTGGCGAACGGGCTCGCACGGCCCGAGGAGATCCTGGGTGTCACGTTCACGCGCAAGGCCGCGGGGGAGCTGTCCCACCGGATTGCGGAGAAGCTGCGGCTGCTGCGCCGTGCCGGGCTGATCGAGGACCCTGCCGAGGAGGACGACGCTCCCGAGGCGGCCCAGGAGCCCACGGTCAGCACCTACCACTCCTACGCGAACACGCTGGTGCGCAGCTACGGGCTGCGGCTGGGTATCGAGTCGGACACCGTGCTGCTGGGACAGGCCCAGACGTGGCAGCTGGCCAGCGACCTCGTGCGGGGCTGGGACGGCCCGCTGCCCGAGTCGGTGCCCGCCGCGGACACCCTGGTGAAGGGGCTGATCACGCTCTCCTCGGAAGCCTCCGAGCACCTCGTGGACACCGCGACGATTCGTGACTTCGTCGAGCGCTTCCGGCGCGGCGTCCAGGACGCCCCGCCGGATGGGCGGAAGAAGACCCCCGGCAGCAAGGTCAAGGCCGCCCTCGCCCGCATGGAGCGGACCGAGGTGCTCGCGCAGCTCGTGGACCGGTTCCACGCCGTCAAGCGCGAGGAGTCCGCCCTGGACTACGGGGACCTGCTCTCGCTCGCGGCCCGCATCGTCCAGGTGGACCCGCACGCGCGGGCCGCGGAGCGCGACCGCTTCAAGGTGGTGCTGCTGGACGAGTTCCAGGACACGTCCCACGCCCAGCTGGCCCTGTTCTCCGGGCTGTACGGGGAGGGCCACTGCGTGATGGCCGTGGGGGATCCCCAGCAGTCCATCTACGGCTTCCGCGGGGCCTCGGCGGGCCAGCTCTTCAGCTTCGTGGAGAACTTCCCCCGCCGCACGCCGGACGGGCAGCGGGCCGTGGCGGACACCAGCTTCCTCACCACGGCGTGGCGCAACAGCCTCTCGGTGCTGGACGTTGCCAATGCCGTGGCCGAGCCGCTGCGCACGGCGCCCTCGTGGAACCGTTCCGCGGCCTCTCTGCGCGTGCCTCCCCTGGACCCGTCACCCCAGGCCGTGCGCGGGCGGGTGCGGGTGAGCCGCCACCTCACGGACACGGACGAGGCGCAGGCCGTGGCCCAGCTGATCAGCGACGAGCGCCGGGCGCACGAGGGCCAGCCCCTCGAGGAGATGCCCACCATGGCCGTGCTGTGCCGGCGCCGCGCCCAGTTCGAGCCCCTGCGGCTCGAGCTCGAGGCGCTCGGGATCCCCTACGAAGTGGTGGGTCTGGGCGGGCTGCTGCACACTCCCGAGGTCTGCGACGTCGTGGCCATGCTCCACGTGCTCACGGACCCCGGTCGCTCGGACGCCCTCGCCCGGCTGCTCGCGGGCGCCCGCTGGCGGCTCGGCGCGCGGGACCTCGCGGCCCTCGGGGACTGGGCCGCGGAGCTCGAGCGCCGTCACGAGCGCGCCTCCCGGGGCGAGCGAGCGGAGGGCGGCACCGGGGCGTCGTCGGATCCTGCCTCCGAGCGCGGTCCCCAGGACGACGCCGCTGCGGGCACGGACGCGGCCTCTGCCGCGGCGCGGCACGAGGGCCTCGAGACCGTGGTGATGGCGGACCTCGTGGACCGCTCCAGCCTGATCGAGGCCGTGGAGACGCTGCCCCGGGAGGGCTGGGTGTCCTCGCGGGGCCGGAGCATCAGCGCCGAGGGCATGCGCCGGCTGCGCGCCCTGCGGGCGGACGTCCGGGCCCTGCGCCAGGTGCTCGGGGACGAGCTCACCACCGTGATCCACGAGGTGGAGACCGTGCTGGGACTGGACATCGAGCTCGCCGCGCTGCCCGGGGAGGACCCGGCGCACGCGCGGCGGAACCTGGATGCCTTCGCGGACCAGGCCGTGCAGTTCACGGCCACCACGCGCACGCACGACGTCGCCGCGTTCCTCGCGTGGCTCGACGCCGCGACCCGCGAGGAGAACGGCCTGGACCTGCCGCCGGCGCACACGCGCAGGGACGCCGTGCAGCTGCTCACGGTGCACGCCTCCAAGGGGTTGGAGTGGGACCACGTGTACGTCCCCGGGCTCAACCAGGACGACTTCCCCACGAAGAACTCCTCGGCCTGGACCGGGGACGCCGCGAAGCTCCCGTGGCCCCTGCGTGGCGACGCCGCGCAGCTGCCGCAGTGGCACGTCCGCCTGGACGACGTCCGGGAGGTGGAGGACTCCTTCGGCGAGTTCACCGAGGACGTGGCCGAGCACGACCTCGGGGAGGAGCGACGCCTGGCGTACGTGGCCTTCACCCGCGCCAAGTCCCTCCTGGAGCTCTCCGGAACCGTGTTCCGCGGGACGGGCAAGACGGGCAAGGCCGTGAGTCCCTTCCTCCAGGAGGCCCGGGACATGGCGGAGCGCTCCACGGCGGGCTTCGAGGCGGGGCCCTGGGCGGAGCCGGAGGAGGGCGCGAGCAATCCGCAGCTGGACACCCTGGTCAGCGCCGTGTGGCCCTACGACCCCCTGGAGGGGCCGCGGATCACCCGAACCTCCCGGGACGCCGAGGGCCGCGTGCGGCGGACGGTGTTCCCACCCACCCACGAGGGCAGGCGCGGCCGGATGGAGGCCACGGCCCTGGCGGTGCGCCAGGGTGGGTTCCCCGGCACCCGGGAGCTGCCTGACGAGGATCTTGCGACCGGTGCCTCCGGTGCACGGATCGCGCGGTGGCGCCGCGAGGCGGAGCTGCTGCTGGCGCAGCGCGAGGCGAGCCTCGAGCGGCGCGCGGTGCACATGCCGGCCCACGTCTCCGCCTCGGCCCTCGTGGCCATGGACGAGAACCCGGAGGAGTTCATCAGCGCCCTGCGGCGTCCGATGCCGCGGCGCCCGGGGTCTGCGGCCCGCGCGGGAACGGCGTTCCATGCCTGGGTCGAGGACTACTTCGGGGACTCCGCGATCTTCGACCTGGACGAGCTTCCGGGAGCGGACGACCACGTGGACGAGGAGCTGGACCTGCCGCGCCTCGCGGAGACGTTCCGCCGCAGCCCGTGGGCGAGCCGGGAGCCGTACGCCGTGGAGCTGCCCGTCGAGACCCCGGTGGGCTCCCTCACCGTGCGCGGCCGCATCGACGCCGTGTTCCGCACGGCCGACGGGTGGGAGCTCGTGGACTGGAAGACGGGACGGGTGCCGCGCGGCGGTGACCTGCGGCGCAAGGCGGGTCAGCTCGCGCTGTACCGTCTGGCCTTCGCCCGGTTGCACGAGGTGCCCGTGGAACGGGTGTCGGCGGCGTTCTACTACGTGGCCGCGGACGAGGTGGTGCGCCCGCACGACCTCGCAGACGAGGCGCAGCTGGAGCGGATCGTGTCGCGGCTCTACGAGCGGGGCACGGACCCGGTGGATCCGGCGGACTCGGCGGGGCCGCCGCCCGAAGCCTGATCCTCGGGGGAGTCGGCCGCCGAACGAGCCGGCGCGGGTGCGGCACCCGGACCAGCACTGACGTCCGGTCCGGCACTGACGGCCGCTCCGGTACGGAGGCCTGCTCCGGCGCCCGCCCCCGCGCTGGGCGCAGTTCCGGCACCGACGTCAGTTCCAGCACGGGCGTGCGGCCCCGCGGTGCTACCCCATCCTGTGGCGGGGCTCGGATCTGCGGTGGCGCCCGGCCCCGTGCCGGTTCCGGACCCCGCAGTGGACCCGCTGCGCGGAGCAGGTGACGGGCTGAGCCCGGGGGAGCGGGCGTCGTCGGCGTCGAGGTCACCGGCCGCTGCGCGTGCGGTGGCCGGTGCGGCCTCGGACCCTCGACCCGCGGGGTCCTCCCGGGGCCGCGGCCCGTCCTGGGCCGCCGGATCCTCTCGGGGCGGCCCGGGAACCCCCGGCGCGGGTGAGGCGCTGTCCCGCACGTCCCGGGCGAGGGTCTCCAGCATCCGCCGGGCGTTGTCCACCATGGACGGGATGCCCCGGTCCACGCCGCGCACGAGCCACTCGGCGAGGGCGAACTCCGCCTTGAGGTGGGCCCGCCGCAGCAGGTGGCGGTCCGGGGGTTGCACGGCGGCCACGGAGTACGCCTCGATCACGGTGTCCGCGAAGGTGGGGTCGCTCATGCCCACGAGCCACGAGAAGTCCTCGGCGGGGTCCCCCACGTGGAGGTCGCTCCACCCGGTGAACGAGGCGAGCGCGCCGTGGTCCACCGTGATGTTGTCCTCGTGCAGGTCCCCGTGGACCACGCGGGTGGAGAACTGCCACAGCGTGGTGTCCTCCATGGCCTCCTCCCAGCGGCGCAGCAGCTCGCCGGGGATCTGGCCGGTGGTGGCGGCCTGGTCGAGGTCGTGGAGCATGCGCTTGCGGCACTGCTCGGAGCTGTAGGCGGGCAGGTCCGCGTCCATCACGAGCGCCCGGGGCAGGGAGTGCAGGGCCCCGAGTGCCCGGCCCACCTGCACCGC
>NZ_PHOA01000106.1 GCF_003687455.1 Kocuria tytonicola | reverse complement strand
GTCCCCGGTGCCGGGGCGCCGGGCGCCCCGGTGCGCGCACCCCAGCCCCCCGCCGCCGATGCCGCGCACGCGGCTCTCGCACCCGCCGAGTCCGTGGCGCGCGCCAGGCGGTTCGGTCGTGCGGACGAGAACGGCACCGTGTACGTGAGCGTGCGGGGCACGGAGCACGAGTGCGGCCAGTTCCCGGACGCCACCCCGGACGAGGCGCTCGCGTACTTCGCACGCAAGTTCGACGACGCCGAGGCGCAGGTGGCGCTGCTCGAGCAGCGGATCGCGGCGAAGGCGCCGGCCGGGGAGATGCGCAAGACCGTGCACCACGTGCGCGAGCAGGTGGCGGCCCACACCATGGTGGGTGACCTCGTGGACCTCTCCACGCGCCTGGACACCCTGGAGGACGCCATCCGCGTGGCCCAGGAGCGCGAGCGCGAGGACGCGAAGAAGCACCGGGCCGAGCAGCTGGCGCACCGCACGGCCATCGTGGAGGCCGCCGAGGAGGTCGCGGGCCAGGACCCGGAGAAGACGCAGTGGAAGCACTCGTCCGCGCGGATGGCCGAGCTGTTCTCGCAGTGGCAGGAGCACCAGAAGTCCGGCGGTCGGCTGTCCAAGACGGACGAGGACGCCCTGTGGAAGCGCTTCCGCAAGGCCCGCACCACGTTCGACCGGCACCGCAAGGCGTTCTTCTCGTCCCTGGACGAGACGAACGCCAAGGCCAAGCGCGTCAAGGAGGCCCTGATCGCGGAGGCCGAGGCACTGTCCTCCTCCACCGACTGGGGTGAGACCGCCGGAAAGTACCGCGAGCTCATGGACCGCTGGAAGGCGGCACCGCGGGCGTCCCGCAAGGAGGACGACGCCCTGTGGGCCCGGTTCCGCGCGGCGCAGGACGTCTTCTTCGACGCCCGCAAGACCACCAACGAGCAGATCGACAAGGAGTTCGAGGGCAACCTCGAGGTCAAGGAGCAGCTGCTCGCGGAGGCCAGGACGATCCTCCCGGTCAAGGACCTGGAGACCGCGAAGAAGCGGCTCGCCTCGATCCAGCAGCGCTGGGAGGATGCGGGCAAGGTCCCGCGCGCCCACATGCGCCGCGTGGAGAACGAGCTGCGCTCCGTGGAGGACGCCGTGAAGAAGGCCGAGGACGACACGTGGCGCCGCACGGACCCCGAGACGAAGGCGCGGTCCAACTCGATGCTCTCGCAGCTGGAGAGCAAGATCGCCGACCAGCGCGCGGCGGTCGAGGCCGCCCGCGCGTCCGGCAACGAGAAGAAGGCCGTGTCCCTGGAGAAGGACCTCGCCACGAGTGAGCAGTGGCTGGCCACCCTGCAGGCCTCCGCCTCAGAGCTGGGCTGATCCGCTCCACCTCCGCAGCGCCCCCGAGCCGGCACCCCCGGCACGGGGGCGTTCGCCGTCCCACCCGTTCTCCACAGCCGCGGTCCTCACCTGTGCTGCGGGGGCGGACTGGGGTGGGATGGGTCCATGACCTCACTCGCGCCCGTGCAGCGCCCCGCGCCCGTCGTCACCCGGGAGGCCACCGTGGCGGTGTTCGTGCCCGGCCACCCGTTCAGCCACACGGAGCTGCATGCCCTCGCGGCGGACGGCGTGCTGCGCCGTGAGCTGCCGGACGCCTACGTGCACGCCTGGCAGCCCGCCTCCGAGCAGGTCCGCGCCGCCGTGCTGAGCCGGGCGCTCCCGGGGCACCTGCAGCTGCGGGGTGTGCTGGGGAGGCTCGGCGCCGCGTGGTTCTACCGCTGCGCGTCCGTGCCCTCACCGCTGCCCGTGCTCGTGGACAAGGCCGCGCGCACCACCACCTCCGTGCCGCTGGGCATCGTGCTGCACCAGACGAGTTTCGCACCGGGGGACCTCGTGACGCGCCACGGGATCACTCTCACGTCGCCGCGGCGCACCGCCCTGGACCTCGCCCTTCACGTCCAGGGCCCCGCCGGCGACGCCGCCCTGCTGGCCCTGCTGGGCGGGGCGGGGCTCGCGTGCACCGCCGAGCAGCTCGTGGCGGACCTCACGGCGCTCGGCAAGGCCCCCGGGCGCCGTGCCGCGCTGGGCCGGGCGCGCAAGCTGGCCCGCGCCCTGGCGGGGTGAGCCCCGGCGCCGCGCTCAGGAGCCGACCGGACGGTGCCCCGAGACGCGGTACACGTCGTACACACCGTCGATGCGGCGCACCTGGTTGAGGACGTGGTCCAGGTAGCGGGTGTCCCCCATCTCGAACGAGAAGCGGGAGATCGCCAGCCGGGCCCGGGAGGTGTGCACCTGGGCCGAGAGGATGTTCACGTGGTTCTCGGAGAGCACGCGCGTGACGTCGTAGAGCAGGGACTTGCGGTCCAGCGCCTCCACCTGGATCTCCACGAGGAACAGGGAGGACTGGGTGGGCGCCCAGGAGACCTCCTTGACACGGTCGTCGCCGTCGGGGATGACCAGCATGTTCACGCAGTCCCGACGGTGCACCGAGATCCCCGAGCCGCGCGTCACGAAGCCCACGATCTCGTCCGGCGGCACGGGTGTGCAGCAGCGGGCGATCTTCACGTACACGTCCGAGGCGCCCTGCACCAGGACCCCCGCGTCCGTGGCCCCGGCCCGCACGGGCTGGGTGACCCGCGTGGTCTCCGCGAGGTCCTCCTCCGTGCCGTCCGCTCCACCCAGGTGCTCCAGGAGCTTCTCCACCATCTGCTGGGCGCTGACCGCGTCCGAGCCGAGCGCCTCGTAGAGCGCCGCCACGTCCCCGCGGTTGAAGTCCTGGGCGACGGCGAGCAGGGACTCGCTGGTGACCGTGCGCTGCAGCGGGAGGTGGTGCTTGCGCAGCGCCTTGGTCAGCAGCTCCTTGCCCCGCTCGATGGCCTCCTCGCGGCGCTCCTTCGAGAACCACTGCCGGATCTTGGTGCGCGCCCGGGGGGAGCCCACGAACTTGAGCCAGTCCTGCGAGGGGGCCGCCTGCTCGGACTTGGACGTGAGGATCTCCACGCGGTCGCCGTGCTGCAGCGTGGAGGACAGCGGGGCGAGCTTGCCGTTGACACGCGCGCCAATGGTCCGGTTGCCCACCTCGGTGTGCACCGCGTACGCGAAGTCCACCGGGGTGGAGCCGGTGGGCAGCGCCATGACCTCACCCTTGGGTGTGAAGACGTACACCTCGGACGTGTTGATCTGGTACCTCAGGGAGTCCAGGAAGTCCGAGGAGTCCTTGGCCTCCTCCTGCCAGGACACCAGGGAGCTGAGCCAGTTCAACTCCCCCTCCTTGGCCCTGGGCGTGGCGGAGTTCGCCTGGTTGACCTTGTCCTTGTACTTCCAGTGCGCGGCCACGCCGTACTCCGCGCGGCGGTGCATCTCGTGCGTGCGGATCTGGATCTCCACCGGGCGCCCGTTCGGACCGATCACCGTGGTGTGCAGCGACTGGTACATGTTGAACTTCGGCATGGCGATGTAGTCCTTGAACCGCCCCGGCAGCGGCCGCCACTTGGCGTGCAGCACACCCAGGGCGGCATAGCACTCCCGCACCGAGTTCACGAGCACGCGGGCCGCCTGCAGGTCGTGGATCTCGTCGAAGTCCTTCCCGCGCACGATCATCTTCTGGTAGATCGAGTAGTAGTGCTTGGGGCGCCCCGTGATGGTCGCCTCGATCCCGGAGTCGTCCAGCGCGTCCGCGATCTGCCCCCGGATCTGCGCGAGGTGGCGTTCCCGCTCGGGAGTGCGCTCCCCCACCATGCGCACGATCTCCTCGTACACCTTGGGGTAGAGCGCCGCGAAGGAGAGGTCCTCGAGCTCCCACTTGATGGTGTTCATGCCCAGCCGGTGCGCCAGCGGGGCGAAGATCTCCAGGGTCTCGCGCGCCTTCTTCCCGGAGGACTCGGAGGAGACGAAGCGCCACGTGCGGGCGTTGTGCAGCCGGTCCGCGAGCTTGATGACCAGCACGCGGATGTCCTTGGCCATGGCCACGATCATCTTGCGCACGGTCTCCGCCTGCGCGTTCTCCCCGTACTGGATCTTGTCCAGCTTGGTCACACCGTCCACGAGCAGCGCCACCTCGTCCCCGAACTCCGCACGCAACTCGTCCAGGGTGTAGGACGTGTCCTCCACGGTGTCGTGCAGCAGACCCGCCACCAGGGTGGGCCCGGTCATGCCGAGCTCCGCGAGGATCGTGGTCACCGCCACCGGGTGGGTGATGTAGGGGTCGCCGGACTTGCGCTTCTGGCCCTCGTGGTGGGTGTCCGCCACTGCGAAGGCGCGCTCCAGGACGCCGAGGTCCTCCTCGGGGTGGGTGCTCTGCACGGTGCGCAGCAGGGGGACGAGAACGGGCGAGCTGGGCACCGACTCGCCACTGAGCACGGACAGCGTGGACCGGGTGCGCTCACTGCGCCCGGGGAACACGGCACGCCCGAACACCGGGCGGGACGCCGGCAGCACGTAGTGGGTGCCCACGGTGTAGCTCGAGGACCCACTGCCGGAGGGTGTGCTTGAGGGGATCGACGGTCCGACGGGCGGGGTCGCGTGCCGGGGTCCCGGCACCGGCGCGGTGGTGGCAGGGGGCGCGGACGGGGCGTCCGGGGTCTGACCGGCACGGGGCGCGCCGTCGGCACCTGACGGGGTGGAGAACGCAGACGCGGTCCCGGGGCGCGGGTCGGCGGGGGACGACGACTCCTCGGGGCTCCGGGCGCTCCGGGTCTCGGACTGGCTGGACATGCTCCGCGGCCTCCTCACCGTTGCCGCGCTGGCCGAGGTCGTCTGGCCTGCTCGGCGCGGCTGAGGCACCAGTGTAGTGCCGTCGGGAGGCCGAACGGGCACGGGCCCCGCCCTCGCGGGGAGGACGGGGCCCGGCGGCGTCGTGCGCACGGCGGTGACGGATCCGGCGGGCGCCGGACGAGCCGCGCACCACCGGCGGCCGCGGGATCAGGCGGACACGGGGTCCGCGCTCACCGGCGGAGCGTCCGTGGTGCGCCGGGCGAGCACCTCTCGGGACTGCTCCCGCACCGCGGCCTCCCGGTCGCGCAGCACCGAGTACAGGGGCGCGGCCACGAAGAGCGTGGCCAGGGTTCCCACGATGATGCCCACGAACAGGGAGAGCGAGAGGTCCTTGAGCGTTCCCGCGCCCAGCAGGTACGCGCCGATGAACAGGATGGAGCCCACGGGCAGGATGCCCACCACCGAGGTGTTGATGGAGCGCACCAGCGTCTGGTTGACCGCGAGGTTCACCTGCTCCGCGTAGGTGCGCTTCTTCCGCTCCGCCGGGGCGGTGCCGTCCACCAGCCCGGCCGTGTTCTCCCGCACCTTGTCGAAGACCACCACGGAGTCGTAGAGCGAGTAGGACAGCACCGTCAGGAAGCCGATCACCGCCGACGGCGTGATCTCGAAGTCCACGAGCGAGTACACCCCGGCGGTCACGACGATCGTGAACAGCATGGCGGCAATCGCGGAGACGGACATCTTCCACGTGCGGAAGTACAGCGCCATCAGCACCAGTGCCAGCGCCACGAAGACCAGCAGCCCCCACAGGGCCTGCTGGGTGACGCCCTGGCCCCACGTGGGCCCCACGAACGTGGAGGTCACCCGGTCCTCGCCCACCCCGTAGGCACTCTGCAGCTCCTTCTTCAGGGCGAGGGTCTGGTCGTCGTCCAGCTGCTGGGTCTGCACCCGCACGGTGCCCGGGGCGATGTTCGTGACGGTGGCCTCGTCCGCACCGGAGGTCGAGGCCACGGCTCTCTCCCCGAGGGCCACGTCCGTGTTCGCCACGTCCGAGACCGTGAACTCCGAGCCGCCCGTGAAGTCGATGCCCAGGTTGAAGCCGCCCTTGACCACGGGGACCAGCACGGACAGGACCACCAGGGCGAGGGCGATCCCCAGCCACAGGCCGCGCTTCTGGACGAACGGGTAGGAGCGGCGCCCGCTGTGCAGGTCGTTGCCGAATCGCGCGAAACGGTTGCTCATCGCCGGGCCTCCTCGGAGTCGGTTCCGGCGGCGGTGGAACCCGCGCCGGTGTGGTTCCCGGAGGACGGTCCCCCGGCGGGTGCCGTCCCGGCACGGGACGACGATGCCGCGTCGGCGCGCTCATCACCCTCCGTGCCAGCCTCGCCCGGGGTCACGGCCTTCCCGTCAACGGCCTCCGCGTCCGCGGTACCGCTGCCCGCGGTGGCGGCGCGGCGGCGTCGTTCCGCGATCGTGAGACCGTCGGAGTCCTCCGGTGTGCGCAGCCGACCCGCCCCGCGGTAGAGCGGGACGGCGTCGAGCGCCTCGGGGTCCAGCCCCGAGTTCCTGGCACCGGAGCCGAAGTAGCGGGTGCGCGCCAGCAGGACCATCACCGGGTGGGTGAACAGGAACACGACCATGAGGTCCGCGATGGCGGTCAGCCCGAGCGTGAACGCGAAGCCGCGCACGTTGCCCACGGCCACGAAGTACAGCACCACGGCGGCCAGGAGGTTCACGGCCTTGGACGCGAGCACCGTCTGGCGCGCCCGCTGCCAGCCGTGGTCCACGGCTGCGGGAATGGTGCGGCCCGCGCGGATCTCGTCACGGATGCGCTCGAAGTAGACGATGAACGAGTCCGCGGTCTGGCCGATGGCCACCACCAGACCGGCGACGCCCGCGAGCGAGAGCCGGTAGTTCGCACTCCAGCCCAGCAGGGTGATCGAGAGCCAGGTGATGACGCCGGCCACCACCAGGGAGGCAATGGTCACGAGCCCCAGCCAGCGGTACTGGAAGAGCGAGTAGAGGCACACCAGGGCGAGTCCGATCAGACCGGCCACGATGCCCATGCGCAGCTGGTTGCTGCCCAGCGTGGCGGAGATCTGCTGCTCGGAGTCGATCGAGAAGGACACCGGCAGGGCCCCGTACTTCAGCTGCTGGGACAGGAACTTGGCCTCGTCCTCCGTGAAGCTGCCCGTGATCTGCGCCTTGCCGTCCGTGATCACCGCGTTCATCGTGGGCGCGGAGACCACGGAGCCGTCCAGCACGATCGCGAACTGCGAGCGCGGATCCTTCTGACCGCCCTGGCCGAAGCCGTGCAGCCGCTCGGAGAGCTCCTTGAACGTCTGCGTGCCCTCGCCGTCGAACTGCAGGTTCCCCGCGAAACCGCCGGTGGCGTTGCCCTGCGAGTTGGTGGCCTGGGCGTAGGAGGCGTCCGCGATGTCGGTTCCGGGGATCTCCACGGGTCCCAGGATGAACTTGGTCCTGCTCTGCGGGTCGCACGCCACCACGGCCTTGTCCTGGGGCTGGGACGCACGGTCCTCCTGCGGCTGCGGGGCGGTGCAGTCCAGGGCCTCGTACTGCGCGAGCAGCTGGGGGGTCACCCAGTTCGGGTCCGAGGAGTCCTTGGGCTTGCCGCTGGGCTTGGGCACGGACTTGGGGTCCGTGCGCTTGTCCTTGGGCGTGGCCTCACCGGGACCGGTGACGATCACGGGGCGGAACGCCATCTGCGCCGAGGTCTGGATCAGGTCCCGGGTCTCGGAGGAGGGAACACCGGGCATCGAGACCACGATGTTGTTCCCCGACTGCGTGGTGATCTCGGCCTCGGACACGCCGGAGCCGTCCACGCGCTGGCGGATGATCTCCACCGCCTGGTCCAGCTGCTCCTGGGTGATGTCCTGACCGGCCTTGTCCCCCTGGAGAGAGGGCGAGAGGACCATCTGGGTGCCGCCCTCGAGGTCCAGGGCGAGTTTCGGCCCCCAGCCCGTGCGGTCCGTGCTGACGCAGGCCCGCCAGAAGCGCGGTCACCGCCACGAGCGCCAGCAGGGCCCTGCGCGCCGACGACGCCGCTGCCGCGGCCCCAGTGCGCGGGCGTCGGTCCCGGGACTCCCGGTTCCGGGAGGCGCTGCTCCGGGTGCCCCCGGAGCGCTCCTGGCCCTGCGTCGTCGCCCGCCGGCGCCGACGGGAGACGCGGGCGGACCCGGACGTCTCCGTCCTCTTCTTCTCTGCTGCCATGGCCGTCCTTCGGGAAGCCCGTGACCGCGCGGGGAGCCGCTGGTCACATGAGAAACGGGCCGAGGTCCTCGGCCCGTGACTCTGCGGGGGGTGGTGTCAGATGGTGGGGTTGCCGTTCTCGCCCTGCTCGCGGGCGTCACGCCAGGTGCGGTGCTCGGTGCGCTCCGCGGGGCGGTCGGCGGCGGGGCCGGGGTGAGACGCGTACGTACC
>NZ_PHOA01000105.1 GCF_003687455.1 Kocuria tytonicola | reverse complement strand
GTGAACCCCTCCTACGACGACGCCCCCACCGTCGCCCACGAACCCGTCGCCTCCGCATCCCCCCAGCGGGTGCCCGTGATCGAGGTGGGGTCCGAGCGCTTCTCCCTCAACGCCCCGAGCGTGAGCGTGGGCCGCTCCGCGGAGGCGGACATCACCGTGGAGGACACCGGGGTCTCCCGCAAGCACCTGGAGATCCGCCGCCAGGGACAGAACTTCCTGGCCGTGGACCTGGGCTCCACCAACGGCTCCTACGTGGACGGCCAGAAGGTCCAGGGGCGGGCCCAGCTCGTGGACGGCTCCGTGATCACCATGGGGCGCACCCGGCTGGTCTTCCGGCTGCTGGTCCCGAAGGAGAGACGCTGACGTGTCCGAACTGACCGTGACCCTGCTGCGCTTCGGCTTCCTGGCGCTGCTGTGGATCTTCATCGCCGCCGTGGTGGTCTCCCAGGCGCGTGACCTGACCGTGAGCGGCAGGGCCCGCTCCGCGTCCCGGGAACGCACCCGGGCGGCGGTGGCCGCGGACGAGCCCGAGCGGCGTCGTCCCGCGCCCACGCCGCAGCCCCGGCAGGCCGCACCCACGACCGGAGGAGCGCGCCACCGACCGCAGCAGCTCGTGGTCCTGGAGGGCCCGCTGGCCGGCAGCAGCTACCAGCTGAGCGCGGCTCCCGTGATGCTGGGCCGCTCCACCGAGGCCACCGTGCCGCTCGAGGACGACTACGCCTCGGGCCGCCACGCCCGCCTGTTCCCGCAGGGCTCCCGCTGGTTCCTGGAGGACCTCGGCTCCACCAACGGCACGTTCGTGGAGGGTCAGAAGCTCTCGCGCGCCGCCGCGGTGGAGCCGGGCGTCCGCTTCCGCGTGGGCCGCACCGTGATGGAACTGAGGCAGTAAGCGCATGCCCATAGCCTTCCGCTACGCCGCGCGGTCCGACGTGGGCCGCGTGCGCTCCAAGAACGACGACTCCGCGTACGCCGGGCGCTACCTGGCCGTGGTGGCCGACGGCATGGGCGGGCACGTGGGCGGGGACGTGGCCTCCGCCTCCGCCGTCATCGACCTCACCCACCTGGACCACGCGGGCCACGACGGCGACGCCGAGACCGTGCTCGCCGACGAGATCCAGAACGCCAACCAGAACCTCGCGAAGCTCGTCCAGTCCAACCCGCGGCTGGGGGGCATGGGCACCACCGTGACCTCCCTGCTGATCGACGGGGACGAGATCTCGGTGGCGCACATCGGGGACTCCCGCGCGTACCGGCTCTCCGAGGCCGAGGGCTTCCAGCAGGTCACCACCGACCACACGTTCGTGCAGCGACTGATCGACGAGGGCCGGCTGCAGCCGGAGGAGGCCGAGAGCCACCCCCACAAGAACGTGCTGATGCGCGTGCTCGGCGACGTGGACGCCTCCCCCGAGCTGGAGGTCCGCACCGTCCGCCCCGCCGTGGGCGAGCGCTGGCTGCTGTGCTCCGACGGGCTCAACGCCGTGGTGAACGCGCAGACCATCGAGAACGTGATGCGCTCCACGGGTGACCTCAACCAGATCGTGAACTCCCTCGTGGAGCTCACCCTGGACCGCGGCGCCCCGGACAACGTGACCGTGGTGGTCGTGCAGGTGGACGAGATCCCCCGCGGGGACGAGGCCCACCCCATGACCGGTGAGAGCCAGGGCGCCGTCCCGGACGAGTCACGCACCTCGGACGAGCAGCTGCGCGCGGACACCTTCGAGGACCACTGGAACGGGCCCATGGACTCCCCCGTGGCCGGCGGCGGTCACGACTACCGCGAGCCCGGACGCCAGGAGGACACCGCCACCCCGGAGCGGTCCTCGGCCTCCGTGCTGCGCCAGGACCTCTCCGAACGGCCGCACCTGCTCGTGGGTGCCGCCGCGAACGCCACGCAGACGGGGCGCATCCCCACGGTCTCCGACTCCGCGATGCAGCGCCGCGCCACCATGCTCTCCACGTCCACCCTGGACATCACCACGGACCCCGCGGAAGTGCGCAGCCTGCTGCGCCGCAAGGGCGAGGAGCCCGCTCCCGGGACCAGGCGGCGTCGTGCCCTGTGGGCGACGGGCATCGCGGTGCTCGCCGTGGCCCTGCTGCTGGGCGGCTGGGGAGCCCGCGCGTGGACCTCGTCCCAGTACTACGTGGGGGAGGACAACGGCAAGGTGGCCGTGTACCAGGGCGTCTCGCAGTCCCTGGGCCCCCTCTCCCTGAGCGAGCTGGACTCCACCACGGACATCCCCGTGGACTCGCTCTCGCAGTACGCGCAGGAGCGCGTGCGCGCCACGATCCCCGCGGACGACCGCGCCGAGGCGGAGAAGATCGTGGCCGAGCTGAAGACCTCCTCGGGGGCGTCCCCGCACCCCACCGGCAGGGTCACCGTCACCACCCCCACACCGGACCCCTCGGGTGCCACCGGCTCCCCGAGTGCGAGCCCCAGTCGTTCGGGAGGTGGGAACAGATGAGCTCCACCGCACCCGCCGCGGCTCACGACGCCGCCGCGCGCCCCAGGCCGCGCCGCCTCACCGAGCTGCTGCTCCTGCTGCTCGCCCTGGGCATCGGCGTGGGCGCCAACATCCTGGTGGACCCCGAGCAGCTGGACAAGGACGCCTCGCACATCGTGATGAGCGGCTCCGTGCTGGGCCTCGGCGCACTGCTCGTGCACGTGGTGCTGTGGGCCCGCGCGCGGTACGCGGACCCGTACCTGCTGCCCCTCGCCGTGGCGCTGAACGGCCTGGGGCTGGCCATGATCCACCGCATCGACCTCTCCACCGGTCAGACCGCCGCGAACACCCAGGTGGTGTGGACCGGGGTGGCCATGGCGGTGTGCTGCGTGGTGCTGTGGCTGCTCAAGGACCACCGACGGCTGCGCAACGTCACCTACATCATGCTGCTGCTCTCCGCCGTGCTCCTGGTGCTGCCCATGGTCCCGGGGCTCGGCGTGGAGATCAACGGCGCGCGGCTGTGGATCTCCGTTGCCGGGCGCACGTTCCAGCCCGGTGAGATCGCCAAGATCACCCTCGCCGTCTTCTTCGCGGGCTACCTCTCCACCAACCGGGACCTGATCCTGCTCGCGGGGCGGAAGATCGGTCCCGTGCGGCTGCCCCGCTTCCGGGACGTCGCCCCCATGCTCGCGGCCTGGGCCATCGCCATCGGCGTGCTCGTGCTGCAGAAGGACATGGGCACGGCCATCATGTTCTTCGGCCTGTTCCTGGCCATGATCTACCTGGCCACCGGTCGACTGGGCTGGATCGTGCTGGGCGTGGTGCTCATGCTCGTGGGCGGGTTCGCCGCGAGCCGGTTCTTCACCCACGTGAGCCTGCGCCTCGACGCCTGGCTGGACGCGTTCAACCCCGAGGTCTACAACCGCTCCCCCGGCGGCTCCGCGCAGATCGTGCAGGGGCTCTTCGGCCTGGCCTCCGGCGGGCTGTTCGGACAGGGCCTCGGCCAGGGCCGCCCGGACCTGGTGTCCTACTCCAACTCGGACATGATCATCACCGCGTTCGGCGAGGAGCTCGGGCTGATCGGGCTGGGCGCCATCCTCATCATGTTCCTGCTGTTCGCCACGCGTGGTCTGCGTGCGGCGCTCGGTACCCGGGACGCGTTCGGCAAGCTGCTCGCCGCGGGTCTCTCGGCACTGATGGTCCTGCAGCTGTTCATCGTGATCGGCGGGGTCACCCGGCTGCTGCCGCTGACCGGATTGACCACGCCGTTCATGTCCGCGGGCGGTTCGTCGCTGCTGTCCAACTGGATCATCGTGGCCATCCTGCTCGCCATCTCCCACAGCGCGCGCCGCCCCGTGGTCACGGGCCCTGCCTCGGACGAGGACCTCGCCACCATCGAGGCACGACGCCGCGCCCGCGCCGAGCAGCGCACGCAGGGTTCCGACGCCGCGGACCGCGAGCCCGCCACCGAGCCCACGCGCTCAGCGGCTCTGAGCTCCTCCGCCGCGGCCCCGCACCACGCCGGCGATTCGTTCGACGCCCCGGACACCGGTTCCGCCACCGAGGCGATGTCCCGCATCTCGGACCGCTCGGACGGGCCCGCCGCCGGTGAGCGCGCCGCGTCCCGTGACACGGACGACGCCGCTGCCGCCGCCACCACGGGTGGCGACGCCGCGCGCGGGGGCACCCGGGCGGCGTCGTCCGGGGGCCCCGAGCAGAAGAACGAGCCCGCCCAGGGCGAAGCCGAGCAGGAAGGAGGGACTCCGTGAACAAGGCGATCCGCAGGATGTGGCTGATGGTCGCGGCCATCGTGATGGTGCTGCTGCTCACCCTGACCTACGTGCAGTTCTTCGCGGCGAACGCCCTCCAGGCCAACCCCTGGAACAACCGCACGCTCTACGAGCAGTTCGGACAGGACCGCGGCTCGATCCTGGTGGGTGGCAAGGAGATCGCCAAGTCCGTTCCCGCGAACGACGACTTCGAGCACCAGCGCGTCTACACGGACTCGCCGCTGTACTCCGGCCTGACCGGCTACTTCTCCCTGGTCTACGGGGCCACCGGCCTGGAGTCCGCCATGGGGGACGAGCTCTCCGGCGCGTCCGACGACCAGTTCTACGACCGCGTGATGTCCCTGTTCTCCGGGGACCAGCCCAAGGGCGCCTCCGTGGAGCTGACCCTGGACCCCAAACTGCAGCAGGTGGCCTACGACTCCCTGGAGGGGCACAACGGCTCGATCGTGGCCGTGGACCCGAAGACCGGTGAGATCAAGGCGATGGTCTCACGCAAGAGCTACGACGCGAACGCCATGTCCTCGCACGACACCGACAAGGTGGTGGCCGCCTCGGACCAGCTCAACGCGGACCCGGACAAGCCCCTGGTGAACCGGGCGATCGGCGGGGACCTCTACTCCCCCGGCTCCACGTTCAAGCTCGTGGACACCGTGGCGGCCCTGGAGTCCGGGAAGTACACCACCGGCTCCACGCTGCAGAACCCGTCCGAGCTGCCGCTGCCGGACACCACCGTGACCCTGCCGAACTACCGGCAGGGAGGCTGCGCCGCGCGCACCGAGGTGAACCTGCAGTTCGCGCTGGAGCAGTCCTGCAACACGCCGTTCGCGCAGATCGCCATGGACCTGGGGCAGGACAAGATCCGGCAGACCGCCGAGAACTTCGGCTACGGGCAGGACCTCAGCATCCCGCTGGACGTCACGCCCTCGGTGTTCCCGAAGGACATGAACCAGGCGCAGCTCGCGCTGTCCTCCATCGGACAGTACGACGTCCGCACCACCCCGCTGCAGGTGGCCATGACCTCGGCTGCGCTGGCCAACGACGGCGTGATGATGAAGCCCAGCCTGGTGAAGAACGTCCGGTCCTCGGACCTCTCGGTCATCGACGAGTTCAAGGCGGAGCAGCTGCGCCGCTCCACGGACGCGGAGACCGCGAACACGGTCACGGACCTGATGACCTCCGTGGTGGACAACGGCATCGCCCGCGGTGCCGCCGTCCCCGGCGTGAAGGTGGCCGGCAAGACCGGCACGGCGGAGATCGGCAAGGACGGATTGAACGATTCGTGGTTCACTGGATTCGCGCCCGCCGATGACCCCCAGTTGGCAGTGGCAGTGGTCGTCGAGGACGTGGACGTCACCACAGGGTCCTCCGTGACCAGCCCCAGCGCACGGCAACTCTTCGAGGCGGTGTTGAACAAGTGAGACCATCGTCGAGCACCATTCTGGGCGGTCGCTACGCGCTCACGGAACGAATTGCCATCGGCGGCATGGGCGAGGTGTGGAAGGCCAAGGACCAGGTCCTGGGCCGCATCGTGGCCGTGAAGATCCTCAAGGACGAGTACAACGGGGATCCCACGTTCCTGCAGCGCTTCCGCGCCGAGGCGCGCCACACCGCACTGCTGAACCACCCCGGCGTGGCCAACGTCTTCGACTACGGCGAGGACGAGGGCTCCGCGTTCCTGGTCATGGAGCTGGTTCCGGGCGAGCCGCTGTCCAACATCATCGACCGGCAGAAGTCGCTGGACCCGGACACGGTGCTCAACTACATCGGCCAGACCGCGCGCGCCCTCGCCGCCGCCCACGCCCAGGGTCTCGTGCACCGGGACGTGAAGCCCGGGAACCTCATCATCACCCCGGACAACCGGGTGAAGGTCACGGACTTCGGCATCGCCCGCCTCGCGGACCAGGTGCCGCTGACGGCCACGGGCCAGGTCATGGGCACCGCCCAGTATCTCGCCCCCGAGCAGGCCACCGGCCAGACCGCCACGGGCGCCTCGGACATCTACTCCCTGGGCATCATCGGCTACGAGCTGCTCGCGGGCCGCCGTCCGTTCACCGGGGAGTCGCAGATCGCGATCGCCCTGGCACAGGTCAACGACAACCCGCCGCCGCTGCCGGACTCCGTGCCGGAACCCGTGCGGGCCCTCATCATGTCGATGCTCGCGAAGGATCCGGAGGACCGCCCGGAGAACGCCGGCAAGCTGGCCAACGCCGTGGACGCCCTGCGACGCGGTGACATGGCCTCGGCCGTGGCCATGGTTCCGGGCATGTCCCGGTTCCTCTCCACGGGCGTCACCGACGACGACCAGCCCACCGAGGCCATGGCCCCGGTGTCCGGACCGGCCACCCGCGCCATGCCGGGAACCGCCATGGGAGCACCCGTGGGCACGGGCTCGGCGGCCGCCGCGAACCGGCCTGATCCCCGCTACAGCGCGCACCCCTCCACGGCACAGTTCGACGCCGTGGACCAGGGCAGGACCGGCTCCACGCCGCAGCAGAAGCCCAGGCGTTCCGTGTGGGCCTGGCTGCTGCCCCTTTTGGCGCTGCTGCTGGTGCTCGTGCTGGCCGGGGTGTGGTTCTTCTCCACCCGCGGCTCCGAGGACTCCCCCTCCCCGGGCACCGTGACGTCCTCCACCGTGTCCCCCACGGAGTCCGGCACCGTCACCCTGCCCCAGCAGATGGTGGGCCGCAACGCCGAGCAGGTCTCGAACGAGATCGTGGCCCTGGGCGTGAACGTGGACAAGCGGCTGCAGCAGGGCACCGGCAAGGCCGAGAACACCGTGGTCTCCACCGAGCCGGGGGCCGGGGCCTCCGTGAAGGTGGGATCCACCGTGGTGGTGTACGTGGCCTGGACGCCGCCGGCCGACTCCGGGCAGGGTTCCGGCACCGGCGGCGCCACCGGCCAGCCCGGTGCCACCCCGCAGCCGGGCGGGGGCGGCGCCTCTGCTCCGGCGCCCACGGGGGCACCGGTGAACCCGAGCACCGGCGCCGGCAACGGTGGCGCGGACGGGGGCAACCAGGGCGGCGGCAACGGTGCCACGAACAGCGCGGGCCGGGGCGGCGACACCTCCCAGGACACGGGTGACCAGGGTGCCCGGGCGGACGGGGCCACCGGTGGCACCGTGGCGGGTCAGGACGCCGCCGTGGCCGCTCCCGGCGCATCCGGCGGTGCGAGCAACGGCACGGACGGGTAGCGCACATGGGGACGCCGTCGATCCCGGATCGGATCAACGACCGCTACGAGGTCGGTGAGGTCATCGGCCGCGGTGGCATGGCCACCGTCCACGTGGGCCAGGACGTCCGCCTGGGACGCCGGGTGGCCATCAAGATCCTGCGCCCGGAGCTGGCCGCGGACGAGACGTTCCACGAGCGCTTCCAGCGGGAGGCCCACGCGGTGGCCTCCTTGAACCACCACTCCATCGTGGCCATCTACGACACGGGGGAAATCCGGCCGCAGGGCCCCGACGGCGTCATGCGCCCGTACATCGTCATGGAGTACGTCCCCGGGCAGACGCTGCGGGAGCTCATCCACGGGCCGGGGGTCACCCCCCAGCAGGCCGTGGAGTACATGCTCGGCATCCTGGACGCGCTGTCGTTCAGCCACCGTGCGGGGATCGTGCACCGGGACATCAAGCCCGCGAACGTGAAGGTCACCCCGGACGGCGGCGTGAAGGTCATGGACTTCGGGATCGCGCGCGCCGTGGAGGACACCCAGGCGGCACTCACGCAGTCCCAGGCGGTGCTCGGCACCGCGCAGTACCTCTCCCCCGAGCAGGCTCGCGGCATCGCCGTGGACCCGCGCTCCGACCTCTACTCGGCGGCATGCGTGCTCTTCGAGATGCTCACGGGCCGGGCACCCTTCGTGGGGGAGTCCTCCGTGGCGATCGCGGCGCAGCACGTGCGGGACGCGCCCCCGGCGCCGTCGGCCCTGAATCCCCGGCTGCCCCCGGCGGTGGACCGCTTCATGGAGCGCGCCCTGGCCAAGAGCCCCCAGGACCGCTTCGCGGACGCGAGCGAGATGCGCCGCGCGCTGCGCGAGCTCGCGGGGCACCTGCCCGGCGACCTGGGCACCACCCAGCCCATGGCGGCCACCGCGGAGACCGGCGACGGCCACACCAAGACCCTGCCCGCCGTGGGCGCGGGCGCGCCCGCCGCCGCAGTGGTGGCCGCCGGGCGCAGCGAGGACACCGAGCCCTCCCGCGTCGACGACGCCGAGGCACCCGCCGCGGCCGCG
>NZ_PHOA01000104.1 GCF_003687455.1 Kocuria tytonicola | reverse complement strand
GTGGCGGCTGTGGCGGCGGTGGGGGTGCTCGCCCTGACGGGCTGCGGGCCCAACCCCCTCCAGAACGCGGACTCGGGCAAGCCCACCGTCCTGACCACGTTCACGGTGCTGCAGGACATGGCCTCCGTGGTGGCCGGGGACCACGTGAACGTGGAGTCCATCACCAAACCGGGCGCGGAGATCCACGACTACGAGCCCACCCCGCAGGACGTCACCAAGGCCTCCCAGGCGCAGCTGGTCCTGGACAACGGCCTGCACCTGGAGCAGTGGCTCGAGCAGTTCACCTCCTCCGCGAACATCCCCCACAAGGTGGTCTCGGAGGGGGTGGAGGTGATGGACATCTCGGGCACCCCCGGCAAGCCCAACCCGCACGCGTGGATGAGCCCCGCCAACGCCCAGCGCTACGTGGACAACATCGTCACGGCCCTGAGCGAGCTGGACCCTGAGCACACCCAGCAGTTCCGGGACAACGGGGAGAAGTACAAGGCGCAGCTGCGTGAGATCGGGGACGGGCTCAGGAAGGAGCTGGATGCACTGCCCCGCAACCACCGCTCGCTCGTCACGTGCGAGGGCGCCTTCTCCTACCTGGCCCGGGACGCCGGCCTGACGGAGAAGTACATCTGGCCCGTGAACGCCGAGCAGGAGGCGACCCCGCAGCAGGTCAGCTCGGCCATCGAGTTCGTGGACCAGCACCACGTGCCCGCCGTGTTCTGCGAGTCCACCGTCTCGGACAAGCCCATGCGCCAGGTCGCGGAGGCCACCGGCGCCCGCTACGGCGGCACGCTCTACGTGGACTCCCTCTCCGAGAAGGACGGCCCGGTGCCCACCTACCTGGACCTGCTGCGCCACGACGCGGACACCATCTCCCGGGGCCTGTCCGGGAAGGCGCGGTGACGGCGGCGATCCGGGCGCGCGGCGTCGTCGTCGACTACGGCAGCGTGCGCGCGCTGGACGGGGTGGACCTGGAGATCGAGCCCGGGCACGTGACCGGGCTGGTGGGGATGAACGGCTCCGGGAAGTCCACGCTGCTCAAAGCGCTCACGGGCACGGTGGCGCTCACCGCGGGCGAGGTGCGGCTGCAGGGCATGGAGCCGCGCGCGGCCCGGGCGCGCGGGCTGGTGGGGTACGTGCCGCAGAGCGAGGACGTGGACTGGACGTTCCCGCTGTCCGTGCGGGACGTGGTCACCACGGGACGCTACGGGCACATGGGCCCCACCCGGCGGGCCCGCGCCGCGGACCGGGCCGCCGTGGCCGAGGCGCTCGAGCGCGTGGACCTCACGGGGCTCGCGGGGCGGCAGATCGGGCAGCTCTCCGGCGGGCAGCGCAAGCGCGTGTTCGTGGCGCGTGCCATTGCCCAGGGCGCGCGGATCATGCTCCTGGACGAGCCCTTCGCCGGGGTGGACAAGCGCAGCGAGGCGACGATCGTGCGGCTGCTGCACGAGCTCACCGACCAGGGCTGCGCGGTGGTGGTCGCCACGCACGACCTCCAGGCCCTCCCGGACCTCGCCCGGCACGTGGTGCTGCTGCGGCGCGCGGTGCTGTTCCACGGACCCGTGGCCCAGGGGCTGGCGCCCGAGCACCTGGTGCGCACCTTCGGCCTGGACGTGATGGCACGGACCCGGGCGGACGACGTCGCTCCCCCGGGCGCCGGACCCGACCCCGGGGCGTCGTCGACCACCCCCGAGAACGGAGCTCCCGCATGAGCCTGCTGGACCTGCTCACCCAGCCGCTGCAGTACGACTTCATGGCGCGCGCGCTCGTGACCACCGTGGCGGCCGCGGCGGTGTGCTCGGTGCTCTCGTGCTGGCTGGTGCTCGTGGGGTGGTCGCTCATGGGGGACGCGGTGTCCCACGCGGTGCTGCCCGGCGTGGTGCTCGCCTACATCCTGGGGATCCCGTTCACCGTGGGGGCGCTGCTGGCGGGCGTGCTCGCGGTGGTGCTGATCGGCGGGCTGCGCGGGACCAGCAGGATCAAGGAGGACGCGTCCATCGGGATCGTGTTCACCGCGCTGTTCGCCCTGGGGCTCGTGCTGATCTCCGTGACACCCAGCCAGACGAACCTCACGCACATCATCTTCGGCAACGTGCTGGGCATCTCCGGGGCGGAGCAGGTGCAGATCGTCGCGCTCTCCCTGGTGGCGCTGGGCATCATGGTGCTCAAGCGGCGGGACCTGACCCTCTACGCATTCGACCCCCTGCACGCCCACGCGATCGGACTCTCCCCCAAGCTGCTGGGCGCGCTACTGCTGGGCCTGCTCGCGGTGACCTCGGTGGCCGCCCTGCAGGTGGTGGGGGTGGTGCTGGTGGTGGCCATGCTCATCATTCCGGGCGCCACCGCGCACCTGCTCACGGACCGCTTCGGGGCCATGCTCGTGATCGCGCCCGCCGCCTCCACCGCCTCCTCCGTGGTGGGCATCTACCTCAGCTACTGGCTCAACGCCTCCCCCGGCGGGCTGGTGGTGCTGGTGCACGCGGCGGTTTTCGCGCTGGCGTACCTGCTCAGCCCCGCACACGGGGTACTGGGTGGCAGGCTCGCGGCACGACGACGCCGGCGGGCGCTGGTGGGGTAGGGCGCCTTGGCGGTCAGCGGCGTCAGGATCGCGGTGTAACCCTTTGCTGTGCTGTCGGTGCAACGAAACGGGCATCAAGTGTGTCCGGGTGAGGCCCTCACTCTTGGCGCCACTGCCGCGCAGAAGGGTCCCACGTGCCGCTCGTCTGTGCCCCTGACAGGATGGGGTTCAGACAGCGTCCTGCGCAGTGGAGGGAAGCCTCCAGGGGACGAAGCTGTTCCGGGAATCCGGAGAAGGCACGGGCGGCGCGAGGGTACTCCTTGACCCACACTTCATGGGGCGGGACGAGTTCCCGGGGGAGTTCAGCCATCCGACGGCGATGCGCTTCATGGCGCAGCATGGCGGCAAGCCGCTCCCCGTCAATGCTGAGATCACTCACCATCCGCACGAGATCTGCAAGATCTCGGTAGCGCGTAGAAAATGGGTGGGGCCCGGCATGTCGTTCGTACATGGCGCAGACCTTGTCCGCCATGTGGTTCTCGACCGGGACCACCGGAATGGGTGGCAGCTCATTCAAGACCTTGTGCTCGATCACGGGCTGAGGAGTGACGTACTGGACCGGCCACTGAACGTGACGACGCTGAGTGATGTCGATCGTGAAACGGTCGAACTCCAGCCCTCCCACGTGCACCGCGAGGTACGCCTTTGCAGTTTTCGTGCCGTATCCGTGGACGTCCCTGCGGTCGTGGTCCTGAACCCGGATCACGGTGATCCTGTAGGGATCTGTGACATTCCGAGTGACAGTCTCCGAGAGCTCAGCCTGCAACGCTTCCGGGCTCTCCCATTCCTGATCGCGAGCGAGATCGACATCTTGAGTGAAACGCCCTCCCCCCGTCCGGAGGAGCAGGGCATTGCCTCCGAGCACCATCCACCGGCCCGTGTCCTCCTCGAACAAGTGACGGAAGAACAGTGCGAAAGAGAACTGCTTCCGGAGATCAGCCGCGGAGACGCCTCGCCTCTGTGCCTCGGCACGCAGTTTGGATGACACCGAAGCGCGTTCAGCTTGAGGCGTCGCTGGGCGTCCTCGTGGTTTCATGCCCCGCTCCCCTGATCCTCGAGACGACAATCCCCGTCAGATTTGTCCGCCGACGAGCAGCCGTGCTCAGAACTTTTCTCGACGAGGTTCCGAGTCTGCGGGCTCGTTGACGGTACGAGTGCTCGGAAACCAGCGCCCTCCGCGATCAGTCGTCCCATCTCCCGGCCGAGGTCGGCCATGAACTCGGGAGTCTGGGCGCCCTGGGGCATGGAGTCCATGACGCCGTGGTTGAACGCAGTCACCCACTGGCGGCTCAGCATCCTGAACGAGCTGGACGATTCCGCAAGGTTCGCGACCACCTCAGGCAGCCCCGCCTGCTCCACACTGCTGTCGACCAGTTCGGAACCCTGGTCGTATCCATAGCGCCCAGCCACCTGGTCGAGCTGTGTCGCCAGGTCACGCCATCGAACGTCAGGGGTGCTCAGCGCATCTCGGATGATGTCGGCCAGGTGGTCGAAATCCACGCTGGCGGCCGCCAGGTCTCCCACCGTCCTGGGGATCGACGTCACCGGCAACCCCTCGACGATCTTGATGTCCCCGGACAGCTCACCTCGGTGGAAGAACACGTCGTCATGCGTCGTCTGACGCCGTTTTTCCACCGTGAACTCATGACGGGAGGGAATCAGGTCCCCGAGGGAGTGCACCGCAGCAGCGGAGACGTGCGAAACCGCCACCTCCACATCCGCTCCACGTCGATCTGCCGCAAGACGTTTCGAGTCGGTTGCCAACCATGCGGCACGCAGCTCCTGCAGTGGGCCGTGGTCAGCCGAGGGCAGGGCCCACACGCCGCGGCGCAGTGGGTGGATGACCCCGGCGTCCCGGAGGCGGCCAAGAGCAACCCGTGAGATCTCGTATGCACCAGCCTGAGCCGTGGTGATCAGGCCCCACTGGGAAGCGCCCAGTTCCTCCATGGTGGTGATCGCGTCCACTGTCCTCACGGGTCACCTCCAGATTGCTTGGTTTGTAACATCTAGATGTTACAAACCAAGCTTATAGGACCCACAGCCGGTGGAATTTGTTATATCCCCGTTCAGGACCCCGCACCCGCCAGCGACACCCACACCGCGTCGGTGGCGGTCTGTCCGAGGGCGACGCTGCGGGCGCCGTCGTCCAGCACGGCCTGGACCGAACCGGAGTAGGGCCCGCCAGAGTGGATCGCCAGGGGCACGCCCACCCCGATGCCGTGCTCGGCGAAGAAGCGCAGCAGCTCCGAGTCCCGGTCGGAGATGCGCTCCACACGCACGCGGGCGCCGTCGGCAACGGTGGAGAGCGAGACCGCGTCCGGGGAGGCGATGGAGCCGTCCCGGGCGGGGATCGGATCGCCGTGGGGGTCGCGGTCGGGGTGGCCCAGAAGGTCGTCCAGCCGGTCGACCATGAAGTCCGAGACAGCGTGCTCCAGGTGCTCGGCCTCTTCGTGCACCTGGTCCCAGCGGTACCCGAGCATCTCCACCAAGAAGGTCTCGATCAGCCGGTGCCGCCGCACCATCTCCACGGCGAGCGCCCGGCCCTGCTCGGTGAGCTCGATGGCGCCGTACGGGCTGTGCGCCACCAGACCCTGCTCCGTGAGCTTCTTGAGCGCGTCCGAGACGGTGGACAGGCGCAGACCCACTTTCTGGGCCACGGCGGAGGTGGTGACGGGCTCCGCAGACCACTCCCCCAGGATCCAGATGGCCCTCAGGTAGTTCTGGTGGCTCACCGACAGTTTCGCGACGGACATGATGGGGAGACTAACAAAGCGGGCGGGAGTGCCGGTCCGCGCGTCAGGGCCCGGGAGTCGGCTCGGCGGGCTGGGTCACCCCGTCGATCATCCGCCGCAGGAAGGTGGCCACCACGTCCCTCTCCGAGGTGGACATGTCGTTGACCACCGCCACCATCCGCCCGTGCATGTCCCGCAGGGTGGTGCGCACCTCGTGCTTGCCGTGCTCGGCGGGGACCACGACCACGGAGCGCCGGTCCTCGGGATGGGTCACGCGTTAGGCGTAGCCGTCCCGCACGAGCCGACCCACCAGGATGCTCGTGGAGGCGTTGGTGATGCCCAGCAACGAGACGATGTCTTTCTGACGCATCACCGCCCCCCTGCCCTCCGCGGAGATCAGGTGCCGCAGCGCCAGGATGTCCTTCTCCCCCATGTCCATGTCCGCCCGCACGCCGGTGCGCATGGTGGTCTCGGCGTCGCGGTACTGCCGCAGGAGCTTCAGCACGTCGACGCCGCTCGCGGACTCCTCGGAGTCGTCGTACCAGCAGTGCCGGGGCGTTCGACGCCCGCCGTCATAATCCCGATCCCTCGTCGCGCCGCGGGGTGGTGCCTCGAGGGGTTCTCACAGGTTCAGGTAGATTGACCAACTGTTAGTCGACCCATCAATCTGCGGCAGTTCACGATCCGAGCTCACGCAGAGCGGAGCCCCCCATGCTGCTCGCCCCTGATCCGGCACCGGAAACCACGGCGGTGCCCGTCAAGGACGTGGACCTCCCAGGGGCGACGTACGCCCCGGATGTCTCCCTGGCCTCCGTGGCCCGCGCGGCCACGCTGGGTGTTCAGGTGTACCCGTCGGTGGCGTCCGCTGACTTCGCCATCACGGGCGATCTGGACGACATGCATCTCACGGTCTCCCTCGCCTTCACCCCCAGCCCCGAGAACCAGCGCATCAAGGACGAGATCAGCACCGAGCTCATCCCCGGCCTGGAGATCATCCTGGGCGCCTCCTTCGCCCGCACCACCCTGGACTACGCGGTCGCGGAGCCGACCCTCACCTCCACCCCGGTCGTCGTAGCGTGAGCACCCCGGCGGACGACGCCGCCCGCTCCCTCGTCCACTGACGCTCACCTCGACCACGTCACCGTTCACGTTCCCGTCTGGAGGACGCCAGTGCGCAGAGGTGAGGGAAAGTCCATCCTGCTGGATCTTGTGAGCAAGGCGTGCTTCGTCGGCGCGGTTGCCCTGTTCGTCAACCACCACCTGCTGCTGGCAGGTGCTGCAGTCGTGGGATCCTTCGCGCTGAGCAGCTGGTCCGGGCGCGCCTCCGAGAACGGCCGGATCGATGAGGCCCTCACCGCGAAGGCGGAATGGGACCGGCTCCACCCGCCCGAGGAGGAATCCGAGAACCTCCCGAGTTGGAAGCGGCCCTGCGCCCCGGATACGGATACGGAGACGTCGCCGAGGCCGGAGGACGAGGACCGGCCGCCCAGCGCGCCGCGTAGAAACCGCTGAGAAGCTGCCCCTGCCGGATCGTGGGCCCTGCACACCGGACGTCCCCTCACCCGCCTCGCCCACCGGAACGCAGGCGCCCGCCCGCGGCTGACGTGCCACCGGGCCCGGGCGAAACTCACACCGACGCCGCCGCTGCCGCCGCCGCGGTGCTCGCCTCTTCCCGTTCGCTCAGGATGGCGAAGAGGTGGCGGCGCTTCTGCCGCAGGGTGCCCAGCACGGCCAGGGCGATGCCCCCGGCGATCCACGCACTCATGATCCACACCGGGGCCGCGAGGGAGACGTCCTGGAAGTAGATGGCGTCCCGGATGGCGGCCACGCCCTGGGGCGCGTAGAGCCACTCGTGGACCCAGCCGTAGAACCCGCCCACCATGTCCAGCGGCGCGGTCAGCCCGGAGGCGCTGAGGCCCAGCAGCGGCATGAGGAAGATGCACAACGGCATGGCCACCGGACCCAGCACCAGCATGAGTCCCGTGGTCACGGTGACGCAGGACAGGCACAGCAGGTAGAGCATGCACCACGGCACGAATGCGCTGCCGCTGAAGATCCCGAACACGGCCCACCCGTAGACCACCATGCCGGTGGCCACCACGGCGGGCATGAGGAACCACAGCAGCACGCGCAGCTTGGTGCCGGTGGGCATGAGGCTGCTGACCACTCCGGTCATGAACCCGCCCAGGATGGCACCGAGGGCCAGGTACGTGATCGTGGTCCCGTTGGGATCCCCATCCACCACCGCCGCGACGTCCTCCGTGTGCAGCTGCTTCTGCGCCTTCTGCGCCACCGGTGTGAACAGCTGGGTCACCGCGGCGTTCACCTGACGGCCGTTGGCACCCGCCGTGTAGAGGGTCCCGGTGGCGGGGTCGAAGGCCGCACGGGCGTCGTGGGTCCGCACCTCGTTCCTGCCGTCGTCCACGGTGTCCACCCGGTGGGCATCGAAGTCCCCGGCGGAGCTGTCCGTGAGCTGCCGGGCCAGGTCCGAGGCCTGGGCCCCGGTGCCGATCACGGCCACCTTCATGTCCCGGGGCGTGACGTCCACGGTGGTGCCCACCATGAGCATGGGCATCACGAGCATCATGAACAGCGGCAGCAGCATGCCCACCGTGATCATGCGCTTCTGCGTGAGCTTGGCGTCCACGGTGCGCCGGGGCGGAGCCGCGGGGTTCTGCATCGCGCCGATGGCCGAGGCCGGGGGCATCTGGGCCATCCGGTTGATGAAACCGTCCTCGAGCGGGCGCTCGGAGTCCGGCACGGCCGTGGAGCCCTCGGCACCCGCGTCCCGCGCGGCTGAAACCGTGTCCGCCGGATCGACGGACCGGGTGGGGTTCTGGTCGCTCATGCGTGCTTCACTTCCTGGGCCCGGTGACGCCCGCGAGCAGGCCGTGCGGCGTCGTCGTCGTCCGAATCGTGGGAGTCGTAGGCGGTGAGGAGGGGCTCGTCCGGGTGCTTGCGGGCGTGGTCCACCTGGTCCGCGATCACACCGCGGTCCTCCCCGGGGTGCGGCGAGCGCAGCGACCCGAGCCACAGCAGGCCCGCACCGAGCATGAGCCAGGTGGCCAGCAGGAGGATCCAGGGCCCCACGCCGTGGCCGTCGAAGTAGATGACGCGCTGCAGCAGCTCGCCGATGGCCCCGGTGGGCATCATGCGGTGGGTGACCTGGAAGAACCCGGGCATCATGTCCGGGCTGGTGGCGATCCCCGAGGCGGGGATGCCCAGGATCACGAACACGGTGATGCCCACGATCGTGGCGGCCTGGCCCAGGAGCCCGCCC
>NZ_PHOA01000103.1 GCF_003687455.1 Kocuria tytonicola | reverse complement strand
CTGCTGACCCTCCTGACCGGTTCGCCGGCCGCCGTGGCGGCCCCGGCGCCGGGCCCCCCGACCCCACCGGCAGCACAGCCGACGACGTCGCCGGTCCGACCTCCCGTGCAGGCCCCGGCGAAGCCCGCGGCGGGTGCGGCGGCCGGGGCGGGTGCCACCGCGCCCACCACCGCGTTCCACCAGACGTTCACGGCGGCGGGGAAGACCTCCACGTACCACGTCTACGCGGACGGCATCGACCGCTCGAAGGCGGTGGGCGCGGTGTACTACCTGGGCGGTGACCACCGGAAACCGCAGGATTCCTGGGTGGGCCGTCCCGAAGGCGCCGAGCTGCGCGCCATGGCCGCGGAGGCCCGGAAGAAGAACATGGTCCTGGTGGTCCCCCTGTCCCCGGATCACGATGCGCGCGGCGACGGCATCACCTGGTGGGAGGACGCGGACGGCAACGGCGACTGGTTCCGAGCGCTCCAGGCCTCGCTCACGAGCCGCCACGGGCTGGACACCTCCCGCGTGTGGGTCGCCGGCTACTCGGGCGGCGCCGAGTTCATCACGTACGAGCTGCTCGCGGACCGGCAGAGTTGGATCCGGGGCGGTGGTGCCACGATCATCGGCGGGGGGGGCTCGTACGGCATGCAGAGCACCCCCGGCACAGCGGTGCGAGGCCTCCCGCTCACGTGGCACGTGGGTTCCGAGGACGGCCCCGGCAGCACCAACCCGCCCACCTGGTCCGCGCTCACGGCCGCCCGGACGGGTCAGAAGCGCTACGCCGCGGACGGCTTCACGCGCACCCGCCTGTCCACGCTGCCGGGGCTGGACCACGAGGACTACGACATCGTGGGCCTGCTGCGCCAGGACCTCGCCTCCCTGCCCGCCGCCTCGACGACGACGCCGCCCGCGTCCTGGCTGCGCGGCGCCATCCGCACCGACTACCTCGCCACGGGCGGGGCCGCCGTTTACGGGCAGCCCACCTCGCCGGAGAAGTCCACGGGCCACCTCGGCGGGATGCACCAGGGCTTCACCCGGGACTGGACCTACTACTGGAGCCCGCAGACCGGCGCCCACCCCGTGAGGTGGGGCAGCGGCATCGGCAACGCCTACCGTGCCGCGGGACTGGAGCGCGCGTGGGGCTACCCCGTGGCGGCGGAGCGGGCCCTGCCGGGCGGGGCCTACCAGGACTTCCGGAACGGGGACGCCAGGTTCCGCGCCATGTACTCCCCGCGCACGGGAACGCACGTGGTCAAACTGAGCGGGGGAATCGGCTCGGCGTGGCAGAGGGCCGGGCACGAGCACGGCTGGGGGTACCCCGTGACGGACGAGTACGCCGTGGCCGGGGGACTGGCGCAGAAGTTCTCCAACGGGTACGTGGCCACGTGGCACCGCGCCACCGGGAAGGTCACCGTCACACGGGGCTGAGACCGCACCGGCCCGCCCTGCGGAGAAAGGCGGTGCCCCTGCGCCCGGAGACCGTGGTCCAGGCTCGGGAGCCCCGCCTCCGCCTCACCTTTGGCAGGGTCAGGAGCGCTCCGGCTCCGCGGCCTGCGCGCGGCTGGCCGGCATGAGAAACCTCCAGGGGCTCTGCTCCAGGGACAGCGGCATGGGGACCTCGATGACCGTGGGCCGCTTCGCGCGGATGGCCTGCTCGATCGCCGGGCCCAGCTCGGCGGGGGAGGTGGCCCGCAGGCCCAGTGCGCCAAAGGACTCCGCCATGGCCACGAAGTCCGGGTTCACCAGCTCGGTGGCCGAGCCGTGGCCGTAGATCCGCACCTGGTCCGCCTGCACGTTGCCGAAGGCGTTGTTGGTGAAGACCACCGTGACCACGTTCAGCCCGAACTGCACGGCCGTGGCCAGATCCTGCACGCCGTACATGAACCCGCCGTCACCGGTCACGGAGACCACCACGGCGTCCCGGTGGGCGGCCTGCACACCAAGTGCCGTGGGGAAGCCGTAGCCCAGGTTGCCCTGGTAGCCGCCCGTGATGAAGTGCCGGGGCTCGTAGACGTCCAGCGCGAAGTAGGAGGCGAAGCCGATCTGCGAGACCTCCTCCACGAAGTAGCCGTCCCGGGGCAGGGCCCCGCGGATTGCGGCGAGATATTCGCTGTGCGGGGTGAGCCGCGCGATCTCCGCGCGGGCCCGCTCCTTGGCCGCTGCGAGCTCGGCCACGCGGGACTCCCGTGGGGGCGTACCCTCCAGTGCGTCGAGCAGCTGCCGCGCCACGGTTCGGGCGTCACCCGTGAGGGCCACGTCCGGGGTGAGCCGGTCCTGCTGGGCGGGGTCGATGTCCACGTTGATGGTGCGCAGACCGTCGGGGGTGTCCGGCCAGCGGAACCACACCAGCTCCTGGCGGGTCCCGATGCCCAGCAGCACGTCCGTGTCCGCCCAGCGCTCGAAGCCCTCCGCGCACGTGAACCCCAGGGGGTCCTCGTCCGAGACGATGCCTCGGCCGCCCCGCAGCGAGACCACCGGCGCCTGCAGCTTCTCGGCCAGCGCCAGCACCTCGGCGCCGGCGTGCCGGGCACCGCTGCCCACCATGACCATGGGGTTGCGCGCCCCGGCCAGCACCCGGGCCGCACGCTCCACGGCACGCGCGTCCGCGGCCGGCGTGGCCGGTACGGGTCCGGCGGCCGGTGCCATCCGCGCCTTCTGCGTGAGCACATCCCACGGAATGGCGACGACGGCGGGCCCGGGCCTGCCGCTCGTGGCCTCCGTGAACGCCTCCGCCACGGCGGCGGGAACCTCTGCGGGGTCCGTCACGGTGGTGGCCCACTTGGTGAACGAGGACACCGTGGCCAGCTGGTCCGGCATCTCGTGCAGGTGCCCCATGCCCCTGCCCATGAACTCGGTGGGGATCTCGCTCGTGAGGCACACCGTGGGCGTGCTCGTGGCGAGCGAGGTGAGCATGCCCGCACTGGCATTGAGCACGCCCGGGCCCGGCACCACGCTGTAGACCCCCGGGCGCCCGGTGGACTGTGCGTAGCCCAGGGCCATGTACGCGCAGGCCTGTTCGTGGCGGGCCCCGATGACCTCGATCCCCTCCTCCCGCCGCAGGGCGTCGAAGAGCTCGTAGGTCTGCACCCCGGGGATGCCGAACACGGTGTCCACCCCGTGCTCCCGCAACCCCGCCACCGCGGCCTGGCCGGCGGTGAGTTCGGAGGATGCGGACGCGGCGTCGTCGTGCGTGCTCACGGGCGTGCTCCTACTCGTGCGTGTCCGCGTGGACCGCGGTGGGCTGCTCGGTGCGGCGCGTCACGAAGATGCCGGTCACCGCGATCAGGATCGTGGCGGTGACGGTGAGGAGCAGCTGGGTGCGGGTGGCGGGGTCCAGCATGGCCACCACGATGATCAGCACCAGCAGCGCCACGGTGAGGTAGGACAGGAAGGGGAACAGCGGCATCCGGTACGTGGTGGACTTCACCCCGGGGTTCTCGCGCTCCCGGCGGTGGCGCAGCGTGATCTGCGAGGCCGACACGGAGATCCAGACCATGATGATGGTGGAGCCCACGATGGACAGCAGCGTCTCCAGGACCTTGCCGGGGAAGATCGCCTCCAGGATGCTCGCGATGAAGCCGAAGGACACGGTCAGCAGCACCGCGCGGCGGGGCACGCTGTTGCTCGCGGTGCGCTTGATGGCCGCGGGGGCGTAGTTGCGCTGCGCCAGCGAGTGCATCATGCGCGAGGCGGCATAGATGTTCGCGTTCAGGGCGCTGAGCAGCGCGAACACGGCGATCAGGGCCATGATGCTGCCCGCGGCGGGCAGACCCGCCACGTTGAGTACGGCCGCGAAGGGCCCCTCGGGGGCGTCCGCCTGGGAGGGCTTGAGGATGGCCACGATGATGAACACGGTGCCGATGTAGAACAGGACGATGCGCCACGCCACGGTGCGGATGGCCGTGGCCACGCTCTTCTGCGGGTCAGCGGTCTCGCCCGCGGCGATGGCGACGATCTCGGTGCCGCCGAACGCGAAGATCACGATGAGCAGACCGGCGCCCACCCCGGCGATGCCGGTGGGGGCAAAGTCCGTGAAGTTGGACAGCCCGCCCTCGTGGCCGGGGATCACCCCGAGCAGCATGAGGATGCCCACCACCAGGAACGCGAGGATCACGCCCACCTTGAGGAACGCGAACCAGAACTCGAACTCGCCGTACTTGCTCACCGCGAACATGTTGACGACCGTGAAGACGGCCATGAAGACCACGCTCAGCACCCAGGTGGGCGGGACGGCGATTCCGACCACGCTCTCACCCAGGATCCCGGTGAGGATGGTGGCGGCACCGTTGGCCTCGGCCGCGGTGACCACCGCCAGCTGGACCCAGTACAACCAGCCCACGGTGTAGCCGGCCACGGGGCCGAACGCGTTCTGGGCGTGGGCGGAGAACGCGCCGCTGGTGGGGTTCGCGGCGGAGAGCTCGCCGATCATCCACATCACGAGCACGACGAGCGCGCCGGCGACGATGTAGGAGATCAGGATGGCGGGCCCGGCCACGGCCACGCCCTTGCCGCTGCCCAGGAACAGCCCGGCGCCGATCGCGCCGCCCAGGCCCATCATGGTGAGCTGGCGGGGCTTGAGTCCGCGCACGGTGGCGGTGGAGACGTCCGGGGTCCGTTCCGGCGTCTGCGAAGTGGTGGTGCTCATGTCTGGGTCAGCTCCCGTTCGACGGCGTCGTTGCCGCATTGAGGTGGTTCAGCACGTCCTGCGCCGCCACGATGAAGGTCTGGTTGCCCGCGGGGGAGCCGATGCTCCCCCGGATGCCCTCGCCCGCGAACGCGCGGACGATCACGCCGTGACGGGCGAAGATCTGCTCCGCCTCCTCCGTGTGCTCGCCGGTGCGCAGCCACACGAAGTTCGCCTGGGACTCCACGACGTCCCAGCCCTGCTCGGTGAGCTGCTGGTGCACGTGGTCGCGCTGCTCCACGAGGGCGGTGATCCGCTCCTCCACCTCGGACTCGGCGGCCAGGCTGGCCAGCGCGGCCTGCTGCGCGAGGTTGCTCACGCCGAAGGGGATGGCCACCGCACGCAGGGCCGCGCTGATGTAGTCCGGGGCGATCGCGTAGCCGATCCGCAGCCCGGCCAGGCCGTAGGCCTTGGAGAACGTGTGCAGGACCACCACGTTGGGGTACTCGCGGAAGAAGTCGATGCCGCGGGCGGCGGCCGGGTCCACGTTGAAGTGCACGTAGGCCTCGTCCACCACCACGAGCACGTTGCTGGGCACCCGTGCCATGAACTCGTGCAGCTCGTCCGCGGTCACGGAGGTGCCGGTGGGGTTGTTCGGCGTGCACACCAGCACCACCTTGGTGCGTTCCGTGACGGCGGCGGCCATGGCCGGCAGGTCGTGCCGCTCGTCCGCGGTCAGCGGCACCTTCACGGCCGTGGCGCCGGCCAGCCCGGTGAGGATCGGGTAGGCCTCGAAGGAGCGCCACGCGAAGACCACCTCGTCACCCTCGTCGCACACCGCGCGGATGATCTGGGAGGCCACCTCCACGGATCCGCTGCCGAAGCTCACGGCGGACGGTTCCACGCCCCACCGGTTCGCCACGGCCTCCGTGACGGCCTGGCAGGTCATGTCCGGGTAGAGGTTCATCTGCGGGGACACCTGGTTCACGGCGTCCAGGACGGACGGCAGCGGCGGGTACGGGTTCTCGTTCGAGGAGAGCTTGTACTGGACGGCGTCCGACGACGCCGCGGACTTCCCCGGCTTGTACGGGGGAAGGGACTGCAGCGCGGATCGCAGGGACACGGCGGATCGGCCCGCGTCCTCCGAGGCATGGTGAGACACGTATGACTCCTTGAGGGATGTGTGGTGGCAGTCACAGTGACACGGAGCACGAGAGTGCACAACCGGTTCATCCTATGATGAGCACAATGCCCATTTTTTCGCAGGCTCTGCGGCTGTTCCCTGCACAATGTGTCAGGGGAAGAACCCGTGCGGCGACGCCGGGCCCGTGCTCAGTCAGGGGAATCGGAGATGAAGATCGACGAGCTCGACGTCCGGATCGTGCAGCTGTTCACGGAGGACTCGGGGATCGGGGTGCTGGCCGCCTCGCGTGCCCTGGGGGTGGCGCGGCCCACCGTGCAGGCCCGGCTGGACAAGCTCAAGGCCGCGGGTGTGATCCAGGGTGTCGCACCCGCCCTGAACCCGGCCAGGTTCGGCTATCCCGTCATGGCGATCGTCTCCATCGAGATCAGCCAGGGGGTGGGCCACGTTCCCGTGGGGGAGGCGCTGCGCGAGATCCCCGAGGTGATCGAGATGTACACGGTCTCGGGCGACCACGACGTGATGGTCCGGGTGGTCGCCCGCTCCAACGACGACCTCCAGCGCGTTCTCGACGCGATCAACGCCACCGGCGCCGTGAACCGGACCCGCAGTGTCGTGGTGCTGCAGACCCACTTCCAGAACCGCGTGCTGCCGCTGTTCGCTCAGGTGGGCGGGGTGGGTGCCAAGCCGTCCGGTCAGGAGCCGGAATGATGAAAGTCCCGCCCGACCATCCGGTCGAACGGGGTCTCCTGCGGTGGGTGTTCCACGAAACTCGCTGACCAGGGCAAACGCCGGTGCTCCGGCCAACGCGTGTACATAAGCAGTGAAGATTTTGTACACCTGCTTGACTGCCGAGGAAGGTGTGGTCTTCGGCGTCGTGCTGAGCCGGGTCGACCAGCCCGACGACATGGCTATCATCGTTGCGTGGCTGGCCTCCGAAGACGGCCAACTCTGCTTGATGCCGGTCTGGAGCAGTCAGCACCGTTCCCAGATGGGGAAGGAAGACGGTCTGCCTCTTGCATTCGGGCCGCGTGCATCTCCTGGGTCGAACGGACCTATCACCGCCGACGGTGCCAGGTTGGCCTGGGCCGATTGACCTGTACTGACTATGCGGGCCATGCCGACCTCAGTCGGGGACTTCGTGGCCTGAACCTGGGACTGATGCGCAGGTAGGTGTCACATGAGCTGTGGCGCTGAGGAGCGTTGCAGGGAAGGATGTGGACTATGCCTGCTCCCTATCCCCAGGAGTTCCGTGACGACGTCGTGCGCGTGGCGAAGAACCGCGAACATGGCGAGAAGCTCGCCGTGATCGCGAAGGACTTCGGGATCTCCGAGTTGTGTCTGACGAACTGGATGCGTCAGGCCGATGTCGAGGACAGCGCCCGGCCCGGCAAGACTCGAGAAGAGTCCTCCGAGCTGCGAGATCTGCGTCGCCGGAACCGGCTGCTGGAGCAGGAGAACGAGGTCCTCCGCCGTGCGGCGGCCTACCTTCCCCAGGCGGGCCTGCCGGGAGAAGGCTCCACCCGCTCGTGACCGAGCTCGTCGACGACGACGGAATTCCCGTCGCGGTGTCCCTGCGGGTCCTGAAGCTCTCCCGCCAGCCTTACTACCGTTGGCGGAAACAGCAGGTCACCAAGTCCGAGCTGATCGGCTGATCGAGGCCCACCGGGCGAACGCCCTGTTCGACGCCTTCGACGACCGACTTGACAGAGACTCCCCGCCGGCACAGCGCGAAGTGCGGTGGAAAGGCAATGAGACCCCGGAGCTCACGCAAAATCTGCGTGTTCCGGGGTCTCGAGGCTGAGACGAGAGGACCTCAGCAGTGGAACGCGACGGAAGCCGCGGCAGCCATCACCGAGCCCTGAGCCTCCTCGTCGGGAGAAATTCCGGACTTCTCTTCCAGGAACTTCTGGAGTTCAGTGGAGTCGATGCCAGCCAGGTCGGCCACTGCAGAGGTGGCCTGTTCCGGAGTGTCCATCTCCTGAACCTTGGAGACGAGGTCCTCGAAAGCCTGGGCATCGGTGATCTGGGAGTTGACGTTGTCCATGATGATTCCTTCGTTCAGGGAGTGGCTTCAGCGGTTCTCCGCTGAAGCCACTCTATGGCAAGGTCATTCTCTGTTGCTGATACTCTTCTTAAGATTCGCTTTGGTGCAAGACGACGCGGAATGGCCACCGGCGCTGGTGATATGGACACCGAGGCACTCTGGGATGAACATGTATGGGCCGTACCGACGCTTCTGCGAGGTGCGGCAGGGCTGGTCGGGGGAAGATCGAATGTACGGGTCGGACGACCACCTTGAAGGTGCTCGACCCGTCGATATGCTCCGGCTCGGCAGAGCCAAAGGGGTCTGGCAACAGGGAGGCGGGTCGTGCCTGACGCTAAAACCATGGTCACTGGCGGGAGGAGTCTGCAGCACTTTTGGCCTGCATGGGGAGAAGGAGGTAGTGGCGCCGTATCAAGTCCGAGCATGACTTCCTCGACGCTTCGGAGGCGGAAGCCACGCTCGTTCGTACCGGCGAGTTGCTCGGTTACCAATGTTGTGAGGTCTGCCGTTGCCCTGTTTTCTAGGTCAACGCGGACACGTGTGAGCTGTTGCCGGTGAGCACCGCCATGCTTGAGGTCACTCACGGCTGCCGCGGGCCAGTGGAAAGTAGTGTGATCCTGTGGCTATGCACTCCTTCGCTACTTTGAGAAGCAGGACGAGCCCGTACGTCATCTAGGGCGTGTCTGACAAAGCCTTCGCCCAGGTGATGACGGAGTGCAGGATGATGGCGGCGCGGTAGGTCACAGCGTGTTTGTCGTACCGGGTCGCGATGGCGCGCCATTGTTTGAGCTGGCAGTAG
>NZ_PHOA01000102.1 GCF_003687455.1 Kocuria tytonicola | reverse complement strand
GCCTGAGCCTGCGGGGTGCGGCGGGGGAGGAGACCGTGACGGTGCGCTCCCTGCAGAGCCAGAACAGCTCGGTGCAGCAGATCGGGCCCACCAACCGGGTGGCCGTGAACCTGAGGGGCACCAGCAGGCGGGACATCCACCGCGGGGACGCGCTCGTGACCCCGCAGGCGTGGCCCGTCACGGATGTGCTGGAGGTCCGCCGGAACGGGGGAGCCCCGTTCACGGAGGTTCCCGAGGAGGTCGTGGTCCACGCCGGCACCGCGGGCGTGGGGGCGCGGATCCGGCCGCTGGACGCGGACCACGCCCGTCTCCAGCTGGAGCACCCTCTCGTGCTCGTGCCCGGTGACTGCCTGGTGCTGCGCTGCCCCGGGGCGCGCGTGGCCGTGGGCGGTGCGCGGGTGCTGGACGTCGACCCCCCGGCGCTGGACCGACGGGGCGCCGCTGCCCGTGAGGCGGCCCGGCTGGCCACGGTTCCGGACCACGGCGATCCCGTGGCGGAGACCGTCAAGCTCGGGGCCGTGCCGGTCGAGCAGCTGCGGCTGCTCGGCTTCGACGTCTCCGACACCGCCGCGCCCTCCGCGGACGTGGTGCTCGCCCAGGGCTGGTGGCTCCACGCGCCCCGACTGGCCGAGTGGGCCGAGACCCTGACCCGGGCCGTGAACTCCGCCCACGAGCGGGACGCCCTCTCCCGCGGTCTGCCCCGGGGAGCGGCCGCGGCCGTTCTCGGAACCCCGGGGTCCGAGCTGCTGGACACCGTGGTGCGGACGGCCGGGCTCGTGGAGCGCGACGGCTTCCTCACCGTCCCCGGCCGGTCCACCGGGCTGGGCGCCGCCGAGCCGGGGGTGGCGGAGGCGGAGGCCAGGCTGCGTGCGCGGCCCTTCGACGCTCCGGAGGCGTACGAGCTGGCGGACCTGCACCTGGGCCCGCGCGAACTCGCCGCGGCGCAGCGGGTGGGCAGGCTGCTGAGGCTGCCGGGCGACGTCGTCCTGCTGCCCTCCGCGCCCGCGCTCGCCATGCGCGAGCTGGCCCGGCTGCCGCAGCCCTTCACCACGAGCCAGGCGCGGCAGGCGTGGGACACCACCCGCCGCGTGGCCATCCCGCTGCTCGAGTACCTGGACGCGAAGGGCTGGACGCGGCGCGAGGACGGGACCCGCCGGAGCATCGTGCGCTGAGGGGCGGTGCGCTGAGGTCCTGCCCGGCTGCCGGGCCCGCAGGCGCGGTGCCCGTGCAGGTGTCGGGACGCTGGTCCCGCGGGTCTCGGGGTGGGGCACCTGCCCACCGCGTGGCCGCACGGCGGTCCAGCGGCACAGCGGTGCTCCGGGGCTTGCCTCCCAGGGGACGCATGGGCCGTGGGGCAGAAAAGCGTCAGTCCCTCCGTGCGCGCCGTGAGCGAAACCTCCTGCCCGTGAGGCCCCGGGGCGGCTACCGTCGAGGGCACGACGGGGCCACCAACCCGCCCCGCACCACGCGGGGCCGCGTGCGCCCGCCCACTCCACGACCGCACTCACCGGGTCCGAACGGCCCGGAGCTCACGAAGGAGCAGTCATGACCGAGATCCCCGCACAGAATCCCCAGGGCCAGGACGCCCAGCCGCCGCTCGAGAACGGCACCCCGGACGGGGCGGTGCCGCAGGACGCGGCCACGCAGAACGGTGCCGCTCAGAACGGAGCAGGGCAGAACGGTGCCGCTCAGAACGGAGCAGGGCAGAACGGCGCGCCCCAGGGCGAGACGATCGGCGCCACCGGGGACGCCCAGGACTCCACCCTGGAGAAGGACCCCTCGGACTGGGTCAGCGGCGACGAGCCCATGACCGCCGCGCAGAAGTCCTACCTGGACACCCTCGCCAAGCAGGCCGGGGAGGAGCTGCCCGCGGACCTCACCAAGGCGCAGGCCTCCGAGCACATCGAGCGGCTCAAGGGCACCTCGAACTGACACCTCTCACGGACGCCCCGCAGCCCCTTCCCAGGGTGCCGCGGGGCGTTTGCCGTGCCACTCCCAGGCATCCACGGGTTCGGGGCACCGCCTGGGAGTTCCCGGAGCCAGGACAGCCTCACCATGCTTGTGGCGCACGGGAACGACGTCGAGGATGAGCGGGTGCTCACCACGATTGCGGGACTGCCCGCCCACCCACTCCTCGTCCATCTGTCCGTCGTGGCCGTCCCGCTCGGGGCGGTCCTCCTCCTGCTGTGGGCCCTCGTGCCCCGCTGGCGCGCTCGGCTGCGCGCCGTCACGGTGGGGGTCACCGCCGTGGCCTTCCTCGCCTCGGTGGTCGCCAAGAGCACGGGAGAGGCGCTGCTGCCCGCCATGGGCCTGAGCGAGCACTCCCCGGGGGAGGTCGGACCCCACGCCCAGTACGCGGACCTGCTCGTGGTGGCCGTGGGCCTGTGCCTGGGAGCCGGCGTCTGCCTGTACGCGGCGGAGCGCTGGCTCACCCCGCAGCGTTTCGCCCGCCGGGACACCCTCGTGCTCGTCCTGCGGGTCCTCGCCGTGCTCGTCGCCCTGTTCGCCCTGGTGATGACGGCGCTCACCGGTCACGCCGGGGCGCAGCTGGTGTGGGGGAACTTCCCGCACTGACCGCGGTGCCGGTGCTGGCGTGCGCGCCCGTGCTCGGTGGGCCCGGACCCCGGGCGCGGTGCCCGGCGGGGCGGCGTCGTCGGCTTTGGGGGGGTCTGCGGGCGCGCAGTAGATTGACCCGCGTGCCTCAGGATGCGAAACCCACGTTGAAGACCACGCCCATCGGCTCCGGCGAGCACCCGCTGGTGTTCCTGCACGGGCTGTTCGGGCGCGGCAAGAACTTCACGAACATCGCCAAGGGGCTGCAGCCCGAGTTCCGCTGCCTGCTCGTGGACCTGCCCGACCACGGCGACTCCGCGTGGACCGAGACATTCGCGTACGCCGCCATGGCGGACACCGTGGCCGAGGAGCTGCGGAGGGGCTTCGCGGCGGACGGCCCCGTGGACGTGCTCGGGCACTCCATGGGCGGCAAGGTGGCCATGGTCCTCGCGCTGCGCCACCCGGAGCTGGTGCGCCGGCTCGTGGTGGAGGACATCGCGCCCGTGGACTCGAAGGAGGCGGACGCCACCGCGTCCCGCGGGAACTTCGAGCACCTGCTGGGCTCCCTCAAGCGCCTGGACCTCTCCGGGATCACGCACCGTTCCGAGGCCGACGCCGCTCTGCGCACCGACATCCCGGACGACACGGTCCGCGGGTTCCTCCTGCAGAACCTGCGCCACCGGGACGGCGGATTCGCCTGGCAGCCCAACCTGGACCTGCTGCACGACCAGCTCGACACGGTGGGCGGCTGGCCCGATCAGGACGTGGCCGGGAGAACCTTCACCGGGCCCGTCCTGTGGATGGCGGGGGAGAACTCCCCGTACATCAAGGAGGCGGACGCCCCCGCCATGCGCGCGCTGTTCCCCAGGACCGTGCGCACCACCGTGCGCGGGGCGAGCCACTGGGTGCACGCGGACCGCCCGGACGAGGTCATCATGGCCCTGCGGGCCTTCCTGCTCGCAGAGCGGTGAGCAGGGGCCCATCCCGCCCGGGGGACTCGTCCCCGGCCCAGGGAATGGCCCTCGTGGCAACGGCCGCCCTCATCACCCAGACGGGCGCCGCCGTGGCCGTGGGCCTCTTCGGGGAGGTCGGGGCGTTGGGCGCCGTCTTCCTGCGACTGGCCCTGGCCGCGGCGGTGCTGTGCGTCGTCGTGCGGCCCTCGCCGAGCATCGTCACCCGGGCGAACATGGGTGTGGTGCTGGGGTTCGGTGTGGCCCTGGGGGCCATGAACATGCTCATCTACCAGGCCATCGCCCGGCTGCCGCTGGGGGTGGCCGTGACCATCGAGCTGCTCGGACCGCTGCTGCTGTCCGTGGTGATCTCCCGGAGGCCCGCCTGGGCGGTGTGGGCGCTCCTCGCACTCGCGGGCGTGGTGCTGCTCAGCGGTGCGGGTCCGGGGACCGGTGCGCCGGATCCGGCGGGGGTGCTGTTCGCGCTCGCCGCGGCCGGCATGTGGGCGCTCTACATCATGATGTCCCGCCAGGCTGGCCGCAGCTTCGAGGGAATTCGCGGGCTCGCTCTCGCCATGGTGATCGGCGCCGTGCTGGCCGCGCCCTTCGGGATCGGCAGCGGCGGCGCGGCACTTCTCCACCCTCGTGTGCTGCTCGTGGGTCTCGCCGTGGCGCTCATGTCCTCGGCCGTGCCCTATGCGCTCGAGCTGCTCGCGCTGCGTCGTCTGCCCGCGGAGACGTTCTCGATCCTCGTGAGCCTGGCCCCCGCCGTGGCCGCACTCGTGGGCTGGGTGATCCTGGGCCAGGCCATGGGGCCGGTTGAGGTCGGCGGCATGGCGCTGGTGATCGTGGCCAGCGTGGGCGCGGTGCGCTCGGGGCGCCCGCCGGCGGCGTCGCGTCCTCCGCTGGGCTGAGGCATGGGGACAACGCCGCGGCGTCCCGTTCAGGGACACGGGGCGGGGGACGGGCCCGGGTGTCTGCGCTCCCGCCTAGCATGACCAGCCATGGGATTCACGCGCGCCGAACTCGACTCTTACCGGGACCGCACGGTGCCGGACCTGCTGCCGCGCCCGCTGCGGCTGCTGTTCGTGGGGATCAACCCCGGGCTGTGGACCGCGGCCACGGGGGCCCACTTCGCGCGTCCCGGCAACCGTTTCTACCCGGCACTGCACCGCGCGGGGATCACGGACACGCTGATCGACGCCGCCCGCGGCTACGAGGACTCCGACCTGGCGCAGCTCACGGGCCGGGGGATCGGGATCAGCAACGTGTGCCCCCGTGCCACGGCGCGGGCCGACGAGCTGACCCGTGAGGAGCTGCACGAGGGCGCGGAACGCCTCGACCGGCTCGTCCGCCGGGAGCGTCCTGCGGTGGTGGCGGTGCTGGGCATCACCGCCTACCGGGCCGCGTTCGACCGTCCGAAGGCCACCACGGGGCCGCAGGAATCGCCGTGGCCGGGCACCCAGCTGTTCGTGGCACCGAATCCCAGTGGGCTGAACGCCCACTCGTCCCTGGACGACCTCGCGGCGGTCTACGGGGAGATCGCGCGGGCCGCGGGTGTGCTGCCACCGGGTGCCCGCTGAGCGGCTGAAACCTCCCTGCCCCGGTGGTTCACCGCATCCGGTCCACGAGGGGGAGCACCCGCAACCCGGCCTCCCGATCACTGGCCGGTGCCTCCCCGCGGGCGAAACCGGCCCACGCGCGACGCAGCCGGGCGCCGTCGTCCACCACCTGCGCCCAGGTGTGGCCGTCCGTGAGGGGCGTGCGCTTCCACGCACCCTGACCGGGAAAGAGCAGCGGCAGCTCGGAGATGTGGGCTGCGGCCACCGGGTTGCGGCCCACACCCCACGAGAACTCGTAGCGCCACCCGGTGCCTCCCGCCTGGACGTGCCGCTGGGCGAACCCCGCCGCACCCCTGCCGTAGATCCGCCGGGTGAACGGGGTGACGAAGAACCGGTCCACGTGCCGCGTCCTGCGGGAGTGCCGCATGGGGGACAGCAGCGCGGGAACACTCGCGGCGAAGAGAGCGGCCTCCCGCGTGGTGCTGCCCACCAGGACATCCACGTGCGGTGCGGCCTCACGCCACGCGGCGTCGAGTTCCGCCTCGGGCGGGAGGGGATCCATGCCGTACTGCAGTCCGAACGGCATCTGACCCTTGAGCCCGTGCCGTCCGGCGGCCTTCGCGACGCGCTGCTGCATGGCGCGCACCTCGTCCAGGGGCGCGTCCCGGGCGAGGGGAGCCGCCGTCCGGGCCATCAGGGCGCTCATCCTCGCGCGGCCGGCCAGCAGACCGAACGGCGCGCTCTGGATGATGGCCCGGTGGAACAGCTCGCGGGCGCGGGGGACCAGCATGAGGTGGGCCACGGCGTCGCCACCGGCGGACTGCCCGAAGGCCGTGACGTTGTCCGGGTCCCCGCCGAACGCGGCAATGTTCTCGCGCGTCCACTCCAGGGCGGCCACCATGTCCAGCAGCCCGAGGTTCGCCGGGATCCTTTCACCGTCCCCGAGGAACCCCAGCAGGCCCAGTCTGTAGGTCACGCTCACCACGACCACCCGCTGCTCCGCCACCAGCGCACCGGGGTCGTAGAACGGCGCGTCTCCGGCCCCGGAAGCGTACGAGCCGCCGTGGATCCACACCATGACGGGCAGCTTCGCATCCGGAGGCGTGTCCGCGGGCACGGTCACGGACACGCGCAGGCAGTCCTCGTCCTGCGGGAGGTTCCCCAGCGTGCTGCCCACGACGTCGTCGAGGAACGGCATGGGCGGCTGCGGGCACGCCGGTGCCGGGTCCGTGGCACGGATGGCCGCCGACGGCGCCCCGACCGCCCGCGGGGGCTCGTAGCGCTCCGCCGTGGCGTACCTGATGCCGGTGGCCCGGTCCACGGGCCCGTCCCGCCAACCGGTCACGGTCCCGCACGGCGCCACCCACTGCGGGGCCCCGGACCCGGACGAGGTGACACCCGCGGCGTGGCGCGGGCCCTCAGCCATGCCGCCCACCGTCCAGCCGCCGACTCATGCCGATGGTGTGCGGTGCCCGGTCCGCAAACCCGTGGCGGGCGTAGAGCGGCTGCCCGGGACCGTCCGCCATGAGGCTCACGTAGGCCCCGGGAGGTGCGTCCGTCCGGATCGCGGTGAGAAGGTGCTCCAGCACGGCGCCCCCGAGCCCCTGCCCCTGGTGCGCGGGCAGAACGGCCATGTCCACCACGTGGAAGTACCAGCCGCCGTCCCCGATCACGCGGCCCATCCCCACCACGTGGCCCGTGGCCTCGTGCCGCACGCGGACCGCGCGCCACGCACCGTGGATCCCGGCGCGGGCCTGCTCCTCGGTGGTGGGGCTCAGCCCGGTCTCCCGGCGCAGGCGCATGTACTCCGCCACCGTGGGCGGGCCGTCCAGCAGGGTGTATCCGGGGCGCACGTCTGTCATGCGACCATCCTGGCGCACCGCGCCGACATGCAGAACGACGCCGCAGGGCCACCTATGCTGGGCGGGGCGCCGGGACGGTCCGGCCCGGCAGGACGGGAGTGAGCACGGTGGACATCGAACCGGAGGCCGTCTTCGACGTCGTGGACCTGCTCGGTGTGCTGACCAACGGCATCCTGGGCGGGGTGGTGGCCCGGCAGCTGCGCATGGACCTCGTGGGGTTCGTGGTGCTGGCCATCATCTCGGGTCTGGGCGGTGGCATGCTGCGGGACACCCTCCTGCAGCATGGTTTCCCGGTTGCGCTCACCAACCCCGCCTACCTCACCACTGCGCTGGTGGGTGCGCTGGTCGCATATCTCATGGCCTTCAGCAGCAGGTGGACGTTCCGTGCCCTGTTCGTGGCGGACTGCCTGTCCGTGGGGTGCTGGGCGGCCACCGGAACCGTCAAGGCCTTCGGCGCCGGGCTGGCCTGGCCTCCGGCCATCCTGCTGGGCGTGGTGACGGCGGTGGGCGGCGGCATGATCCGTGACATCGCGGTGGGTCGCCTGCCCGCGATCTTCGGGGGCAACACCCTCTACGCCACGAGCGCCCTGCTCGCGAGCACCCTCATGGCCCTGCTCGTGGGGCTCGGCCACCCCACGTGGGGGATGGCGGGGGCCATCGTCCTCAGCGCCGTGGTCAGCGTGGCCGCGCGCCGCTTCGGCTGGCGGCTGCCCGGCCCCGCGAACCTGAGCCCGAGCGCCCTCACGAAGCTGCGCCGCAGGCCCGCCACGCGCAAGGACGACGACGGCACGTAGGGCCGGGACCACCGCCGTTCGCGCGGACGCGGCGTGCGTGGTGGAACCGGGCCGCCCGCACCGGCCGTGGGAGCGGGCCCCACGGGACGAAGCCCGGCTCGCGCGCCGTCCACCGACGGCGGCGCCCACCACGACGACGCCGCCCGGCCCCACTACCCTGGAGCACATGTCCCTCCCCAAGATCGTGCTGTTCTACGTCTTCACCCCGCTCGCGGACCCGGAAGCCGTGAAGCTGTGGCAGCTGAACCTCGCGCAGCGGACAGGGGTCACGGGCCGCATCATCGTCTCGGAGCAGGGGATCAACGCCACGGTCGGCGGGGACATCCGAGAGGTGAAGGCCTACGTGCGGGGACTCCGGGAGTACGCGCCCTTCAAGCACGCGGACGTGAAGTGGTCGGACGGCGTGGGGGAGGACTTCCCCCGGCTGAGCGTGAAGGTCCGCCCGGAGCTCGTGACCTTCGACGCCCCGGACCTGATCACCGTGACGGAGAACGGCGTCGAGGGTGGGGGCACGCACCTTGCGCCCCACGAGGTGCACGAGCTGGTGGAGCAGCGCGGCGAGGACGTGGTGTTCTTCGACGGCCGCAACCGGCTGGAGGCGCAGATCGGGAGGTTCCGCGGCGCCGTCGTCCCGCGCGCGGAGACCACCCGGGACTTCCTGCGGGAGATCGAGTCCGGAGCGTACGACCACCTCAAGGACAGGGCCCTGGTGACCTACTGCACCGGAGGGGTGCGCTGCGAGGTGCTGAGCGTGCTGCTGCGCAACCGCGGGTTCCAGGACGTGTACCAGCTGGACGGGGGCATCGTTCGCTACGGTGAGCAGTACGGCAACGACGGACTGTGGGACGGTTCCCTGTACGTGTTCGACCGGCGCATGCACACCGAGTTCTCCGCGGAGGCCCGCTCACTGGGCCGGTGCGCCGAGTGTGGAGAGCCCACACCGCGGTTCGTGAACTGCGCCAACGGCGAGTGCCGTGCGCTGTTCCTGTGCTGCGAGACCTGCACGGGCAGCGGGGTCCTCTCT
>NZ_PHOA01000101.1 GCF_003687455.1 Kocuria tytonicola | reverse complement strand
CCTCAGAGCCCCGGGTCCCGGGAGGCCCCCGACCCCTCGCCCTCAACCCCTGGTGGCCCCGGCTCAGCACCCCAACCCGGGAACCAGCGACCCAGCGAACCCCCGGCGAGCCGTGGGAGACTGGCCGGTATGCAGGAGACAGGCGTGGGCCGGCAGGGCCCGGGAACCGTTCTGGACACCCCCCAGGACCTGGCCGCCGCGGTGGCGGTGGTGCGGGCCCACCCCGGTCCGGTGGAGGTCACGATCGGGGCGAACCGCCCGGTGGGCTCGCACATGGGCTCCGTGGTGCGGCGTCAGGTCGCGCAGCAGCTGCGGGAGGCCGGTGCCGCGCCGCTGCTACTGCGCGCCCCGGTGGCCGTGGACGAGGACATTCCCGACGAGGGGGTGATCGCCGCGGTGGACGACGCGCTGGGGCTGTGCCGCGGCGTGGGCGCGGAGATGCTCGTGCTGGCACTCGGGGGAGTCTCCCACCGGGGGCGGCAGCGGCAGCGGCTGTACTCGATGCTCGCCGCGCTCGCGGAGGCCGCCTCCGACCACGGGGTGCGCCTCATGGTGCAGAACAGCTCGGTGGCCGAGGAGGTGCTCATGCTCCTCGCGCTGCTGGACCGCGAGCACCAGCAGGGCACCCTGGACGTCACCTCCCCGCACGTGACGTCGATGGCCTGGGACGTGTCCCGCTCCCGGGCCGCGGGACAGCCCGACGACGACGCGTGGCACCACGTGCGGCGCGTCGCGGACCGGGCGCAGGTGGTGGTCCGTGGCCTGGACGAACGGGACGAGGAGGTCCTCCGCAGGAGCCTCCCGGGCTACCGCGAACAGTGCGCGAGGGGGCGCATCCTGCCCGTGCTGACGCGCTGAGCGCAGGTGCTACAGTGATTTTTCGTGTGCCTGCGGGTGCATCGTCTGTTGCCGCCCCCGGGTGACAGCGCTCCGCCATGGTGTAATTGGCAGCACGCCGGCCTTTGGAGCCGTGAGTCTAGGTTCGAGTCCTAGTGGCGGAACGAACGACACATCGAGGCGAAGATGGCCCCCACCGCCTCACGAGCACCCAGAGGAGTCCGGCCCGTGAGCACCGTTGACACCGCCACGACCGGGGAGAACCCCGCCGCCGTCATCGTCCTTGCCGCGGGCAAGGGCACGCGGATGAAGTCCAAGACCCCCAAGATCCTGCACCAGATCGGTGGACGCTCCATGCTCGCCCACGCGCTCCAGGTGGCGCGCGAGCTCGAGCCGCAGCGCATCGTGGCCGTGGTCCGCCACCAGCGCGACCTCGTGGCCCAGCACATCGCGGACGTGGCACCGGGCGTGCTCACCGCGGACCAGTCGGACATCCCGGGCACCGGCTCCGCCGTGGACGCGGGCCTGGAGGTGCTCGACGCCGGGACCCCCGTGAGCGGCACCGTGCTGGTGACCTACGGTGACGTCCCCCTGCTCACCGCGGACACCCTGCGCTCCTTCCTGGCCCACCACACCGAGCACGGCAACGCGGTCACGGTGCTCACCGCGGACCACCCCGAACCCGGCAAGTACGGCCGGATCCTGCGGGACGCCCACGGGCGGTTCACGGAGATCAAGGAGTTCAAGGACGCCACCGAGGTGGAGCGTGCGGTCACCGAGGTCAACTCGGGCATCTTCGCGTTCGACGCCGCGGTGTTGCGCGACGCGCTCTCCCGCGTGGACACCGACAACGCCCAGGCCGAGAAGTACCTCACGGACGTCCCCCGCCTGGCCCGCGAGGCAGGCCACCGCGTGGACGCCCTGAAGATGGCCGACTACATGGAGCTCGAGGGCGCGAACGACCGCGTGCAGCTCGCCGCGCTCGGCCACTACCTCAACCAGCGCACGCTGCAGACCCACATGCGCAACGGCGTCTCCATCGTGGACCCCGCCACCACGTGGATCGACGACACCGTGGAGCTGGAGGCGGACTCCACCGTGCTGCCCGGTACCCAGCTGCACGGGCGCACCCGGGTGGCCGAGGACGCCGTCGTGGGCCCGGACACGACCCTCACGGACGTGACCGTGGGCCGGGGCGCCACCGTGACCCGGACGCACGGCAGCGAGTCCGAGGTGGGCGCCGGTGCCACCGTGGGGCCGTTCGCGTACCTGCGTCCCGGCACGGTGCTCGGGGAGGACGGCAAGATCGGCACGTTCGTGGAGACCAAGAAGTCCACGATCGGACGCGGCTCCAAGGTGCCGCACCTCTCCTACGTGGGGGATGCGACCATCGGCGAGAACTCCAACATCGGCGCGGCCTCCGTGTTCGTGAACTACGACGGTGTGAACAAGCACCGCACGAGCATCGGCAACGACGTCCGCATGGGCTCGGACAACATGTACGTGGCCCCCGTGACCGTGGGCGACGGCGCCTACTCCGGAGCCGGCACCACGGTCCGCAAGGACGTCCCCGCCGGCGCACTCGTGCTCACCGAGGGCAAGCAGGTCATCGTGGAGGGGTGGGTGCAGAAGCACCGCCCCGGCACGGCGGCGGCCCGCGCGGCGGAGGCCGCCCAAGAATCTGACCGCGGCACCGGCGCCTGAGCCAGAGCGCCGCGCGAGCAGGAACCCCAGGAACGTCAGAGAAAGCGAGTTCACATGACCGGCATCACCAACACGGGTTCGAACCGGATGGTTCTGCTCTCGGGTCGGGCGCACCCCGAGCTCGCGGAGCGCATCGCCAGTGAGCTGGGCACGGACCTGGTTCCCACCGACGCCTACGACTTCGCCAACGGCGAGACCTACGTGCGCTTCGGCGAGTCGGTGCGCGGTGCGGACGCGTTCCTGATCCAGTCCCACCCCGCGCCCATCAACCAGTGGCTCATGGAGCAGCTCGTCATGCTGGACTCCCTCAAGCGGGCGTCCGCCAAGTCCATCACCGTGGTCAGCCCGTTCTACCCCTACGCGCGCCAGGACAAGAAGCACCGCGGCCGCGAGCCCATCTCCGCCCGGCTCATCGCGGACCTGTACAAGACCGCGGGCGCGGACCGGCTGATGTCCGTGGACCTGCACACCGCGCAGATCCAGGGCTTCTTCGACGGGCCCGTGGACCACCTCATGGCCATTCCGCTGCTGAGCGACCACGTGCGCTCCGTGGTGGACGTGGACAACGTGACCGTGGTGTCCCCGGACACCGGGCGCGTGCGCGTGGCCGAACAGTGGGCCGAGCGCCTCGGCGGAGCCCCGCTCGCCTTCGTGCACAAGACCCGTGACATCACCGTGCCCAACCAGGCGGTCTCCAAGGAGGTCGTGGGCAACATCAAGGGCCGCACGTGCGTGCTGATCGACGACATGATCGACACCGGCGGCACCATCACCGGCGCCGTGCAGGTCCTCAGGGACCAGGGTGCCTCCAACGTGATCATCGCCGCCACGCACGCCGTGTTCTCCGGTCCCGCGGTGGAGCGACTCTCCACGTGCGGTGCGGACGAGGTGGTCGTGACGGACACCCTGCCGGTGCCGCCCGAGCACCAGTTCGAGAACCTCACGGTGCTCTCCATCGCCCCGCTGATCGCCCGCGCCATCCAGGAGGTCTTCGAGGACGGCTCGGTCACGAGCCTCTTCAACGGCCGCTCCTGAACCGGGCACCGTCCCGGGCCCGCCCCGGGATGCGGAAGAGCCGCCCACGTCGTCCGACGTGGGCGGCTCTCTGCCGCGTGGGCTCAGACGGGCAGGATCAGATGTTCAGGACCCGCACGTGGCCGGTCCTGGTGTGGAACGTGATCATGTACCCGTTGGAGAAGTTCTGCCGGACCTCGTCACCATAGCGGTACTCGTCCGTGGTGGGGAACCCCATGCCGCGTTCCATGCCGCTCCGGGACCAGCGCTTGCCGATGGCCCCGTACTCCTTGACGGCGTGAGATCCCGAGCGGGAGGTCCACATGACCTTGGTGCTCTGACCGGATGGAGTGCGGAACACCTGGTAGGCACCCCCCGGGATGGAGCGCTCCTCGTTGACCGGGAATCCGTAGCCCCGTTCGCGGCCCGTTGCTACGAACTTGCCGCCAATGCCGCTCGTGTTGCGTAGCATGTGCGCGCCGGTGTTCGGGTGCCAATACGCGGTTGTGATCACCCCGTTGCGGGAGAACTGCTGGTACCGGCCACCGTAGGCGGCGTCCTTCTCTGCGGACACAGGCTGCCCCCAGACCCCGGCACCGCCGGTCGCGTTGTAGACGGCAGCGATGCCGCCGCGGACCGAGTAGCCAGAGGGGCGCCCACCCAGCGGGGCGTAGGACGCGGACGATGCGAGGGACTGGAACTGGGCCCAGGACCCGCCGTAGACGTTGGAGTCGCCGGAGAACGGGCCGTTGTCGGAGAACTGCCACAGGTCGTGACGGGACCAGCCGTTGGGCATGTACGCGGGGTAGTCCACCCCGTAGGACGCCAGGTGGAGCGGGTGGTTGTTGAACTGGGCGGTGTTGCCGGTGCACGTGTACCACCAGTCGGCGGTGGTGTAGATCGCGGGCAGGCGCCCGGTGCGCTGCTTGTACCGGTCCGAGAAGGACTTGATCCAGGAGTTCATCTGCGGGGCGGACATGTTGTAGCACGTGTCGCCCAGCGAGGGGTAGGGGTTGTACTCGATGTCCAGCAGGCCCGGCAGGGTGCGGCCGTCCGCGGACCAGCCGCCGCCGTTGTTCACGAAGAAGTCCGCCTGGGATGCCCCGTCGGTCTGGCTGGGAAGGGCGAAGTGGTACCCGCCGCGGTTCATGCCCACGGCGTAGGACCCGGTGTACTGGTCGTTGAAAGCCTCGGAGCGGTACCCGATGCCCTCGGTGGTCTTGACGTACGCGAAGCGCGCGCCCGCGGCGTACTCGGCGCTCCAGTTGATGGCGGGCTGCCACCCGGAGACGTCCATGCCCGCGATGCCCGCGGGGCGCCAGGACCCGGCACGGACCACCAGGGACATGGAACCGGCGGGACCCACGCCGCCCTGGTCCGCGGCCTGTGCGGAGGCGCTCGGCGCGCTCGAGCTCTTGCCCGACGGCGCGGGGTTGCCGGACGAGGTGCTGCCACCCAGGACCGCGGCCTCCACCTTCTCGAGCTCCTTCTCGGAGGCCGCCGAGACCTTGGTGGTGTCCTCCATGGACTTCATCTTCTGGCCCATGGTGGCGCCGGGATTCCTGTCCCCGGTCTTGGGAGGGGCGGCTGGCAGCCGCGGATCGTCGACGACCGTCTTGAGCTCCTTGGTCTCCACGGAGACCACATCGCCCTTGCCGGGGTTCAGGTTCTGGTGCGGATCATTGCTCGCCGCGGCGGGCAGGAGCGTCGTGAGCACCAGTGCGGTTGCGGTCACGGCTGCGGGCAGAACTGTTCTGTGGAGGGTGGTCATACATGATGCCTTACTGCACGGGGGGAGAGCTGCTCGGCAGGCGGGAAGGGGAGCAACCTGGGGGGACGCACTGGAAAGTGTAATTGTTCGCATCGAGTTTCGGGGTATTTCGCCCGCCGGGAGCGCATAACGGGGAGATTTCATTCGGAAAAAGATTCGATGTCGCACGGGCTCGGCACCCGAGGCCTCGTCCGGGCGGGCGGCTCTGCGGCGGGGTGCTCCGCCCGGACGACGAAACGGCCGCGCCCCTCCCGGAGGAGGGGCGCGGCCGGTGAGAGGGCGTCGTCGTGCGCGCGGCGCCGCCTGCCAGCGGTGGACCGAGCGTGACCGAGGGCGGGGCTCAGTAGGCGCCGTCGGAGGCGAAGACGGCGCGCACGGTGCGGAGCATGATCACCATGTCCTGGACGGGGGACCAGTTCTCCACGTAGTACAGGTCCAGCCGGACGGTCTGGTTCCAGTCCAGGTTGGAGCGCCCGGAGACCTGCCACAGCCCGGTGATGCCCGGGCGGACCCGGAGACGGCGGTAGACGTGCTGCTCGTACTTGTCCACCTCACTGGCCAGTGGCGGACGCGGTCCCACGAGGGACATGGTGCCGTTGAGGACGTTGATGAACTGGGGCAGCTCGTCCAGGCTGTAGCGGCGCATCCACTTTCCCGGCCGGGTCACCCTGGGGTCGTCCTTCATCTTGAAGAGCACCCCGCCCTCGGACTCGTTGGCGGCGGTCAGAGCGGCCTTGCGCTCCTCCGCGTCCACGTACATGGAACGGAACTTGAGCATCTTGAAGCGGGTGCCGTCGATGCCCACCCGCTCCTGGGCGAAGAAGGCCGGGCCGCCGTCGTGCGCCTTGACCAGGATGCCGAGCACGATCATCACCGGGGAGAGCAGGACCAGCGCGGTGAGCGAGCCCACGATGTCGATGAGGCGCTTGACCAGCTTCTTGGCGCGGGTGAACCGCGGCGTGGCCACGTGGATCAGCGGGAGCCCCGCGAGCTGCTGCGTGTGGATGCGGGGCCCGGCCACGTCGGTGAGCCCGGTGTTCATCACGAGCCGGATGCGCTCGTCCGCCAGTGCCCACCCCAGGTGGCGGATCTCGGTGGTGGTCAGCGGCACGGAGGCGGCCATGACCAGGGTCTCCACGTCGTGCTCACGGCAGGCCTGCACGATGCCCTGCACGCTCGGGCGCTCCTGGGCGGCCAGCGCGTTGCAGGGCAGCTCCACGGTTTCCAGTGACTGCGGCAACCGGTGGTGCGAGGTGGGCATGTAGACGGCCACGGGGTCGAAGCCCGCGTCGGGACGGCTCTGCAGCTCACCCACGAGTTCCACGGCCCCCGGGAAACGGCCCACCACGATGGTGCGGGACATGTTCAGCCCCTGCTCGCGCCGGCGCATCAGCTTCCGGCGGGCCCACAGCCGGCCCACGAGCAGGATGACCGTGCCGAGGGGCAGGGCGATGAGGATGTAGCCGCGGGCGGTGGGCACGTTGAGCGCGTAGGACGCGATGGCGATGGCGGCGAAGAGTGTCAGGGATGCGGTGACGACCTGCTTGGCCTCCTCCGCCCCGTTGCCGATCAGCCGGACCCCGCGGGTGCCGCGCAGCTCGAGCCAGATCCACCATCCGACGGCGAGGAGCAGGCCCACGAGCCAGTAGGGGATGGGCAGGGCCTCCAGGTTGAGCAGACCCTGGAGCCACCCGAAGCGCAGTGCCTGGGCGAGCGCGAGCGCGAGGACGAGCGAGGCGGCGTCGTACACGCGCAGCTCCCGCTGGTAGCTCTCGCGCCACGAGAGGTGCTTGTGCTGGTGACTGGCTTCCTGGAACACGGTCGACGAACCTTCCCCCACAAACCGTTCGACGGCGAGACACCCCACGCGCTCGCTCGGATGCCGGGGTTCGAATCAGAGGCGACCCCCGCACCACGGTGTTCATCTCCCCCGAGATTTACGCCCGCTAACAGTGGAATATACTCCCTCACCTGGTCTAATACCTGCCGAATGCATGGTTCAGCACAGATTTGTGGACATCTGGCAGCCGCGTGCGGCGCCGGACGTGGACCGGATGGGGGTCATCTGTCGGCCACTCTGGTGCGCGAGGGACATGGGCCCCACGGTTGCCGTGCGGAGGGGGGTGGGAGTGCGACCGGCGGCGGCCGCGCGGGCGGTGCGTGCTATCCTGACCCGGTTGCCAAGGCGAGGGGGCAGTCGCGCTGCCCCGTTATCGACGACGGCCTGTGGATCCTGACGATCCACCGCACCCGGTGCAGATCCTCCCGGGCGGTGGGACACCTGGAGCCGCACCACGTCGATCGGACGCCGTCCGCGACCGTGGTGCCGGGCACCGCGTGCGGACGGTCTGACGGCGACCGACCAGACCCACGACCGAAGGAGCACCACCATGGTGGACATCATCACCATCCCCGCAACCCTGCGCACCGAGTTCGGCAAGGGCTACGCCCGCCGCGTGCGCGCCAGCAACCAGATCCCCGCCGTGATCTACGGCCACGGGGCCGAGCCGCTGCACGTGGTCCTGCCGGGTCACCAGATGATGCTGGCCTCCCGCAACCCGAACGCCGTCCTGGAGATCAACGTGGACGGTGAGGGCCACCTGGCCATGATCAAGGAGGTCCAGCGCCACGCCGTCCGCCCCGAGATCCTCCACATCGACCTGCTGACCGTTCGCCGCGGCGAGCGCGTCGAGGTCGAGATCCCCGTGACGGTCGAGGGCGAGGTTGCCCCCACGGCCATCCACAACGTCGAGGAGAACGTCCTCGTGGTCGAGGCCGATGCCCTGAAGGTCCCCGAGCACCTGGTGCTCGACATCGAGGGCCTCGAGGCGGGCGAGCACGTCTACGCGAAGGACGTCACCCTGCCCTCCGGCGTCACCCTGGTCTCCGACCCCGAGCTGCTCGTGGTCAACGTGTCCGAGCCGGTCGAGCAGGACCTGGGCGAGGAGCCCGAGACCGAGGGTGAGGAGTCCGAGGAGGATGCCTCCGAGGGGACCGCCGAGGAGTCCTCGGACGACGAGTAGGCCTCTCGACCCCGTCACCTCCCGGGTGGCGCGGTCACGTGATGAGCGGCGGCGGGTGCCTCGGGTGCCCGCCGCCGTCGTCGTCCCGGCGTGGACGGCGCCCAGGACGAGAGCGAGGAGCACGGCATGACGGAACGCACCCTGGTGGTGGGCCTCGGCAACCCGGGGGACCGGTACGCGGGCACGCGGCACAACATCGGCGCCATGGTGGTGGCGGAGCTCGCGGCGAGGGCGGGCGTGACGCTCTCGGCGCACCGGGCGCGCGCGGTGGTCGCGGAGACGCGCATGCGCCCGGGAGCCCCGAGGCTCGTGCTCGCGCAGCCGCTGAGCTGGATGAACGTCTCGGGCGGGCCCGTGAGGGCACTGAGCACCTACTACTCCCTGGGGCTCGAGGACCTGGTGGTGGTCCACGACGACATCGACCTTCCCTTCGGGGCGGTGAAGCTCAAGCGCGGGGGCGG
>NZ_PHOA01000100.1 GCF_003687455.1 Kocuria tytonicola | reverse complement strand
GTCCGGGACCCACCAGTCCCGCAAAGGCCGGGTAGTGCCCGGACCCGCCGCCCACCACTACGGCGACGGCGGGCTCACCCTGCGGCAGGGCAACCACCCCACCGGGAACACCCCGCAGGCGGTCCGAGTAGAGCGCCAGGAAACCCTCGAGCTGGTCGTCGGCGAAGTCCTCCGGGGCATCGAAAACGGTCGTCATCAGATCTCACTCCTTGCAGATGGAACGGCGGCGGGCGGTCGTCGCCCCTCAGTGGTGACGGGCACCCTTCTCGTCCTGCGGAACCCGCAGGTGGTTCACCATCACGAAAGCGCACGCGTACAGGGCCACGAACGTCCACACCACGGCGGAGTTGGAGGCGAACGAGGACATTCCCAGCGCACGGGTCACGTTCAGGACAATGGCCACCACGGCGGATCCCAGGAAGTACGCGCCACCGGCAGCAGTGGTGTACATGGCCATGGCCGCGCCCTTGTGCTCGGGCACCAGCGCGGGCATGATCGCGCCCATGGGCACGAAGCCCGCGAGCATGATGCCGAACGCCACGCCGGCGATCGTGGAGAGCACGAAGCCCCAGGTGGAACCGGGCTCCACCCAGTGCGGCACGTACCACCAGAGCAGCAGACCCAGCGCGGAGCCCACGATGCCGCACCACTGCACGGTCTTGCGCCAGCCGAACCTGTCACCGATGGCACCGAACATGGCGTTGAACAGGATGTTGCCCGCGTAAACGCACACCGTCATGGTGAGCCAGCGGGCCTGGCCCCACTCGAGTGTGGTGGAGATGACGGCCGGCAGGATGATGAACATGCCGAACTCGGGGGCCGTGTTGATGAGGCGCACCAGGAAGCCCTGCAGCACCTTGCGGTTGGTCAGGGTCAGCCGGATGCCGGAGGAGATGACCTGACCGGCGCTCTCCCCCGCGGGGGCGATGCGGCGGTTGCCGTTCTCCGCCTTGACCCCGAACCACGCGATGCAGAAGCCCACGACCACCAGGGCGATGGACAGCCACATGGCACCCGTTTCACCCTCGGCCCCGCCGCCGAACGCGGGGATCGCGCCAATGGCCACGAGTGACCCGAGGGTGGGCAGACCACCCGTGAACATCACGTAGAACCAGCCCACGGCCGTGCCGTTGCGCTCCACCGGGGTGGTGATGTTGATCCACACCAGGAAGGAGAACGAGAACAGCGGGAAGCCGAAGCCCCGCAGGAAGTACGTGATCCCGGTGAGCCACAGGCTGCCGGTCTGGATGGCCACCAGGAACGCGACCTCGAAGACCACCCAGATGATGAACCCGAGCAGCATGACTCGGCGGGGCCCCCACAGGTCGCTCAGTGCGCCAGAGAGGTAGCTGGCGATCAGCACCGCCACGGAGTAGAAGCCGATGACCACTGCGATGGTGGCCTCGGAGGAGCCAAGGAGCTTCGCCAGGTGGGGCGTGAGGAAGTTGGACTCCACGCCCAGCCCGGTCATGAAGATCAGCACGCCCAGGAAGCCCCACTTTAGGACGGACGGGATGCCGATCCTGTCGAGAAAGTGCTCCTTCTGTGGGGTGCTGGGCGTGGTGGCCGCGGCGCTCATGCGGTGAACCCCTGGGCCTGGGCCTGGGCGGAGCGGTGCCGGGACTCGGAGAGACCGGGCAGGATGCTCACCTTCACGGACGATCCAGCGGAGTCCGCCACCATGTCCAGAGCGTCCTGGAACTGGGCGAGCGGGAACTGGTCCGTGCAGATCTCGTCCAGCGGCAGGATCCCGGACTCCACCATGCGGATGGCCGCAGGCCAGCAGTTGGGGCCCAGGTGGGCACCCAGCACGTTGAGCTCCTTGTCGTCCGAGATGATGGACCAGTCCACCGTCACGTCTGAGCCGAACACCGAGTACTCCACGAAGGTGCCGAGCTTGCGCAGCAGGTTCAGACCCTGGGGAACGGCGGAGGGGTGCCCGGTGCCCTCGATGTAGACGTCCGCGCCGTACCCGTCCGTGAGCTCCTTGACCACGGCCACCGCGTCCTCGCGGCCAATGTTGATGGTCATGTCCGCGCCGCACTTCTCGGCGAGCGCCAGCTTGTCGTCGGACATGTCGAGCGCGATCACCTTGAGCGGGCTCTTGGCCTTGGCCCCGGCGATCATGCCCAGTCCGATGGGCCCACAGCCGGCAATCACGACGACGTCGTTAAAGGTGATGTTCGCGCGCTCCACCGCGTGCAGGGAGCAGGACAGCGGCTCCGCGAAGGCGGCGTGCTGGGGGGCGACGTCCTTCGAGACCTTGTGGACCCGGGCGATCTGCGGAACGAGCATGTACTCGGCCATGGCCCCGTCGAAGTTGCGGAAGCCGAACATGTCGTGGGGGCCGCACATCCAGTACTGGCCGCGGCGGCAGTAGAGGCACTCGCCGCAGGGGACGATCTGCTCGCAGACGATGCGGTCCCCCATGGCCACGCCGTGATGCGCCAGGGCCTCGGCGGAACCCGCCACGATCTCACCCACGAGCTCGTGCCCGGGGGTCACACCCTTCTGCGCCCAGGCGGGACGGTTCTCGTCCCCCCAGAACTTGCTCGCACCGTGGTAGCACTTGAGGTCGCTCGCGCACACCCCCACCGCCTCCACCTTGATGATCAGATCGGTGTCTCCGGTGGTGGGGACGGGGCGCTCCTCGAGCGTGTAGTCCTCGGGACCGTTGCACACCACTGCGTTCATGGTCTGGGGCAGGTTCATGATGGCCACTCCTTCGTGTCGCACGTCATAGTTGGACGATGTGATGGAGACTACTAGTTGGTGAACAGATGTCAAGAACAAATTTTCACACCCCTGCGGCGTTAAACCCCATCCGACCTGCACAGACGTCGGCCGCCTCGCCAGCCACCAGGCTTCTCCGGGGCTCAAGTGGACGGCGTGCTACCGTTCGTTGAACATATGTTCACGATGGGACCCCGACCATGACGCGCACGCCTCCCTTTCCCCGAAGCACGGACCGACCGGAGGACGAGTTGTACCGCGCCGCCTGGTTGTACTACGAGGAGGGGGCCACCCAGGCGCAGATCGCAACGGAGCTCGAGGTCTCCCGCCCCACCGTGTCGCGACTGCTCGCGGAGGCACGGAGACGCGGCATCGTGCGGATCTCCGTTGTCCGGCCTCCCTCAGCGATGGCACGAGGTCTCGGAGAGGAGCTCGAGACGCGGTTGGGACTGCAACGCGTCTACCTCGCACCCGGTTCCCAGGTGAACCACATCGGGACAGGATTGGGCGGCGCAGCGGGGGAGGCCATCCGGGACATGGCGCTGCAGCCGGGCCAGGTGCTCGTGCTGGCCTCGGGGCAAGCCGTGCACCAAGTGGTGCAGAGTGTCCGGGCGGACCTCACATCGGTCACCGTGGTCCCGGGGGTGGGCGGCCAGTCCGAGCCGGAACCGTGGCACCAGACCAACGAGATCCTGCGGCTCGCGGCGTCGAACCTGGGGGCCACCCCCCAGTTCCTCTTCGCTCAGGCCATGCCCTCCGCAGGCGTGTACCGGGCGCTGCAGGAGGACCCCAGTTACGTGGCCATCAAGGAACAGTGGTCCCACGCGGCGGCATGCCTGGTGGGTGTGGGAGCGCCCACGGCCAGCCGCACGTCCCTCGCCTCCTCCGTGCCGCACCGTCACCCGTCGCTGAACCGCGCCGTAGGGGACGTGTGCCTGCACTTCTACGACGCTGCCGGCAACCTGCTGGAGTTCCCAGGCAGCGATCGTATGATCAGCATCGACACGGGCGTGCTGCGGGCCATCCCCCAGCGAGTGGCCGTGGCCGCCGGTGTGCACAAGGCCCGCAGCATAGCGGCCGGGGCCGCACTCGGTTTCTTCAACCGGCTGGTCACGGACGAGGAAACGGCCCGCGCCGTCCTGTCGCTGCCTTGACGCAACACGAGGGTCAGCAGTACTCAACTCTGGCCCTGGATCTCCGCGAGCTCGTGCATCACCGGTTTCAGAGCGGGATACAGGGATTCGTAGTTTTGGAAGAGACGGTCGTAGAGCTCTCGGTGCTCGGCGCGGGGACGCACCACCGTGGCGGTGCTGGCCCACGTGGTGCCGGTGTCCAGGTGGCCAGTGCCGATGGCCGCGAGCAGGGCGTCCCCGTAGCTCGCCCCGATGGTCTGATCGGGGATCTCCTGTTCCCTTCCGGTGATGTCGCTGACGGCCTGCGTCCACACGGGTGACTGCGCTCCGCCGCCCACCGCCACAATGCGTTCGATGGGCTGCGTCTGCGACTCCAGCAGATCGAGGACCTGACGCACGGCGAATCCGATGCCCTCGTACTGGGCCCGGATCAGGTGGCCCCTGCCGTGGGACAAGGTGAGCCCCACCAGGGTGCCACGGGCGCGAGGATCGAAGATGGGGGTACGCTCTCCCGCGTAGTACGGCAGGGAGAGCAGGCCCTCGGCACCCGGGGGCACCTCGTCGGCGAGCGCATCGAGCTCCGGGAAGGAAAGATCGCCCAGCTGCTTCTGCCACCAGCCCAGCACCGAACCCGAGGTGGCCATTCCCGCGGCGAGTGTCAAGGTTCCGGGGAACACCCCGTTGGTCAGCCACAGCTGCGGATGAGCGGTGAACTCGGACACGGTGTGCGTGAGGAACATGGTAGAGCCGTACATGAGCATGAGGTCCCCGGGGGCGCGGACCCCGGCGCTGAGCGCCTCCACCCAGGCATCCACGCTCCCGGCGCTGACGGGGGTGCCGCGCGGGATGCCAGTGGCATGGGCCGCTTCGGCATGGATCTGCCCCACGACGTCGTGCGGCCACACGAGCTCCGGTGCCTCAAGGTGCCCGCAGATGTCGTTCCACCGTTCCCGGTGCCATGAACCGGCAGGAGCATCGGGCGCATGCAGTCCCCCCACGTCACCGGGCATCGAGTACAGGGGATCGGACTGGCTTGCCGAGTGGTGGTCCTGCACGTAGGCACCCGTGAGCTTGGCGGCAACGTAAGAATTCGCTCCGAAGAGGCGCGTGGCGCGGTCGAAGGCGTCGGGCTCGTGACGGCGCACCCATTCGATTTTCGGCCCCACCGCCTGGGAGGACAGGGCTGTGCCGCACTCCTGGAGAATGGTCTCGGCCCCGTAGCGCAGGGTTTGAGATTCGATCTCCCGGTGAGCTCGCATGTCCACCCCGTACAGAATCGCCGGCCGCACGGGAGCCAGCTGATCGTCAGTGAGCACGAGGCACGGGCCCATTCCACTGACGCACATCCCCAGGATCTCCGCACCGTCGCTGTGCTCCATGAGCTCGTGGCCGAGGGAGCAGACCTCGTCCCACCACACGTCCTGGGCTTCGAACTCCGCCCATCCCTGGCGGGGGATCTGCATCTGGTGCCTGCGCGTGGCCGAGTAGAGGATCTTGCCCTCGGTGGAGCACAGCACCGCCTTGGTGCTGCCTGTGCCGATGTCCATCCCGATGTACGCCTGTGTCATCCGGAAGCCCCTCTCCTGGGTGCGCTCCGGGCGCACCCCCCCGATCAATTTACCGCTCGAAGCCCGTGGTGCCCGTGAACTCCAGCGCCGCACGCAGCCGCTCGGCCTGGTGCTCCGGCATCGGCGGCAGCTCGTCGAGGGGGTACCAGCCGACCTCAAGGGACTCGTCGTCCGCCACCCGCGCCTCCCCAGCCACCCGGCTGCAGAGGAACGTGTGGTCCAGGAACTGGCAACGGTCCCCGTTGGGGAACTCGACCACTCCCCCGGCCTTGACCCGCACGAGGGCGTCCACCGTGATCTCCACGCCCGTCTCCTCCAGGCACTCGCGCCGCGCGGCCACGCCGGGGTCCTCCCCCGGCTCCACGATGCCGGTGATGAGCCCCCAGTTGCCGTTGTCCGCCCGCCGGCCCAGCAGCACCTTCCCCTCGTGCACCACCACGGCTGTGCAGCCGGACAGCCACAGCAGGTCGTGGCCGATGCTGCGGCGCAGCTGCTGGATGAACTCGGGGGTGGCCATGGTCGTCGTCTCCTGGGTGGTGGGCCGGGCGGGAACCGCTCCGCGCGCAGCAGCGCGCGCGGCGTCGTCGTGGCCGCGCGGACCGCGCCCGCTGGCCGGGCGGTCACGCGAAGGCCACGACACCCAAGCTTCCCACGATCATGAACGGCCCCAGGGGGATCCGGCTGCTCGCATCCGCCCGCCGCAGCAGGACGAGCCCCAGGCAGAACACCCCGGCCAGCACGAACGTGAGGGCGGTGGCCAGCACGGTGTGGGTCACAGAGGAGAACCCGGTGACCAGCCCCAGCACACCGGCCAAGCGCACGTCACCCATGCCCATGCCGGCGGGGTTCAGCAGCCGCAGCACCAGGAAGATCCCGCCCATGATCGCGAGCCCCCACAGCATCCACCACAGTCGCACGGTGTCGTCGGCCAGCACCGCCGCGGCGCCCAGCAGGGTGGCGGTGACGGGGTAGAGCGGGCGGACCACAGAACCGGGGAGGCGGTGCTCGCGGATGTCGGTGGCCGCGAGCCACACCCCGGAGCACGCGAGCACCAGCACGGCCAGCGCGCACAGCACGGCCGCGAGGTGGGCGCTCAGCGCCGCGTCCTGCAGGTGGTCCCCCACGAATCCCCCGATGCCCGCCGTGTTGGGCTGCATCATGCGCTCATCGTAGGCACCTCCGGCACACGGACCCACTGTGTGTCAGGGGCTGTGGAGGCCCGCTTCGTAGACTGACCGCATGAGTGCCCCCTGGCAGACCGCGCCCGCCGCCCCGGAGATTCCGCCGGCGGCCTTCGCCGCGCTGTGCCGCTCGTCCCCGTGGCGGTGGCACACTCTGCGGTTCGTGCTCACCTGGGAGGCCGGTGGCTCGGCCGCCGCGGAACCGGTGCGGGCCTGGCTGCGCCGCCCCTCGGACCTGCGCGTGGAGACGCTCGACGGTGTCCTCCGCTACACGACCACCTCCCTGGAGCGCTCCCGGGACGACTTCTACGTGGCGGACACCCCGTCCTCCTGGCTGCTGCCGCCCGCCCTCGTGACGCCCGTGTACGACGACCACGGGCTGGTCACCCGCCGCCCCGAGGCCGCGTACGGGGACCCCGTCTTCGGCGGTGGACGCTGGCAGGCCGTCCTGGACCCCGTGGAGTGCGTGGGCCCCGCGCCCACTCCCCCGTACCTCCCGGAGCAGCGCCCGGCCCGGCTGCACGGGACCGCCACCGGGACCTTCGCCGGTCGCCGGGTCTGGTGCGCCACCGTGGAACCCACGGTGCGCTACCGCGCCGTCACGAGCGGCCACCCGCTCGCCCCCGGTCCCACACGCATCGCGGTGGACCACGCCACGGGGGTGTGCGTGCACTCGCACGTCCTGCAGGGCCCGCACGCCGGTCAGGGGCACCGGCTCGTGATCGAGGGCGTGGACGAGTACCAGCTGGACGACCTCTTCACCGCGCACGACCTCGACCTCACGGACGTCTCCCGCCACCTCCCGTGGCCGGTGGCCACCACGTAGGTCCAGCGCACGACGCCGCCGCGCCACGTCCGCGGCGAGCGCGCCTCACACGTCCTGGCGCTCCAGGAGGTCCGTGACGAGCGCCGCAATGGGTGAGCGCTCCGAGCGCGTGAGCGTCACGTGACCGAAGAGCCGCTGGCCCTTGAGCGCCTCGACCACCGCCATGATCCCGTCGTGCCGCCCCACCCGGAGGTTGTCCCGCTGGGCGACGTCGTGGGTGAGCACCACCTTGGAGTTCTTCCCGACCCGGGACAGCGCCGTGAGCAGGACGTTGCGCTCCAGGGACTGCGCCTCGTCCACGATCACCCAGGCGTCGTGCAGCGAGCGCCCGCGGATGTGCGTGAGCGGCAGCACCTCGAGCATGCCGCGGGCGACGACGTCGTCCACCACGGCCGGTGAGACCACGGCGGAGAGGGTGTCGAAGACCGCCTGGCCCCAGGGGTTCATCTTCTCCTCCTCGGTCCCGGGGAGGAATCCGAGATCCTGCCCACCCACCGCGTAGAGCGGTCGGAACACCATGATCCTGCGGTGCTCGCGGCGTTCGAGCACGGTCTCCAGACCGGCGCACAGCGCCAGGGCGGACTTTCCGGTTCCGGCGCGTCCGCCGAGGGAGACGATGCCCACCTCGGGGTCCAGCAGCAGGTCGATGGCCAGGCGCTGCTCCGCCGAGCGGCCCTGCACCCCGAAGACGTCCCGGTCCGCGGACACCACCCGGGCCAGCCCGCTCGTCTCCACGCGGGCGAGTGCGCTGCCTGCTGGGGAGCGCACGACGAGCCCGGTGTTCACGGGGAGGCCCTCCGCGCCCGGCACGTCGTGGGCGCGGCCGTCCTCGTAGAGCCCGGACACGACGTCGTCGGGCGCGTCCACGTGGGCCACTCCCGTGTACTCGTCGTCGCCGCCGAGCCACTCGGCGCGGTACTCGTCCGCGGCGAGACCCAGTGCGGAGGCCTTGACCCGCATGGGCAGGTCCTTGGAGACCACGCACACGTCCTGTCCCTCCTGCGACAGCGCCGCGGCCACACTGAGGATGCGGGAGTCGTTGTCCTTGAGCCGGAAGCTCTGCGGCAGCACGGTGTCCGCCACGCGGTTGAGCTCCACGGTGAGGTACCCGCCGCCGGGCAGTGCCACGGGCCGGTCCAGTCCCCCGTGCGAGACCCGCAGGTCGTCCAGCAGGCGCAGCGCCTTGCGGGCGAAGTACCCGAGGTCAGGGTCGTGCCGCTTGGCCTCGAGCTCGGTGACCACCACCATGGGCACCACCACGCGGTGCTCAGCGAAGCGCAGCAGCGCCCGCGGGTCGGAGAGCAGCACGGAGGTGTCGATCACGTAGCTGCGCACCCCGGCCGACGCCGCCGCCTCCCGTTCCTGCGCAGGCTCGCCCGTCGGGGTGGCCACGTCGGGAGGAGCAGCGG